>NZ_CALSOK010000019.1:0-134168 GCF_943787955.1 uncultured Paraglaciecola sp.
TCCGTATGGGTAGCCCTTTTTTGTATCTGCAATTTAGTAAGGCTTGTGGCTTAATCGATTATGCATCTGAGCAGCTACAGGCAAAGCTTCTTTATCCTCCTTCAAAGTAGCACTGGTATGGCGCTGTAGAGTGCCTCGCACATTGCTGGAAGGCCACCCCCGCATACCCCCATTTAGAAGAAAGACCACTCGCAAATGTAGGCCTTTTTCTGTTTAAAAACTTGTAAGTCTAGTCCTGAATAGTTCAGATGAATTGAGAACCTATGTTTTTTTTGCTAACAAGATATGAGACCTCCCCATAATGAGAAGGACTGGAATCTTATTTGGCAGATGAACACATCATTTATATCGCCATTAAAAAAGTTTTATTAAAGCCTGATATAATTTGTCTATTTTAACGAAAAGTTACTTTTTACTGCCAGTTTATGTTGTCCAGAAATAACGTATTTGTGTTTTAAAACATCATATAGGAATGACATCAATGCTATTTTGGTGAGATATATACTAATTAAATTAATATCAGAAACGACTATGGTTGATTGTTAATTATCTGCTGTTACCTTTGTGTCTAGATTAAAATGGGGTGCGTCAATAGTTGTTGTGACGATCTTACTGTTCGATGAAATAAACTATTAGAGGATTACCTATGCAATATTGGCTATTTAAAACTGAGCCAGATGCATTTAGCATTGATGATTTAGCCAATATTCCAGATCAAACTGAACATTGGGATGGTATTCGTAACTATCAGGCCCGTAATTTTTTACGAGATAACGTGAAGATAGGTGATCTGGTATTTATTTACCATTCTAGTTGCAAAAATGTTGGTATCGTTGGTTTAGCTCAAGTGATTAAAGAGGGCTACCCTGATCACACACAATTTGATCCTGAGTCTCAATATTACGAACCCAAATCGCCAATAGATAATCCCAGATGGGTAATGGTTGATATACAATTTAAACAAAAATTTAAAGAAACTTTGGACTTAAAAACCATTAAGCAGATGACAAGTATTGAGCAGATTGGTCTAGTGAAAAAAGCAAATCGCCTATCTATTATGCCCGTGCAAAAACATGAGTTTGATTTATTACTAAAGGAATGCTTAATTTAAAACAGACTGCTTTGTATAGTAAGGTTATGTGAACCTTACTGTTGTTGTATAAATAGTTGGATATTTTCATCTAATACAGAAAGAGGTATCGACCCATGTTCCAGAACTGCTTGATGAAATTCCCGCAAATCAAAGTTTGCACCTAATGCTTCTTCTGCTTGGTTACGTAATCTTTTTATTGTTAGTTCACCAATTTTGTAAGACAACGCCTGTGCTGGCCAAGATATATAGCGATCGATCTCGGTAGTAACGTTATGTTCAGAAAGAGCTGTATTGTCCAACATATAGTTGATGGCTTTTTGTCTAGACCAACCTTTAACATGCATGCCAGTATCTACCACTAATCGACAAGCTCGCCACATTTCATAGCTCAAACGACCGAATTCATCGTAGGGGTCATCGTACATGTGCACTTCTTTACCTAAGAACTCTGCATATAATCCCCAACCTTCACCAAATGCTGAAATGTAGGTGTAGCGTCTTACGTCTGGGAGCTCTGTCATTTCACGAGACAAAGATATCTGTAGATGGTGACCAGGAACTGCTTCATGGAGAGTTAAAGCTGTGAGTGCGTATAGAGGTCGCTTATCAAGTGCAAATGTATTGACCCAATAGAAACCAGGTTGGCTGTCGTTAGCTGGGGAGATGTAACGACCCGTTGTATATTTTGGTGCAATATTTTCGGGCACAGGCTCTACACCGTATGGAGTGCGAGGCAAATAGTTGAATAATTGTGGAAGTTTTGCATCCATCTTTTTCGCAATATATGAGGCTTCTTTTATCAGCTCTTCGGCTGTTTGAGCATAAAACTTTTTATCAGTGCGCAAGTATTGAATAAACTGATTAATACTTCCGTCATATTTAAGTTGATTAATAATAGTCTGCATCTCAGCACGAATACGTTTAACTTCACCTAGGCCTAAGGTATGAATTTCATCTACTGACATTTGAGTTGTAGTATAAAAATCACTTTGATTCTGATAATAGGCCGCACCATTTGGTAAGGATATGGCGGAAATATTAGATTTTCCTTTTGGAATATATTCAGTAATTAAAAAATCAAAAAATTTTTGATACGCACTAAAAACATGGTTCGTAATTATTTTATTCGCTTCTTCCGTTAATTTTTGATGGTGAATGGAATCAATGCTGGCAGTCTTTAATTTATGAAAGGGTGCATAAAACACACTGTCTTCAGGTGAGTCATGTATAAAGCCTTTGACTGAATTTTCAAAACCTTGCAGCACTACCTTAGGTTGTATGAACCCGGTTTGTATGCCTTTTTTCATCCAATTAATCTGTTGCTCAAAATAAATCGGGAACTGTTCAAGACGTTCTAGATAATTTTGATAATCCACTAAGGTTTTAAAACGGCTAGAGCGTGGTAAAAAAGCTAAACCACTATGGAAGCTAGATTCCGATGTAAGCGGCATATAATGAGCATTAAAGCGATATTCATCTATTTTGTTCTGCAAATTCCTTTGTTGAATTAACAAGCTAATTTGCTCATTTCTGGTTAATTCAGTTTCATCTATAAAAGATAGCTTTTTTAAAAAGTCCTGAAATTGAGAGTCTCGTTTCTCCAGTGCATCAGGTGACATGTTAGCAAGTTTATTATCAAAATCATGTACGCCTTGGCTTGTTGCAAATATAGGACTAATAGATAAGTTATATTGCCAAATTTCATCAAGCAATGGCTGTAACTTAACCGATACAGTAGCAGAACATACATACGAAAAAAGACTCAATATTAGTAAACCGCAAAATGTTTTCATATTTCAACCTTGGTGAAAATAACTTTTTATTTAGGTGAGTTTCTGGGTGTATAAATCGGTGTAGGGAAGGCGGTTACTTTATCAGATAAAGCTGTGATTTTTGAGGTGCCTTGTTTCTTGACTTCATCGATACGTAAAATGCTATGCATAGGTACGTAAGTACGAGTAACGTCAGCAAACTCATCTTTTAGTTTTTCGTGACTAGGATCCAATACTAAACTGGTATGCGTATCCCAAACAAAGTCACCTATTTCGATAAACCCAAACATGCTGCCTTGGCAAACTTCACGCACGTAAAGTTCATAACGTTCACCACTAGCGATAAATTGGATGCGAAATAAATGCTTTTCACTGGACATAATAACTACTCAATATAATAAGCTACTTTTCTCATCTTAATAGACAGGGCTAAAAGTAGAAATAGTTTATGGAACTTAATAATGGTGATGGTCTGACTAATAGCAAGGTTAACAAAAACTTGTTTTAGAATATTATTATCGACCATTTAAGTCAGGGTATATCTATTAATAATTAGAAAGTAGTCCATTTGAGTTAACAGATAGATATATGGACTCTTGTCTAACAGTAAAAGGGTCTTATAAAGTTTGAGTGGCTAGTTATCACTCATCTGTATCATCCGTCAAAATAACATTAACGGTGTAACCTTAAACGTAACTAGTCAGCTGAAGTGCAGTTGATTTATATTTATACGAGCGTGCACGTGTCCTAACAATTGGAGGTTTTCTAAAAGCAAATAGAGTCAAGCCCTTGATGAAACTCAAAAGGTTGCATGATCTTATTTAGGTAAACAGTTTGAATGCGCTATGTAAAGAAAAGTCTACTTACTGCCAAACTTGATATAAAGCCCGGTATTATTGAAATCGGTCATCGGGAATGCCCTCATACATGATAGTACTATAATAAACATGCACCCAAAACGCATCAATGGCTTGTCTTAACACAGTATGGATTTTGTCTTGGGCTTTACGTGGCATGGTTGTCATATGACTTTAGCAGAGCAGAAGTTCTTGAAAAGTTCGTCGGGTTTAATTGTGTGTCAAGGTTGAAGTAGCTATGCATCTCGCTTAATGTGCAAGTTATAATACCTAACTAAAACAAGTGGGAAACAATATGAAGTTAAGTCTAGGCTTGGGAGCCATTTTGACAGCTGTGTTACTGGTTGCATGTCAACCAGAGCAAATTCAACAAATACCTGGAATATCTGCTGAGGCATCACGAATTAAGTCGCATCTTAGGTTTCTATCTGATGACTTATTAGAAGGCAGAGATACAGGTTCCAGAGGCCACGAAATCGCTTAGTTATATATTGCTGCTGAATTTGAAAAATATGGCTTAACACCAGCAGGTAACAATGACACTTATATGCAGAAAGTGAATTTTGTTCAGTCTTACATTGATCAATCTTCAATAAAATTGTCAATAAGGGGTTCAAAAGGTGATGTGACGCTTAGTTACCCTAAACATTTTCTCACTTACCCTGACGCTATAACAGAAACGACTAAGATGGCGGGCAAGTTAGTGTTTGTTGGTTACGGTATCGTAGCGCCTGAGTTGCAGCACAATGATTATCAAGATATGGATGTTAAAGGCAAAATAGTCGTCACCTTATCGGGTAAACCTAAGTCCTTCTCCAGTGAAGAGGGAGCACACTTTGGTTCAAGTCGAGAAAAGCTCCGTCATGCATCTGATAATGGCGCAGTGGGTTTTATCTCAATTAGTACTCCAAGGGCTGAAAAAGTGAGGCCGTATCAAAACCTATTAAACTTTTTACATACTCCAGTTGTTCGTTGGACAAACAAAGATGGACACCCTTCTGGCGTGTATCCACAAATTAAAGGTTCGGTATATCTGAGCAAAGAAGCGTCAGAGCTAGTATTTACAGATGCAGAGCAAAATTTAGAGCAAATTTATGCGATGTTGGAAAATGATCAGTCACCTAAGGGGTTTAATTTGCTTATGGAAATTCAACTTGAATCTAAAAGCACCCACAACTCTATAACTAGCCCCAATGTGGCTGCAATTTTAGAAGGTTCAGACCCTAGTCTTAAAAATGAATATGTGGTGTATTCTGCTCACTCTGACCATATCGGTTTTGCCAAAACGGTAAAAAAAGACAAGATTAATAATGGCGCTATGGATAATGCGACGGGGACTTCTGTATTAATGGAAACGGCAAGATTATTTAGTCAGCTCGACGAGCGCCCAAAACGATCCATTGTGTTTTTAGCTGTTACGGGTGAAGAAAAAGGTTTGTTAGGCTCAGACTACTATGCCCAAAATCCTACGGTACCCTTGGGTTCAATAGTGGCAAATGTGAATCTTGATATGCCAATACTGACTTATGAGTTTGCCGATGTCATCGCTTTTGGTGCCGATCATAGTGATATGAAAACTTCTGTGGCAAAAGCGGCTAAGAAAATTGGATTAGAGTTAAGCCCTGACCCGATGCCCGACCAAGCTCTATTTACTCGCTCTGATCACTACAGTTTTGTAAAACAAGGTATTCCTGCGGTATTTTTAGTGCCTGGTTTTAAATCAGTAGATCCTAAGATTGATGGCAGTGAGCAGTTTAATCATTTTCTTAAGACAAACTATCACAAGCCAAGCGATGATTTTAACCAAGCTTTTAATTGGAAAGCAGCAACTAAGTTTACTGAGGTGAATTATCATATAGGGTTGACATTGGCTAACCAGGTGCAACGTCCTAATTGGAATGATGGTGACTTTTTTGGAGAAACTTTCTCAAAATAGAATAAAAAATCCAAATTTGAATCAAAAAAGGGACACTAAAGAGTCCCTTTTTTGATTTATAGATACTTAAGAAAAAAACTGTCTATGAATTAACTGCCATTGTTCTGCAAAGTTATCAGTGGGTTTTTTGGTGAATTCACTGCGGATAAACTGATTGATACGACCATCTGCAAAACAAATTAACATGTTAGCTATGATGCCTTCTTCTGCAGGCAATGTTTTGCCTTCACGTAATTTACGTTCGCGCAATACTTGCTTCAACTGAGTTTCTAGGCGTTCGAACAATTGTGCAATGCGTTGTCTCAATCTGTCTTGCTCGCCCATTAATGCATCGCCATTTAAAATACGGGTTATACCAGGGTTTTTTTCAGCAAAACCCAAAATAAGATGCAATATAAGTTGGCAGCGAGTAGCGGTGTCTTTTTCTTCATTGATAATTTTGTTGATACGAGAAAATAAGGTTTCTTCAATAAACTCAATCAATCCCTCAAACATCCGTGCTTTGCTTGGAAAGTGACGGTATAACGCCGCCTCAGATACTCCAACATGAGCAGCTAGTTTAGCTGTAGTGATCCGTTGTCCTGGGTTGGTTTGTAACATGCTCGCCAGAGCTTGAAGAATTTGCGCACGGCGATTGGGGCGTTTTGTAGCTGGCATTCTGGATTCCTAGGCGAAAGTGGCGTCAGTCGTTAGAGTCTTCTATGTATCTTTGGGTTACTAGGTGCATTAACTGCATAGCCAGTAATTGCTTATCGGCAACATCTAGTTTTTTTTCACCCTTTGACCAAAATACCGTAAGTGCATTTTGCTCATTGTTAAAACCAATTGTACTATCAGATACGTCATTTGCAGCAATCATGTTGAGCTTTTTACGCTGTAATTTGCCTAAAGCATATTCTCGCAAGTTTTGGGTTTCTGCAGCGAAACCTAAAGTAAAAGGCGCATTCGTTAAATGTGCTACATCACTAAGAATATCAGGGTTTTTAACAAAAGTAAGCGTTAACTCACTATTTGATTTTTTGATTTTTTGATTGGATGTGTGTTGTACCCGATAATCGGCTACTGCGGCGCAACCTATAAAAATATCGCAGGTATGAGTCGTGTGCATGACCGCATCGTGCATCTGCTGTGCACTAGATACAGGTATTGTTTGAATATTAGCCGGCGGAAGTAAATTTACAGGGCCGCTAATTAAAGTCACTGTCGCCCCTAGCTCTTGTGCTGCAATCGCCAATGCATAACCCATTTTACCAGAGCTATGATTAGACAAATAACGCACGGGGTCTATTTCTTCACGAGTTGGGCCTGCGGTTATAGTAATACGTTTACCCGTCAACGTTTTTTCTGGTGTTTGTTGCCACAATAGATCTGCAATTTCTTGTGGCTCAAGCATTCGTCCAGGGCCGACATCACCACAGGCCTGTTCTCCTTGGGCAGGGCCTAAAAACTGTACTTTCCGTAATTCTAATGAATTTAAATTGGCCTGCGTTGCGTCGGCATTCCACATTTGTTGATTCATTGCTGGGGCTACGTAAATAGGTGCAGTTGTAGCAAGACATAAAGTAGACAATAAGTCGTCTGCTAAACCATGTGTTAATTTAGCCATAAAGTTAGCAGTGGCAGGGGCAATCAATAACTTATCTGCCCAGCGCGCTAGTTCAATATGTCCCATAGCCGCCTCTGCATCTTTATCTAATAAATTATCAGAAATTGAGTTGCCTGACACAGCTTGTAAAGCCAAAGGGCTAACAAATTCTTTAGCTGAATCGGTCATAACCACACGAACGTTTGCACCCTTGGCAACAAGCTTACGCACTAGATCTGGGGTTTTGTAGGCTGCGATGCCGCCAGTAATACCTAAAATAATATTTGTTTTATCGAGTTGCATGGGCTCTTTTTGACATGTTGCTGGGCCTGTTAAGCACATTATTGGCTTGAATAGCCTTCATTTGCTAGGCTTATTTTGAAGTTTTGTTAAGTATTAACTTAAAAACCGTAGCTGATTATTGACCGATAAGGCAAGGACGCATGAAAATTACGGATTGGCCCAAACAAGAACGCCCCAGAGAAAAGCTATTACTTAAAGGGGCCGCAACACTCTCCGATTCAGAACTATTGGCCATATTTCTTCGTACCGGCATTAAAGGTTATAGTGCTCTTGATCTTGCTAGAAAGCTACTTACAGAATTTGGAAGTTTACGCCGCTTACTTGGCGCTTCTGAACATGACTTTTGTCAAATAAAAGGATTAGGTCAGGCAAAATTTGCTCAACTACAAGCAAGCGTAGAAATGAGCCAACGTTTTATGGCTGAAACCTTGATTAAAACCGATGCCTTTAGCTCCGTAGAACAAACTCAAGCGTATTTAATGGGCAAATTAAGAGACCAACCCCATGAAGTATTTGCTATGTTACTACTCGACAGCCAACATCGACTCATAAAATATCGCCCTATGTTTTATGGCACAATTGATAGCGCATCAGTTTATCCTCGAGTTTTAGTGCAACAAGCATTAATCGACAATGCCGCTGCGGTGATCCTCGCCCATAATCACCCTTCAGGTATTGCAGAGCCAAGCCAGGCAGATAAAAGTATCACCAAACGTGTTATTGCCGCCTTTAACCTAATGGATATTAAAGTGCTCGATCACTTCGTGATTGGAGATGGAACAGCTGTATCGCTTGCGCAAAGAGGTTTGCTTTAGACAATCGATAATAATTAGATATTTTGTATTTTTAATTAGTTATATTTTGCTTTAAAAGTGAAGTGTTTACGTATTCGTTATCACGGGAAAAAAACAAGAATTGGGCTAAAAACTTAGCATAGACAGGTAATTATGCCGACAAGCGACGAAAGAGTTGCTTTTCTACACATTATTCTTGAACTCATCCCTAGTTTACTGTATAAAATGCGCCCTCTTGTTAATAGCGTTAGCTGACTCGTAGATTGATTACGATTAAACATGAGTCAGAGCTAAATTTTTAGATTGTTTGGAGACAAAGGCCATGGCCAAAGTATGTCAAGTTACAGGCAAGCGTCCAGCGGTAGGTAATAATCGCTCTCACGCAAAAAATTCGACCCGTCGTCGTTTTTTGCCGAACCTTCAATCCCACCGTTTTTGGGTTGAAAGTGAAAACCGTTTCGTGAAATTACGTTTATCTGTTAAAGGTATGCGTATTATTGATAAAAAAGGTATTGATACAGTATTGTCTGATATGCGTGCCAACGGTGTTAAAGTTTAAGGAAGCAGATTATGCGCGAAAAAATTAAATTAGTGTCTAGTGCTGGTACAGGCTTTTATTACACTACAGATAAAAACAAACGTAATATGCCTGGCAAAATGGAGATCAAAAAGTTTGATCCTAAAGTTCGCCAGCACGTTTTGTTTAAAGAAGCCAAAATCAAATAAATTTATTGTTTTTGTCTCCTGAAGAACCCGGCTTTTGTCGGGTTTTTTGCAATTACATCTTATGTCATAATCCCTCACACCTTATTTTATTCGGTTTTAATTTTCACATGATCAAGCTATCACAGCGCGCTTGGAATAATGTCATCATTGTCAGTATGCTAATACTGATCATGTTATTCAATTTTAGCAGCCTTTTTTTAAGTGATGGGGACAGCAATGCTCCATCATTGCTTACGCTTGTGGCCCCTAACATGACCATCACGACTATGGCGTTTGAACAAGAAAAAGTAGAACGAATTGGTCAAGGCTGGCGAACAACTTCTGGGAAATATGGTAGAAAGTATAGTAATGAAGAGCTTGTAAGCTTAGTCGAACAATGGACCAATGCTAATATCAGCTTATTTGATGGAAACTCTAATGGGCAGTCGCCTTTATCAACAGTGCAACTCTGGTTTGCTGGGCAAGCATTGCCCATTGACTATCATTTTATGCAACTTGAGGATAAAACCTTAGTGAAAATAAACAAACAAATATACCTGCTAATCAGCCCCAGTTATCAAATGTTAACCCTATCAGAGTAAAACATGCCTGAATTACCAGAAGTCGAAGTAAGTCGGTTGGGTATTAGCCCTCACCTTGAAAATCAAGTTATTCAAACAATCATTGTGCGCAAACGTCAATTACGCTGGCCTATTCCAATGGATATACACCAAGCCGAAGGTTTAGTTATCACTTCAATCCGTCGCCGCGCTAAGTATTTGTTATTAGACACCAGTAAAGGCAGCATTGTTTTACATTTGGGCATGTCAGGCAAACTGTGTGTGGTAGATTGCGATACAGAAGTGAAGAAGCATGATCATTTGGATATCGTGATGCAAAATGGTGTGTGTTTGCGATTTAATGATGCGCGAAGGTTTGGATCTTGTTTATGGCAAGGTTGTAATGAACCCACACTAAGTTTATTGGCATCACTGGGTCCAGAGCCATTAACTGACAATTTTGATGGAAACAGGTTGTATGAGTTGTCTCGTAGTAAATCTGTCGCTGTAAAGAAATTTATTATGGACAATAAGGTGGTGGTGGGAGTAGGAAACATTTACGCCAATGAATCGTTATTTATTGCAGGTATTGATCCGCGTAAGCAGGCCAGTAAAGTAACTAAAAAACGTTATATGCAATTGGCGGACATTATTAAAAAAGTCTTGGCAAGCGCCATTGAACAAGGTGGCACTACCCTCAAAGACTTTGTGCAAGCAGATGGACAACCAGGCTATTTTTCACAACAACTGCTGGTTTATGGTCGTGCGGGTGAAAATTGCGATGCGTGTCTGTCGCCCATTAAATCAGTAAACATTGGGCAACGTAATACTTTTTACTGTGGGACCTGTCAGCGCTAAGAGGGAGCCCTCAGCGTTGGTAAATAGCCCCTTAACGGGTCTATTTGTTATGTAGCTTTTGTTGCAACGCATCAATTACTGCAGGGTGACAGAATTCGTTTACCCGACCTCTGTGTAAAGCCACTTCTTTGACTAAGGTGGATGAAATAAAGGAATTTTCTTCAGCGGGTGTCATAAATACGCTCTCAAGATCAGGGTTGAGTCTTCTATTCATATTCGCTAGCTGAAACTCATATTCAAAATCAGATACAGCACGAAGCCCACGAACGAGAACACTCGCTCCTTGGTTCTCAGCAAAATCAGCCAGTAACCCTTTAAAACCAATCACTTCTACATTATCCAAATGTGCCGTCACTTGTTTAATGAGTTCGACTCGTTCTTCTAAGCTAAATAGAGGCTGTTTGCTGGGGTTAGAAGCTACGCCGACAATCACTTCGTTAAACATTTTGGCTGCACGTTCAATTAGGTCTGCATGACCATTAGTAACAGGGTCAAATGTACCCGGATATATCGCTTTTCTGTGCATAATTGACCTTATTACTTGATTTCTTTTAGGCTAACCCGATTGAGATGAATTTTACTAATTTATTTGTATTATGGTGTATATCAAACTTTCCAATAGTCGAGTTTTTTTCGCATCTTAAGTTTTCGCAATAAATTACGTGGTTTGGTTTTTAATTCTTTAGGTGGTGATTGGATTGTTTTCTCAGTGGCATCTAGTACCCTGGCTGAAGAATTGCCGTCAAAATAAGGATGCATCAAATTAGTATTATGTTGGATTGTTTTAAGCAGCGATGGGTCTGCCTTTAAGGCTTGTTCTATTGCCGAAAATAAATCTTTTGCCTCAGATATATTTAATAAATGTGATTCTGGCTCTTTATTATTGAAAGTAACAATTGGTTTGTTGAGTAAACCAAATTCAGTAATAATTGACGAAGTATCAGATACGATCACGTCTGCTACTTGTAGTATAGGAGCGAGCTCTGATGTTTCAATTACATGCAGGTTGTCACAGCTTATGTTTTGATATTGTTGAACTAGGTTTTTTGCCATTTTTGGATGAAACTTAATTATCCACTGCCAATCCTGATGGGTCTTAGCTAATAAAGTAATGTCATCAAATAAAGCCGTTGCAGATGTTAATGCCGGTGAAAAAGTAGGAGCATAAAGTATTGTTTTCACATTACGTCTATTTAGCCAGTCGTATGCTGTGGCATTAAATAAGGTATCTGTTTTCGGCCAACCTGTTTCTATTACTGTGAAATGTGGATGAGTTGCACGTATCTGTTCGAATCGTTGAGTGAAAAAAGGACCTTGGGTGCAATACAAGTCAAAACACCCTCGCTCTCGAAAATGCCCTTTTTTCTTCCATTCAAAACCATGAAAGACTTGCACTTTTAAACCAGGAATAAAATCTGGCACTAAGTTTCCGGGTACGAAAACAGCTCTAGGATTATAATTAACTACTTGTTTTATTGTGACTAATATATTTTCATCTGGATCAAAATAATCAGAATTTATTTCGTCACCATCTACAAACCATGCCACATCGTGGCCGCGACGGCGAATTTCTTGTTGCAGTGGACGTAATATTTCAAAGGCATAATTGTGAGCTACATAAAATAGATAGTGCCTCACATTGTTTCCTTGATTATCTCAATGACTTCAGTTGTGGAGATAGAAGGGGTACGAGGTAAGTATACTACCTGACAATAATGTTTTAAATGGTCAAATCGGCCTTGCCAGTCATCACCCATAACTAAAATATCTGCATTCTTTGAAGTAATGTATTCAGCTTTCAAGTCCATTGAATCTTCCACGAATACATCGTCAACAAACCTTAGAGAAGAGATGATTTCCAATCGACTTTTTAGAGGATAAATAGGCTCTCGACCTTTTTTATTTCTATTAAGCTCGTCAGAGGATACGCCTACTATTAAGTGGCTTCCTAGTGACCTTGCGCGCTTAAGCAATTTTATATGCCCGATGTGTAATACATCATATGTACCAAATGTTATGATTCTACTCACTGTTCACCTATTAATTAATAAACTGACGTTCTATTAAAGCCTTAACTCAAGCCCATTGTTCTTAGCATTCGTACAATATATTCCGTATGATATCGGTTAGTTAGAGATTAGTAAAAGCCGCTGTTCGGCATTAACGGAATGACTTATACGCTGAGTCATTCCGTTAATGTGTTTAAAGGTCGGTTATATTCGTGGGCAGTGCCCAAGGCGAAAAGATATTTTATTGGGGATAATGTTGTTAAAAGTTCGACAGAGACATTTTTACTGTTTTTATATTTGTTTATTTTGGTCAATTAAGGGGTGGTGTTCTCCCTGGATTGGTACACTTGAACCACAATTGCACCAAGACTTACAAGTGTTAGTGGAGTGGGGGGTGATAGATGCATCAGTGAGCAGTTACCCTGTTCCTTGGAAAGGTATTGCAAAGCAGTTAGAAAAACTTCAGGTACACACTCTTCCGAGTATTCCTGCCATCTCTGCGCAGCGATTGAAACATTATCTACAAACCCATAAAAAACAAAAGGGTCATTCTGTTATCAGCCTCTATGGCGCAAAAGACGACAGCAGGTTTGTGGGGGGGGAAAGTGTACAGGCCGGAAAAGTCAAACTAAATGTAATTAAAGAGTTTTATGCTGGCCGTTGGGCTGGGCAAATATCGACTAACTATGAACGCGGTGGGGGAAGTCACTTTGACCAAAGTTTTTTGGCTTATCAATTTGGTGATTGGAATCTACGGGTGGGTTCATTGAACCAGTGGTGGGGGCCAGCACAATCCAGCAGTCTGATTATGTCTAATAATGCTAGGCCTGTTCCCTCTATAAGCTTTTCTCGCTCCCAAGCCATACGTTCTGAAAATAAGTGGTTGCGGTATCTTGGTCCTTGGTTTCTGACTGTGCAAATTGGACAATTAGAAAGTCAAAGAGCCATGCCAGATAAAAAGCTATGGATGACGCGTTTTAATTTCAGTCCAATTTCTGGTTTAGAGTTGGGGTTGTCTTGGAGTGCAATTTGGGGCGGTAAAGAGCAGCCTCATTCCATCAGTGATTGGTTAAGGGTGGTGACCTTTCAAACCCAATGTGCAAACGGTGCGGCGACTTGTGAGTATACATTAGATTCCAAACTAGGTAACCATCTTGCAGGCTTGGATTTCAAATACAGCGTGATGTTGTTCAATAGGCCTTTTAACATTTATGGACAACGTATTGGTGAAGATGCGGTTGATTATTATCGTGTAACTGATAATGCAAATTTGATTGGTTTATCAACTTACCTTTGGGGTCATAAAGTGTTTATCGAGTCTAGTGATACCAATGTTGCTTGCTCCCATGTCGGTACTAATGAAAAAAAATGTTACTATGAGTATGAGATTTATCAATCAGGCTATCGTCGATATGGCCGTGCTATCGGTAGTAGTTTTGATAGTGATTCGAAGATGCTCACGCTAGGTATCAATAAAAACTATCACAATGGCGATTTTTTCGAACTGGTACTTAATCGCTTAATACTCAATAAATATGAGGGCACGCCTTCACCGATATTAAGTGATATGAGTGAGGAAGTGATCAGGTTAAGCGGCTTTTATCAAGCAGCTTATGGTAATTGGTTAGTCAAATTTGGTGCAAGCATTGAGCATGGAAAAGTGGACGATGCTGATTCAAAAACCGATAAATTGGTGTTTTCGGAGATTAAATATCGGCTTAATTAGCTACTGCTGCTGTGTTATAGGCAGTCATTAGGATTTTCCAATTAGGCAGTTGCCAATGAATATTATGTAATCTTTTTTCTTTTTCAAACGAACGTTTTAGACGCGCGATATTTGATTCCTTCCAATTATTACCTTGTTTAATTCCGCATTTATCAAAATCAATTAACCAAACGCCATACTCGGCATCAAGCATAATATTATGAATATTTAAATCGTGATGATAAATTTGATGATTATGAAATTTGGCAATAGTGTGACCTATTTTTTGGTATACATCTGCGGCAATGCTTTTTTCTAGTAAAATGTGATGTAAGTCTTGGGCATAAGGAATTCTTGTTGTAATAATATCGGCCTGATAGTAGAAACCGTGTTTAGTGACCATTGCTGCGCTCGGTTTAGGAGAAGACAAACCCAGTGTTTGCATATGCTGCAGTAGCCTAAATTCTTGCCATGCACGGGATTGCTCAAGACCTGTGTACAGATATTGATCGCTCAGCACTTTTCCAATCAACCCGCCACGGCGATAATGACGTAAAACATATTCACTTTTGTCATGTTGAAAAAAATAGGTGATGCCACGACCTTTGGATTGGCCGGTTATGGCATTTTGTGTCTGCCAGTATTGCCCTGTAAAGTTTGGGGGGGTAGGCTCAGGAAAATGTTCTTTATCAAATAAAATGACATGTGAGTTTATAATTTTTTGCTGAATAGTAACCATGTTATAATTTTGAATCAGAAGTGATGAGTGTATTGTATACATATTACTTAGGGAAGTGCAGGTCCAAGTAGCTGTTTTGTGTTTCAACAAATTGAGTAATTTCCATCTATGAATAATCACGTTTCTAATGAAGCGCACTCAGGCGAAATTGAATTAATTATTGGTAACTCCAATTCAAATTTTTCAGGTGTGACATCCACTATGCTGCAAGTGATGTCCTATCAAAAAGGGCTAATTAACTTACGCATCATGGGGCCACATTTTTTACCTGATCAAGCTTTAGCTATTAGTTTTTGGCAAACAGCAAAAATGTGTCGAAGACAACTCAGAAATGGCAAGTGGCGTATTTTTCATGCTCGCCGCGTCGATGAAATGATCCAAGGTATATTATTGAAATACCTGTTTAGAGCAAAAATTAAGCTAGTGTTTAGTTCGGCCGCACAGCGCAAACGTTCAGCATCAACTGTGTGGTTAACCCGAAAAATGGACGCTGTGATTGCGGTAAGTAAAAGGTCAGCGGGATTTTTATGTGATCCCCCAAACTTAGTCAACCCCCATGGCGTGCAAGTTAATGATTATTTACCTGCTAAAGATAAACAGCAAGCATGGGCTGAATTAGGCTTTGGAGGTAAATATGGCATTGGAATTTTAGGTCGCGTCAGACAACAAAAAGGGGTGCACTTGTTTGTTGAAGCCTGCATTGAACTGTTTGATAAGTATCCTGATTACCATTGTGTGGTTGTTGGCGCAATTTCACCAAGCAACAAAGAGTTTGTCGAGCAGTTAAAAACCAAGGCGGCACAGGCTGATATGGCTGATAGGATCACTTTCACCGGTGAGCTTCCATTTGAACAAATACCCACAATATTTAGTGCACTGTCTTTGGTTGCAGCGTTGAGTGATAATGAGGGATTTGGTTTAACTGTTTTGGAAGCCATGAGCAGCGGAGCAGCGGTATTGGCAACAGAAGCCGGCGCTTGGGAGGAAATTGTTCGTCCAGGTGTAGATGGTTATATTGTGCCTGTGAATGATCAACAAGCCGTGACTGACAAAATGGATTTATTATTATCGAATACCAAAAAACTTGCAAAAATGGGTATTGAGGGGCGTAAAAGAGTCGAGGACAGTTACCGTGTGGAAGACGAAGCAACACGTTTAATCGCGTTTTTTCGTAGCTTATAATAGGGATACAATTAATAAGACTGGTAAACAGTAAGGACATCTAGGGTTTTTTGAATCGCACCACTGTTATCTGTTAACGCTTGTTTGCCCGCATCACCTGCAAATTTTCTTTGTTGAGGGTTGTCTAACCATTTTTTACAAGCAGATTCAATTTGCTGAGCATCTGTCACTGTGAGCAATGCGCCACTATAGGCTAAGGCTTGGCAAATAGCAGGGTTATTGTAAGTCGACTCACCCATCAATATTGGCACACCTAAAGCCGCAGGCTCCAATGCATTGTGCCCACCTCTATCAGCCAAACTGCCGCCTACAAAACTGATGTCCGCTAATGCGTAGATGGAACGCAACATCCCCATTTGATCGCACAATAGTACTTGAGAATTGGTCTGACATGGTTTTTCTTCGCTCATCAAAACTGTTTCAATATTTTGTGTTTGAAGCAGTTGATGAACTTTACCAAAGCGGTGAGGATGGCGAGGGACAATAATTAATAATAATGCCGGGTAATGTATTACCAACGCTAAATAGGCATCCAGTAAAATTTGTTCCTCCGGTTCATGGGTGCTACCGGCCACTATGAGTAAACGCTGTTCTAGTACAAATTTTGTTTTAATTGTGTGACTTAGCGCAATGTCTTGAGCGGAGATAGTCAAATCGAACTTAATATTATTGGTCAAGGTTAGCTTGTCAGGATTTACCCCAAGGGTCATGTAGTTCTGATAATCTCTTTGGTCTTGGGCACAGATGGCAGTGATTTTTTCGAACATAGGTTGAAATAACGAAGGGTATTTTTGATAAGTTTTAGTCGACTTTTCGCTCATCCTACCGTTTATAATAAGAATAGGGATATTCGAACACCAACATTGATGACATAAATTCGGCCACAATTCCATTTCATTAATGAGTACTTTGGTTGGTTGTTTTATCTTTAGGAAAAGTTTTATACAAAGTGGGAAATCATAAGGTAAATAAGCATGTTCAACACGACTTGCAAACAACTGTTTCACCCTATCAGCACCTGTGGTGGTATTCGTGGTGATGGTAATGCGTTGGTTGGGATTATTATTTAATAGTTGTTCAACTAAATTTTGTATTGCCACTACTTCACCCACCGACGCACAGTGGATCAGGGGGCCATTCTTATGGTTAGCTTGCTTTGATGTAAAACCATAGCGTGACAGACGGGCTTCTGTATATCCAGGTTTGCGTTTGATAAGTTGGTAAACAAAGTGACAAAAGGCAAAGGGAATAATCAGTAGCCATAATAATGAATAACCGAGTAACACAATTTGCTGCTTGGTACTGGGTTTAAAAGTCTTGGTCATGGTTTCTGCGTGTAGGTGAGAGTATATAAACAAAGTTTACTTTATCAGATTCTGTCAAATTGAAAAGTGCCATTAGTTCAACATTAGCCATGCTGTAGTTAATCTGTCAGACTGAATCGTAATTAATTTTTACCAAAGTATAGCTATTTTTAAAACTCATTTAGTGTGAAAGTGTACTCTGGTAGGAGTGCGCTTTTGGATCACATTTTTCAACAGATTCAGTTGATTCTGTTTGCTGGTTTGGACTGTCTATTATCTGTAGTCTTTTAGACTGATAGTCAGATGCTGTGGTGCGAGTTGTGGTGAAATCCTAAGTTGAAGCTAAAGAACTGAGCGTTGAACAAATACGAAGCATTTTACCCTCCGCCCAATACCATATAGCGATTTATACTTTTATTTTATCTGACAGAAATATTTAACAAACTTTTGACCTATAGTGTAAAAAAAATTTGCCACTTGCATATAACTTTCTGTTCTAAAAATTATCATTCATCATATTGAATATATATGATCCGCTTATTTTCGTCCCATACATAGGATTACCCATGAAAAATGACTTTTATATTCGCTTGGCACAGCAAATTGAAGATACTAAGGCACAAGGGCTATACAAAAATGAACGCATTATTACATCAAGCCAACAAGCTGATATTGAAGTTAATCATGAGCAAAAAGTACTTAACTTCTGTGCCAATAATTATTTAGGATTAGCCAATCATCCAGAGCTGATAAATGCTGCAAAAGCAGGCTTAGATAGTCACGGGTTTGGTGTGGCATCGGTACGATTTATTTGTGGGACGCAGGATATTCACAAGCAGTTAGAAGCAACCATAAGTGACTTTTTAGGCACACAAGAAACTATTCTTTATCCTTCTTGTTTTGATGCCAACGGTGGATTATTTGAAACTATTTTAGATGCTGAAGATGCCATTATCTCTGACTCACTGAACCATGCAAGTATCATTGATGGGGTGAGATTATCTAAAGCTAAACGTTATCGTTACGCAAATAACGATATGCAAGCTTTAGAGGCGCAGCTTATTCAAGCTGACGCAGATTGCGCGCGCACTAAGCTGATTGCCACGGATGGGGTGTTCTCTATGGATGGTGTGATTGCAGACTTGGCCGCAATATGTGATTTGGCCGATAAATATCAAGCGTTGGTGATGGTCGACGATTGCCATGCTACTGGGTTTGTTGGTGAAAATGGTCGGGGTAGCCACGAATATTGTGATGTGATGGGGCGAGTGGATATTTTAACCGGTACCTTGGGTAAAGCCCTAGGCGGTGCGTCTGGTGGATATACGTCAGGCAAAAAAGAAGTCGTTAATTGGCTACGTCAGCGCTCTCGCCCGTATCTGTTTTCAAACTCTGTTGCACCGCCAATTGTTGCCGCATCTATAAAAGTGTTTGAAATGATGCAACATGGTGATGCGCTGCGAAAACAGTTAATCGACAACACTGCACATTTTCGCCAGAGAATGTCAGCTGCGGGTTTTACACTTTCTGGCAAAGATCATGCGATCATTCCTGTGATGTTAGGTGATGCGAAGTTGGCCAGCGATATGGCGGATAAAATGTTGCAAAAAAGCGTCTACGTCGTGGGGTTTTCTTTCCCTGTAGTGCCCAAAGGACAAGCGCGGATCCGCACCCAGATGTCTGCTGCCCATAGTCTTGAACAAGTTGATTTTGCAGTCGATGCTTTTATTGAAGTCGGCAAAGAGTTGGGAGTCATCTGATGAAAGCGTTAGCCAAGTTACACTCAGAAAAAGGCATTTGGATGACTGAGTGTGAAAAACCAACCGTTGGTCACAATGATTTACTAATTAAAATTCATAAAACCGCAATTTGTGGTACTGATATGCATATCTACCAATGGGACGAATGGGCACAAAAAACTATTCCTGTGCCTATGGTTGTTGGCCATGAGTATGTCGGTGAAGTAGTAGATATTGGCCAAGAAGTGCGCGGCTTTGCACTAGGCGATAGAGTGTCTGGCGAAGGGCATATCACTTGTGGTCATTGCCGAAATTGCCGTGCAGGTCGTCGCCACTTATGTAGAAATACCACTGGAGTGGGAGTCAACAGGCAAGGTGCCTTTGCCGAGTATTTGGCTATACCTGCATTTAATGCATTTAAAATTCCGCATAATATATCCAGTGACTTAGCCGCCATTTTTGACCCTTTTGGCAACGCGGTACACACAGCTTTATCATTTGATTTGGTTGGCGAAGACGTTTTGATAACAGGCGCAGGGCCTATTGGTATAATGGCTGCTGCTGTGGCGCGCCATGTTGGCGCAAGAAATGTGGTCATCACAGATATAAATGAGTATCGACTAGATTTAGCCACTAAAATGGGCGCCACTCGTGCGGTGAATGTATCTAATACTCAGTTGCAAGATGTGATGAATGAATTAGGTATGACCGAAGGTTTTGACGTGGGCCTTGAGATGTCAGGTGTGCCAGTGGCATTGCGTGATATGCTCGATAAAATGAACAATGGTGGCAAAATAGCGATGTTAGGTATCCCACCTAACGATGTAGCGATAGATTGGAATCAAGTGATTTTCAAAGGTCTGATGATAAAAGGCATTTATGGCCGTGAGATGTTTGAAACATGGTATAAAATGGCTAGCCTGATCCAAGGAGGGTTAGATTTAAAGCCTATGGTAACCCACCAATTTGCTATTGATGATTTTCAGCAAGGTTTCGATGTTATGGGGTCCGGCCAATCTGGTAAGGTGATCCTAAATTGGCAATAGAGTTAACCTATAAGCGAGATAAGCAGCGCTGCTCAACACCGCTATTTAGCCCATGTCTTCGTTTTAATTTCTGGTAATAGTGCACAATTACGTATGAAAATGAGCCCCGATAATCACTAAAATTTTGATGTTGAGTCACACTTGGGTAGTTTAACAACGTGAACGTTATGTAACAGCTTGAATTTATGATAGTTTAATTGGATACCTTCGACACTCATTATCCCGAGTTCAGGTTAACAATAAATTTTTGAGGAGAGTCATCTAGATGGAGCAATTTGCCCATATATCTGTGCAACAGGCACAACAAAAACTGTCTGAAGGTATTGTACGAATTGTCGATATTCGCGACGACGCTGCTTTTGCAGCGGGTCATATTAAAAATTCTACTCACTTAACCAATGGTTCGCTGAGTAGTTTTATGACTGATGTGGAATTTGATACGCCTGTGATTGTTTGTTGTTACCACGGTATTAGCAGTCAACAAGCAGCGCAGTTTTTAATTCACCAAGGTTTTGAAGAGGTATATAGTCTAGACGGTGGATTTGAGGCGTGGCGTCAAGACCAGTCTTTTGAAGTTTCACATCCAGATGTTTAAAGATTATAGGAAGTATAATACGTTTGTTTACCCCGCTTAAGTTAGTCGCTTTTTCTGAAGAGCAACCAGCAAGATTACTCGCTATTTATCTTATCGAACAAGGTATTAAAGCTGAGTATCAATATTCAGCTAATGAGTACTCTCATGTAGTGATGTTACTGGAGTCAACTGACCAAAACAAAGCCAAACAGCTGGCTGAAGAGTTTGTTATTAACCCGAATAACGTAAAATATCAAACTGCTGCTTGGCAATCTGGCGAAACGGTTAAATTAATGACGAAGCAGTATTTCTCGGTAGGCAAAACTGTTGCGGATTTAAAACAGGCTCCATTTACTTCAAGTATATTGGTAATTTGTTTGGTGATTTATTTATTGGCAATGGTCGGCGTTTCATCACCTTATTCCTGGCTAAAAATACAACCATTTACATCGCTTTTAGAAACGGGGCAATGGTGGCGAGTATTAGGACCCGCACTGCTTCATTTCTCAGTTCTGCATATTGCGTTTAATCTGCTGTGGTGGTGGACATTAGGTAAACAAATTGAAAAAACGTTTGGCCTCAGTAGTTTGCTAGCACTTTTTATATTTTCCGCTGCAGCATCTAATGTTGCTCAGTTATTGGTTAGTGGTTCCAACTTCGGTGGACTTTCCGGTGTAGTGTATGCCTTAGTGGGCTGTGTTTGGTGGTTAGGTTGGTTAAAACCCAGTTGGGGATTATCCTTACCTAAGCCTATCATTGGTTTTTTATTGGTTTGGCTAATTGTGGGGTATTTGGATTTCTTACCCGTGCATATGGCAAATACTGCGCATACGGTGGGGCTAATATGTGGATGCCTTTTTGCTTGGTTTCTGGTCACCAGAGCAAAAAACGCTAGTATTAAATAGTTTGCAGAGATTCTAGAAATAAAGGTATTTTGTAAAGATAACATCTTTAATTATTTTAGAGCCAGTTTCTCTGAGCATGAGTTTTTGTAATTTTTCTAAGCAAATATTCCTAATATTCTCGCGGCCACTTAGTGAACTTACTTCCTCTGCTCCTCGGCTACCGAATACTTCAATTGTGGCAGCTCTCATTGGGGAGAGTGATGTTCAGCTACTTCAAGAAGGTCTGGATTTTCTAACATTAATTCTATTGATACCCTAACAAAGCCTATTTTTTGCGCTAGAGCCTAAGTAATTGGTCACTATCTCTGGCTCAAGACTGAAATAAGCGTAGCTTTTTCTGGAGACCTCTTGTCCGTTTACCACGTTGTGATAACTTAAAAGAGCTAGCAAACTAGTCATTAGCCATATGTTTTGTTTCATTGAGAGTTTCTTATTTTAGTTATCATTATACTTTCCTTAAGCTTACCAACTTTTACGTAGCTCTTAAAACTAAATCAGACAGAGCGGTATTTAACTTTAGTATACGTCATCGACTTGTTATTATTAATTTTTACTAATCAACAACGTTGTAAATTTGAGCTCATCTTATACTTTTCCGGTCGGTATCTCATCACAATGGGCTGATCCTAACCACCTTACTATTCCTAACCCATGTTTGAAAGACTGGTTACTTGACACTGATTCATTAACCGAAAAGCTTCAATCAGCATGCACATCATTCCATTTAACCCTTTTAGGTCAAAGACAAGCCCCCATCACTCTTGAGGAATTTCAACAAGTGTGTTCTACCCAGCAACAATTAAATCTAAAAGAATGGCAGGTTAGAGAAGTAATATTATGGGGTGACAATCAACCTTGGGTTTTTGCTCGCTCTATTATTCCGCAAAGATTATGTGAAAACGATTTTATGAACTTGAATACTCAACCTTTGGGTCAACTGATTTTTAATGATAAACGATTTAAGCGTATGCCGTTTGAAGTCACTAATATGTCTGCCAGCAAAGCCTTTTTAGCGCAATTACATATATCCTCTGAGATGCACTTATGGGGGCGTCGATCTGCATTTACTTTTGACGATCTGAAAATGACAGTCAGTGAAGTGTTCCTTCCTAGTTCACCAGTTTACCGAGAGATGAAATAAACTATCATGGATAATTCAGGGCTATTATCAACTACAAAGTTAAATGCTTATTGGCGTTTAATGCGTGCTGACAAACCTATTGGTATCTTTTTATTATTGTGGCCCTGCGTATGGGCGATGTGGATAGCTTCAGCAGGATTTCCAAGCCTACATATATTAGTTGTGTTTGTTTTGGGGGTAGTGGTGATGAGATCGGCTGGTTGTGTGATCAATGATTATGCAGATCGCAATGTAGATGGTTTTGTTGAACGTTCTTCAGCCCGCCCACTAGTAACAGGAGAAGTGACAGAAAAAGAGGCATTGGGTTTGTTTTTTTTACTTTTATTTTTCGCCTTAATTTTAGTTTTGACGTTATCTTGGCAGACGATACTGATGTCAATAGGTGGTTTGATATTGGCCACTATCTATCCTTTTATGAAACGTTATACTCACTTGCCTCAGGTCATACTGGGTGCTGCTTTCAGCTGGTCTATCCCAATGGCTTTTGTAGCAATAGGGCAATCCCTAAATTGGGTAGTGTGGTCGTTATATTTTGCTAATTTAGCTTGGACCGTAGCCTTTGATACACAATACGCCATGGTAGATAAAAACGACGACATTAAAGTCGGTGTGAAATCAACCGCCATCTTATTTGGTCAATACGATAAGTTGATCATAATGCTGTTACAAATACTCAGTTTGTTTCTACTTACTACCGTAGCACTATGGTTAACACTAAGCTGGCTGTTTTACCTAGCACTAGTTATCAGTATGGGGTTGTTTTTGTATCAACAAATGCTGATTAAAGACCGTGATCGACCCCTCTGTTTTAAGGCTTTTTTGAATAATAATTATGTGGGTTTGGTTTTAGCGTTAGGGATTATTGGGCATTACATTATGCATCCAGCTTAAATTTAATTTGTGAATGGTCATACCCTCCTCTCTATCTTTATACCATGGGTGGTTTTATGCTTCGGGTTTCTCTAATTTGGCCAGGCGAGTTTCCAGTGCTTCTAGTTTTTCTCTGGTGCGCTTAAGCACCTGGCTTTGTATATCAAATTCTTCACGACTAACAAAGTCTAATCGGCTCATTTGAGATTGTAATACTTGTTTAACTTTAGCCTCCGCACCTTCTGCCATCGTTTTCATACTTGGAGGCACTGCATCAGAGATTTGTTTAGCGATTTCTTCTAGTTTTTTAGGATTTAGCATTAGGGTTTGTTTACCTTTGGTGTTCAAATTAATTTTTAAAACGAAATCTGGGTTCAAGTTTAAAAAAATTATACGCTGTTAATCTACTTGGACTAACCTGCGTATTCTCTTACAATCACCGCCCCAGCATCATTGGTTGTTTAATTTAGCATGAAACTTAACCCCGGTCAGAACGAAGCAGTAAAATTTATTTCTGGCCCATGCTTAGTTTTAGCTGGAGCAGGCAGTGGTAAAACCCGCGTTATCACCAGTAAAATTGGTTACCTGGTAAGGGAATGTGAACTTCCAGCACGTTATATAGCTGCAGTAACGTTTACCAATAAAGCTGCGCGAGAAATGAAAGAGCGTGTCGCGCAAACTCTAGGTAAGAAGGAAGCGCGCGGGTTAAAAGTTTCTACCTTTCATACCCTTGGCTTAAACATTATAAAGTCAGAAGTCAAAACCTTGGGTTTAAAGCCCGGATTTTCTTTATTTGATGATAAAGACAGCATGTCGCTTCTTAAGGATTTGACTGAGGTAGAGTTTGATGGTGACAAAGAATTGTTGTCATCGTTGCAAAGTTGTATTTCTAACTGGAAAAACGAACTTATTTTACCAGAAGACTTAAAGTATCAAACACTGTCTCCTAGCGAAGTTGAGTATGCTGGATTCTATCAGCGTTACTATAATCATCTGCGAGCTTACAATGCACTAGATTTTGACGACCTGATCTTATTGCCTACGGTACTGTTAAAAGATAACGAAGCTGTCAGACAAAAATGGCAGAATAAAATACGTTATTTGCTGGTGGATGAATACCAAGATACTAATACCAGTCAATATGAACTGGTTAGATTGTTAGCGGGAGAAAGGGCTCGATTCACTGTTGTAGGTGATGATGATCAGTCTATTTATTCTTGGCGTGGTGCCAGACCCCAAAACCTAGTGCTCCTTCAAACCGACTTCCCTAAGTTAAGGGTTATTAAGCTTGAACAAAACTATCGTTCGTCTGAACGAATTTTGCACTGCGCCAACATCCTTATTCAAAATAACCCCCATATATTTGAGAAAAAATTATTTTCTGAGTTAGGCTATGGTGAGCCTCTGCAAGTAATTACCGCCAAAAACGAAGAGCACGAAGCTGAACGTGTGGTAGCTGAGTTAATGGCTCATAAGTTTATGGGGGCTACCAAATTTAAAGATTATGCGATTTTGTATCGAGGCAATTTCCAATCTCGTGTGTTCGAAAAAGTACTGATGAGTAACCGTATTCCTTATAAAATTAGCGGAGGCATGTCGTTTTTTGGCAGAACAGAAATCAAGGACATCATGGCTTATCTTCGCCTGTTGGTAAATCAGGATGATGACAATGCATTGTTGAGAGTGATCAATACCCCTACTCGAGGTATTGGCCGAGTGAGTTTAGAAAAGCTCGGTAACTTAGCTAATCATAATCGCTCTTCTATGTTTGAAGCTGCATTTGATCCCAATCTCCAAGATGTGTTAAGTGGTAAGGCTTTAGTATCGGTAGAACAATTTAGTAGATGGATAGTTGAACTATCAGACAGAGCTGTCAGAGGTGATGGCATTGCGACCATTCGTGAAATGATCAAAGCAATGGGTTACGAGGAATGGTTGTATGAGTCGAGTACTAGCCCAAAAGCGGCAGAGATGGGCATGGCGAATATCAGCACCTTGTTTGGTTGGATTAGCAACATGCTTGATGGCAGTGAACTCGACCCACCAATGACACTCCAAGAGGTGGTTAATCGTTTAATTCTGCGCGATATGATGGAACGGGGCGAAGATACCGAAGAAACAGATCAAGTACAACTGATGACCTTGCACGCTTCCAAAGGACTTGAATTTCCTTATGTATTTATGGTGGGTATGGAAGAGGGATTATTGCCTCATCAAAGCAGTATTGAGGAAGACAATATAGATGAGGAAAGACGTTTAGCGTATGTGGGTATTACCCGTGCACAAAAAGTCTTGTTTATGACACTAGTCAAAGAAAGGCGTCAATACGGTGAAGTTATCAATCCTGAACCTAGCCGGTTTTTACACGAGTTACCGCAAGATGATTTGGTATGGGAGCATAAAAAGCCAAAAGTGTCAGCACAAGAACGTCAGCAGAAATCTCAGGTAGGTATTGCCAATCTGCGTAACATGATGAATAAGAGCTGAGAGTTAACTTAAAATTTTCATCTGATTAAGTGAAATTTTAGCTGCCTTGGTTAATTTACCTTGACCAAACTTACTCAGTTTCTCTAGAGATAATTCATTGACGTTGTTTGTAGAAATCGTTAGCTAAATTAAAGGACAATTAAATTATTATAAGTACGATGGACCATTAATAAAAATAAACTACTCAAACTAAAAAGACCACCTTGAGGTGGTCTTTTTTATCGAAGTTTAAGCTGTTTTTCTCAATCTATATGCCTTCAATCATATGTTCGATTGCCGCTTTGATGTCATCATTTGAACAATCGCCGCATGTTCCCATTGGTGGCATGCCACGTATACCATTAATTGCATTTTGCCAAACTGTTTCAAAACCCTGTTCCATACGAGGGGCCCAATCTGCTGCATCTTGTAATTTAGGTGCATTTAAAACACCAACACTGTGACACGCAATACAAGCTTGCACGTAAATTTCTGAACCTGTTCTTGGACCTGCAGATGCCAGTTCAGCTTTTGCACCGGCTACATGAACTTTGCCAATTTGCTGGATACGAGCCCTAATGTCATCTTCGCTCATTTCTTGTGCTTGAATTGCCGAGACACTAAAAACACCCATACATATACATAAAAAGACTTTTAATTTCACTATATTCTCCAAATCAGGCTTTGTTTACCTAAAAAAACTGGAACAGATTATAACCACTAATGTTTTGTGAACAACTGTTTAACTGACAAATCTGAGCGATTTCACGCTTTTTGTTTAAACGACGTAATTTTATTTGCTCTTAAGCATTCCAATCTTAAAAGTGACTGATCTCATTTTATATTCGGTGGTAATATTATGCTTAGTGAAATTCTTTCAGAAGGGATCAAAAATGATAACTATAACGCGCCTCTTTGGGATCATGTTTTGTGTTGTTTTTACTAACTCAGTTTGCGCTCAGCAACCAAAGACCTCGCTCTCAGGTAGTATTCATTCTTATAAGCCACAGCTTGTAACCAAGGGAATAGATATTCCTTGGGGCATGGCTTGGTTAGATGAAAAAACCATACTGGTATCCGATCGCAAAGGAGAATTACGGGTTATCAGCAATGGCATATTATTACATGAAAAGGTCACAGGATTACCCGAACTTAGAGCTCAAGGTCAAGGCGGCCTATTAGATGTTGCAGTAGACCCGAATTATAATGAGAACGGGCTTATATATTTTTCTTACTCTGGTTTAGAAGGCGAGGGAGAAGGCGCTCATACGTCCGTTATGCGCGCTAAGTTACAAGATTTTAAACTGACCGAACAAGCGGTTATTTTTGATGCTGGCCCTAACTCTATAAAAGGTCAACATTTCGGCAGTCGTCTATCATTTGATAAACAAGGTTATTTGTATATATCCAGCGGTGATAGAGGCAACCGAGACGTCAATCCGCAGCGTTTAGATCGAGATGCTGGAAAAATTCATAGAATTAATAGCGACGGTAGTATTCCTAAGGACAATCCATTTATTGCACAAAAAGACGCCAATTCATCTGTCTACTCATTCGGCCACCGTAATCCTCAAGGTATGGCAATGCATCCGGTAACGGGTGATATTTGGACACATGAACATGGCCCTAAGGGTGGCGACGAAATCAATATTATCCAACCAGGTGCAAATTATGGTTGGCCCGTGATTAGCTTTGGAGTTAATTATAGTGGCTCGTCCTTTACTGACCTGACTGAAAAGGAAGGTATGCAGCAACCTGCTTGGTATTGGGTACCCTCGATCGCTCCATCAGGCATGACCTTTGTTAATGGCGACATCTACCCAGATTGGAAAGGTAAAATTTTAGTCGGCTCACTCAAGTTTGCCTATTTAGTTGCACTTGAATTAGATGGTAACAAAGTACTCAGTCAAGAAATTTTATTTCCCGGAATAGGCCGAGTACGCAATGTGGTTCAGGGTGCCGATGGATATATATATGTGGCAACTGATGGCGCGGGGATATTTAAAATTGTACCAAGTAAATAATCTTTATAGTTGGCATGTAGCACCGTTGACTATTGGTATTACCTATCCTTATTTTCATTTAGTAATCCATTTTGGTGAAAAGCATATCTCTTTTTGAGCTTATCAATTGTTTGTGCTTTAGGCCGCACCGACAGCGTCATCAATTTATTTTCTGCAAATGATGGCCAAGTTACTAAGTTTTCGCCATTAGGATCGCCAAATTTAATAAAATTGGCGAAATACTGCTGCGTTAACCTGGATACTTTATAGTCCTCTTCTTGCCATCTATACAGCTTATTTACATCTAAATTACCCAGAACATATTCAATTTCAGCCGAGTGAGTCGCGCCTCTTGGGGGAGCTTCGGGTGCTTCTTTTTCTACGTTTGCTGGACGTACATGTTGATAACTGTAATAAAAACCTAGTTTGCCGCTAGATTGGGTAACTGTGTTCATCCAATGATAAGTGCCAAAACTAATAAACCTATCTGAGGCTAAATCCTGAGCAGCATCCATCACTTGCTCGATGTTTGTTGCAGGATATAAGTTAAAAACCTGTTCATAGTCATGGGGATATAATTGTTGCAGTGCTTCCTTATAATTTGAAACTGTAGGTTTATTTTGGGCCAAAATACTTTCATAATTGCTTTCTTGAGAATTCACCCCTGCTAACAATGGAACCTGAGAAAATTGTTTGTTGGCATAAAGTTTCTGTGGAGACAAAGGTAAAAAGTAACCGTCGACAGTGGGACTAAACCAAGTGAAACCCGCATCATTCGCTAAGCTCAATAGTTGCGCTGCTGGTATCTTTCGCAAGTCTCTTAAATTTGCGGTGTCACCCGCGATTGCAGTAACTAAATCTTCCCCTTTTTGTTGCGCAACAACTAAAGGCACTGCCATTAGAGGCGGACCAAGAATAGAGCCGCTTTCACCAATAGCACCAGCGATAAGATCTCTTGATAATGGAGAAGCCATTAGTGCACTTACTGAAACTGAACCCGCCGACTCTCCTGCGATAGTGATACGTGAGGGATCTCCACCAAAGGCAGTAATATTTTTAACTACCCACTTTAAAGCTGCTACTTGATCTAAAAAGGTATAATTACCACTACCTTGGTACAAGGTTTCAGCTGATAACAGCGGATGAGCCATCAATCCAAACAATCCTAGGCGATAATTTGCGGTTATGACTACTATGTCTTGCTGCGCCATGCTGGCACCATCGTAGCGTCGCTCAGAACCATCCCCAGCGACAAACCCACCACCATAAAAATACAATAATACCGGGTGTTTCTTGCCTTGTATGTTACTAGGAGCCCACACGTTCAAATACAAACAATCTTCACTCATGCCTGCAGAGCGAAATTTCATATCATCATAGATTAGATTTTGCATACATTGCGGACCAAATTCGGTCGCCTGTTTTGTTTCTTTCCAAGGCACGACAGGTTGTGGCGTTTTCCAGCGTAAATCTTTTATAGGTGGCGCTGCAAAGGGGATACCCTTGAATGAGACAATTTTATTCGAGCCGGCGTTTGTTCCCACTAATGAGCCCGACGAGATATTAACTTTTGTTTTTGCCAATAATTGGCCATGTGCCATCATGCAAAAACATATCATGGCTAAAACCTGTTTTTTACTGAACATTGAGTAACCTTTAAATAGTGGAATTCGCTAAGGATTAAACTGATGAATATTCACAATAGACCTAATATCGTTAAATCTGGTTCAAATGTACATTTATTTGTTGCAAGGGTGAGGAGTTAATTTGTGATTTTAATAAGTATGAATCGCAACTTACGGTTACCGGCAAGGACACGAGGATTATCAAACCCTATGTACCAAAAACTAAAAAGCCCCACACATTTCTGTTCAGGGCCTCTAGAATAATGGTGCCTAGACTCGGAGTCGCAACTTACGGTTACCGGCAAGGACACGAGGATTACCAAATCTTATATACCAAAAACTAAAAATCCCCGAACATTTCTGTTCAGGGCCTCTAGAATAATGGTGCCCAGACTCGGAATCGAACCAAGGACACGAGGATTTTCAATCCTCTGCTCTACCAACTGAGCTATCTGGGCATCAACTAATAAGTGTCTTTTCAGACCGCTTGTTTCGCTGAAGGTGCGTATTAAACGGATTTAGGCCTTTTAAGTCAACCCCTTTTTAGGGAAATATTGCAGATTGCTTATAGATTGCGCAAATTCACTACTAAAACAGCTTAGTTCAGTTAAATGGTCACTTTAAAGTTGGTTAGTTTTAGCTTTTTGGCGGCACATAACCTTGGATATCAGGTTCTTTGCCTTCAAATAAATAACCTTGCATTTGAGCTTCTAGGAATTCCCTTGCAGTTGGCTCCATCATGTTGAGCTTATTTTCGTTGATCAACATGGTTTGTTTCTTTTGCCATTCAGTCCATGCTTCTTTACAAATATTATCGAAAATTTTCTTACCTAGCTCACCTGGGTAAAGTTGGAAGTCTAGACCATCTGCTTCTTTTTGTAGACGTTGACAAAATACTGTTCTGCTCATAATGCTCCTAATCAAACTGGATAATTAAAATGTTGTGTTGATTGTACTAAATAGTTTTTTGGTTGGCGCGGCTAATCCAACATTTTGCGGCTGGGTTAAATCGTACCATATTTGTGTGTCTTCCATTATTTTCGAAACAGGTTGTTGTTTTAGGTGAAGCAAAACTGGCTGTATGTCTAAATGAAAGTGACTAAAGGTGTGCCGAAAAGATGTGAGTGTTTGTTGTTGGATGTCATTAAGGCCTAAGCTTGACGCTCGTTCAACAATTTGGTCTGCATGTTCAACTTCATGAAACCCCCATAATCCGCCCCATAATCCTGCTGGTGGGCGCTTGTAAATTAAAAGCTGTTTTTGCCACATGGGGATTAGCATTATGGTCGATCGTATCGGAATAGTCTTTTTCGGCTTTTTGTGAGGTAACTCTGCTTGCCGTCCTTGCACACATGCTAAGCAGTTTGTGTGTAATGGACAACTGTCACAGTGTGGTTTGCTGCGAGTGCAAAGTGTTGCACCCATGTCCATCATGGCTTGTGTATAATCAGCTGTTCTGTGCATTGGAGTTAATTGATCAGCATACTGCCATAATTCAATTTCAACTTTTTTATTGCCAGGCCACCCATTAACAGCAAAATAGCGGGCCAGTACACGTTTCACATTACCGTCTAAAATACTGTGATGCTGACCACAAGCTAAAGATAAAATAGCGCCAGCAGTTGAGCGCCCAATACCAGGTAAGGCGATTAGTTGTTGTAACTGTTCAGGGAATTTTCCGAAGTAATCATCTCTAATGATTTGCGCTGATTTTTGCAAATTGCGCGCTCGAGCATAATAGCCAAGACCTGTCCAATGGTGTAACACTTCATCTTGCGCTGCATTGGCCAAACTCAATACATCAGGGAATCGCTGCATAAAAGCATGGTAATAGGGGATAACCGTTTTTACCTGCGTTTGCTGCAACATGATTTCAGACACCCAAACTGTGTAAGGGGTTTTATTTAACTGCCAAGGCAAATTTTTTCTGCCATTTAAGTCAAACCAAACTAAGACTTTTTCACTAAAACGAGAATATATAGCTTTAATATTGTTAGGCACCGAGTAAGGTTCTGTTGTTCTTGAGGTAATTAACGGATAATACCCTAACAAACTTGAAATAGTTCATTTGAGAAGAGATTGCCAAAAACAAACGATATCATTTATCAAATTGACCAGCCTGTCGTCTTCTTCCCTGGCACATTGTGTGATGAAAGAATATTCAACTCATGTTGGCAACATTTAGATATACCTATGCGTGCTTTTGTACCTTTGCAGTGGGCAGAAGATTTAGCCCAAATGAAAATGTTAAGTGCAGACCGTCTCGCCTATTTTGAACCGCCTGTGCATTTGGTGGGATATTCTTTGGGGGGGTATGTCGCAGCGTTGACCGCTTCAGAAAATCAAGGTCGTATTGCATCTTTGACGCTTATTGCTTGTGCCTGTGACGAATTACCTGAAGATGATGTTCAGCAGCGTCAACAATTGCTTAAGTTAATCAAATATAAACAATATAGCGGTATGACCGATACCCGCTTGAATAGTTTTTTTCATGACTGCCATCATCAGAATTGCGAATATGTAAATATCCTTAAACAAATGGAACAAGACTTGGGTTCTGCGGTTTTGGCTGCGCAATTGGCGGCGATTTATCCCAGGAAAAACCTGCTTCCCGGTTTATCTAAGTGCCCTTTTCCTATTCACCTTGTTAGTGGCGAACAAGACAATTTGGTGAGTGAAGCAACCATGTTTACCATGAATAAACTTTTACCAAATAGTGATATGACCTTAATTAAAAAAGCCGGGCATATGTTGCCAATTGAACAATCTAGAGCGTTGGCGGAATATTTAGCGTCAAAAATTAGATAAACTATAACGTCTACCTTGCAATCAGTCTGTGTCGCCGGATAATGCGCCACACAAAGTGCTGGCAAAATCAATTTTAAGCATAGATATGTCACCAGTAACATTTTTTGAGATGAGATCTAAATATGAGTCAGTTTACATCTGAACAAGAAGCCGCCAAATCAGGCGTGTACGTTCGCAAAATTCAGAGTTTTGTGAAAAGAGAAGGGCGTTTAACTTCGGGTCAGGCGAAATCAATCGAACAAAACTGGCCCACTATGGGTTTAAAGCATATTGACGGCTTACAAAATTTTGCAGACGTTTTTGATCGCCAAGCATCGCTAGTATTAGAGATTGGTTTTGGTATGGGCAAGTCTTTGGTTGAGATGGCGTTAAATGAGCCAGATAAAGATTTTATTGGGATTGAAGTTCACCGCCCTGGAGTTGGAACCTGTCTAAGCGAAGCTGCTGCGCAAAATGTACATAACTTACGAGTATACGAGCACGATGCGGTTGAAGTGATTGCTGATTGCATCGCTGATAATTCTTTGGCACGTGTGCAGTTATTTTTTCCTGACCCTTGGCATAAAAAACGCCATCACAAAAGACGCATTGTGCAGTCTGATTTTGTGCAAAAGCTTAGAAACAAGTTAGCAATTGGCGGTGTGTTTCATATGGCGACTGATTGGGAAAACTACGCTGAACATATGTTGGTTATCATGTCTGAAGCTGAAGGTTTTAATAATCAATCAACGACTAACGATTATGTGCCAAGACCCGAGCAGCGACCGCTTACTAAATTTGAACAGCGTGGACATAGATTAGGCCACGGTGTATGGGACTTAATGTTTGAGAGGATTTCTTGATGCTGTCTGCTCCTAGTCAATTATTGATGCGTAATAAAGATACCTTCGCACAGGGCAAGTGGTTACTGGTTAACCCAACCGATAGCCACATAACTAAACAACTGAACAACCCTGACATTGAGGTGTTTCACCAATACTTTGATATTTATCAGCAAAGTTGTGCTGCGGGAAATTCAACGCAACATACGTTCACAGCTGTTTACTCCACTGATGACAAATTTGATGGTGCGGTTATTTACATGCCTAAGTCTAAAGAGCATGCGAAAATGTTGATTGCCAATGTTGCAGCTTGTCTTAAGGAAAATGGCAGTCTTTTACTTGTGGGTGAAAACAAAGGCGGTGTAAAAAGTGCGGCAAAAATCTTCGAGACTATTAGTTCTCAAGTAAACAAAGTCGATTCTGCACGTCATTGTGCATTATTTGGTGCACAAATCGATAAACCAGTAAAATCCTTTGAGCTAGCCAAATGGCAGAGTGAAATTGAAATTTCCGTTGGTGGTTTAGACTATAAAATTTGTTCTTTACCGGGCGTGTTTAACCATGGCGCAATCGACTTAGGTACTAGGGTGTTATTGGATAACTTACCTGAAATAAAAACTGGTCGTTTGTTAGACTTTGGTTGTGGTGCAGGTGTAATTGGATGTTATCTTGGGTTGAAAAGTCCAGAAAGTGAAGTGGTGATGAGTGATGTCAGTGCCTTAGCTGTGCACTGCTCAAAAGAAAGTGCCAATCTGAACCACATTAACGTTAAGGTGGTGCCGTCAAACGGCTTGATGGATGTGCAAGGCAAGTTTTCTGCCGTATATACTAATCCACCTTTTCATACCGGTATTCAGACAGACTATTCTGTGACTGAAGAATTTATTGCCCAGCTAAAACAATACCTTGCTAAAGGTGGTTCACTGACATTGGTGGCGAATAAATTTTTGCGTTATTCTGAGTTACTTGAACAGCGGTTTAGTGTGGTGGGTCTTATTGCCCAAACCACTAAATTCAGTCTTTACCATTGCGCTCGCATAAAATAGAAAAGGTAAGCAGCTCGAATGAAAATATTGTTTGTTGTGTCTGAAGTGGAAGATCTTGTCAAAACTGGAGGTTTAGCTGATGTAGGCAAAGCTTTGCCTTTGGCATTGGCTGAACTGGGTCATGAAGTAACAATCGTAATGCCTTATTATAAACAGTTAGCAGATAAATTTAACGCCCCTGATTGTTGTGCCAAACAAACCTTAGATGCTGGCCATCAATCCTATGAGTTTGCTGTTAAACGTTTAACCTTGGAGGACTTGCCAGTATTAGCGGTTGACTACCCAGAGTATTTTGAACGTAAAGGTCTGTATTCTGACGACTATCATGCTTATCCAGATAATGCAGAACGTTTTGCATTTTTTGCAAGTGCGGCTTTACAAGCTTCAAAGGCAGTAGGATTTCAGCCTGATATTATTCATTGTAATGACTGGCATACTGCACTCACACCCTATTTTGTCAGTATCGACAACTCTGGTTTTTTTGCTCAGGCAAAAACAATTTTTACTATACACAATGGGGCTTACCAAGGAACACATCAATTTAGCGATATTGCTTTCTTACAGACACATTATAAATTACATAGCCAGTTGGACGGAGATGCTTTAAATTTTGTACGCATGGGGATCCGTTATGCCAATAAAATTAACGCTGTCAGTCCTAACTATGCACAAGAACTACTGTCATCTCTTGGTTCTCATCACTTGTATGATGAGTTCCAAAACCGACGAGACGACGTGTCAGGTATTTTAAATGGTTGTGATTACAGCCAGTGGGATCCTATTAATGACCCACATATTGCAAAAAACTTTCATCATGCTGACTTGTCTGGCAAAAAAGCCTGCAAAGCTGAATTACAAAAAGAGTTAGGGCTACCAAAAAAAGTGCGCGTTCCTATCATTGGTATGGTGTGTCGTCTAACTGACCAAAAAGGCTTTGGCTTTATTTTGCCTATGTTAACTAAACTGATGCAACATAACGTGCAATTGGCCATCATTGGTACCGGCGATCCAAAAATCAGCCTGTTTTTGCGAGATGTGGCTGACAAATATCCTAAAAAAATGGCGTTTTTTGAAGGTTTCAGTGTGCGAAAAGCACACATGATTGAAGCGGGTAGTGACTTTTTTCTAATGCCTTCTTTGTTCGAGCCTTGTGGTTTGAATCAAATGTATAGTTTGGCATATGGCACCTTGCCTATAGTCAGAGCTGTCGGTGGGCTTAAGGATACCGTGATAGATTTGGCAGAAGACCCAGGCAGTGCGACTGGGTTTGTATTCGAACAGCCCGATAGCAGCGCATTGCTATCATGTATAGAGCGTGCATTACTGTTTTATCATGAGTTGCCTAAGGCTCTTGAGTTAACCCAACAGCGAGCTATGCATAGTCGTTTTACGTGGGAAGCCGCCGCACAAGACTATCAAGCACTGTATTTGAGCTAAAAGGATGACAAAAGACAGACAGAGTTATTTTTTTGGTCTGATAACAGCAGCTTATGGATTGCCATCCAAATGTTTGTAGATTTTGGAAAGGTAGAATGTATGATTAAATCTTGTAGTTAAAAAAGATGACCTTACCTGTGTTGTTTTTAAAGTACAAAAGGTGATGTTATCTGCATTTTCTTTAGGGCCGTTAAAGGTATGAGAAACTGTAACGAAAAAGTTGAATTTATAAAATAACATGTTGCACATTTAAAGACGGGTAGAAAAACATCAAAAGTTAGTAAGGCATTTTGACTTTACTCAGGTATTGATTTTTTGCAGTAGAAAATATTAGTAAATTTAGTCTACTAGTTGAATTTTGAACGTTTATGTATCAATGACATAAATTAAACGTGGTCAGATTAAGGAACACGTAACGAGCATTATGGCATCAGACACTAAATTTTTAATCTATAAAAAGCCTGTTCATATCGGTAGTCATGGCGATTACATCCATATCATTTATTTTGTTTTCTAGTGTTAATTTGTATAATCAAATCAGTACTTATAGACAATCCTTGTAAGAAAATGTTTTGATTTTTTCCAATATGATTGGTCAAAGTGCATTAAAATCCATGATTAACGATGAAGGTTTGGTTGAAGAACAAAACCTGATGGCGCTCGCTGCATCCAAAATCATTGAAAATGTACATATTTACAAAATTCTGGACCAGAAAACCACTCACTTTTTTGCTAGCTACAATAAAAAGGTATTGCGCCTGTAAAAGCCAAATTTGATCAGATAGAAGCACTGGCTAAAACTAAAGTGACGGGCGGTGTGATAGAGATTATTCGACATATTTTTAATAATGAAGACGTGTATCTCCGCGCTTCAACACAAACATTAGAAAACCTGATTGCCGAGTCAATTATGGTCACCTTAAGTGTGTTGTTGATTGGTTTGCTAATGTATTTTACTTTAAAACTGCAAAGTGCAATTTCTGCTCCTATTATGTTTTGGTGAAATTGGTGCAACGTATTACGCGGCAAAGGGATTATTTAAGCCGAACAGAGATGCACGGCATTAAAGAATTAGATATTTTAGGTGGGGCGTTCAACAATATGCTATGACTCACCCAAGAACATATGGAACCGCAAACTGAAGTAGAATCTGAACAAGTTAAATTTGAGTTTGGAGGAAAAAGTACAGTAACGCACCATGGCTATAAAAGAAGCCAATAATGAATTAATCCAAACACTAGAGAAACTTCACCAGTTTCAACGACAAATGGTGCAAAACGAAAAAATTGCATCCTTGTGCGACATGTTTACCGGTGTAGCTCATGAGGTTAATATTCCAGTTGGTCTTGGCGTTACTGCTTTCACTATGATGTTAGATAGATTATCTGATACGCATAAAGTTTTTGAAGAAAAAATACTAAAAGCCAGTTCTTTGTCGAAATTTATTACTGAGAGTGAAGAAAACCTCAATATTACCTATCGTAATTTGAATCGGGCAGCCGAGCTGATTTCAAGCTTTAAACAAGTAGCGGTTGACCAAGCCTCAGAAAACAATGGCGTTTTCTCCTTTGCCAAGTTGATGGACGAAATATTAATGTCGGTAAGGTCTAAGTTAAAAAAAGTCAATCATTTGATCCATGTGAATTGTGCAGATAACTTAGTGGTTGAATCTAAAACTGGGCCAATTAACCAAATTATGATCAATTTAATAATGAATTCTATTATTCATGGTTTTGAACACGTAGATAAAGGCCAAATAGATATTATCATTGAATCTGTCGATGACAATAAAGTGAGTATCGAATTTAAAGACAACGGCAAGGGTATTCCAGAACATTTACAAAAGCGTATCTTTGATCCTTTCGTCACCACTAACGTTGGTCAAGGGTTAGTGGACTGGGTATGCATTTAGTTTATAATTTAGATACACAAACCCTAAACGGCTCGATCTTTATTGTAAGTGAGGAAGGTAAGAGCGTTCAGTTCAGGATTTTATTCCCTGTCAAAATGGTCGATATCAACAAATTACATAGTAGTTCTTTTATGTAAATGCATAAAAATTAATTATATATGCTACTTTAGTTGGATAAAACACTGATTTTTAGATATTTTCTGATAAACTTTTATAAAAATCCTAACCAGGCGTGAAACATGCAGACTCCTAACGTATTAATTGTTGAAGATGAAGTGGTAACACGTACCACCCTTAAAAGCTTGTTTGAAGCAGAAGGGTATAATGTATTTGAAGCCGAACATGGTGAACAGATGCATGATATCTTCGCAAACAACACTATTAACCTGGTCATTATGGATATCAATTTACCCGGTAAAAATGGCTTGCTTTTGGCCCGCGAAGTCCGTGGCCGTAAAAATATTGGTTTGATATTCTTAACCGGCAGAGATAACGATGTAGATCGCATCTTAGGTTTAGAAATTGGTGCTGATGATTATCTTACTAAACCTTTCAATCCCCGAGAGTTGACTATACGCGCACGTAATTTATTGACGCGAACATCTAACAGTAACGAAGATGATGATTTACCAAGTCGTGTAGGTTTTAACGGTTGGATATTAGACAGCGATAGTCGTAGCCTTATCTCTCCTAGCAGCAAAGAGTTTCGTTTGCCACGAAGTGAATTTCGAGCATTGCATTTGTTTTTGAACAACCCGGGCAAAATTTTGACACGTGAACAACTCATAATGGAAATGACTGGCCGTGAGTTGCGCCAAAATGACCGCACAGTTGACGTGACTATCCGTCGTATTCGTAAACACTTTGAGTCAGAAGTGAATGCCGATGATTTGATAGTGACTATTCATGGTGAAGGTTATCGCTTCTGTGGTTCTTTAGATTCATAATTGCTGGTTGATATGTTTTTATAAAGCTCCCTTGGGGGCTTTTTTATTGTCTTAAGTTTTACTTAAGTTTTAACTTCTAGAATGATTGCAAATTATCTTCATGGCCAATAATTTGCGACACTTCCTATTAAGTATGCTGCTTACCCTCATCAGCATCACACCATTATCTTTAAGTTTTGCGCAGGAGATTGCAGCTCCAGATTTTGCTATCTCTCACGATCAGTTACCTAACAAACTATCTGATTTAAATGGACAAGTCGTGTATCTCGACTTTTGGGCTAGTTGGTGCAAGCCATGTCGTAAGTCATTTCCCTGGATGAACCAGATGCAACTTAAATATGCTGAAAAAGAATTGCAGATTATTGCCATCAATTTAGACGCTGAAGCTACTTTGGCGAAAGCTTTTTTAGATAAAGTACCTGCATTAGTCCCCATTGTTTATGACCCCAAAGGCAAGATCGCTAACATCTATCAATTATTGGGCATGCCAAGCAGTTATTTAATCGATAAAAAAGGCAATGTTCGTTTTGCAGATAAAGGGTTTTTCACCCGCACTCAACCCTTATACGAACAAGAATTAGCCTTACTACTTAACGAATAGGAGTCGCCAGTTATGTTTAAAAAAGCACGAATTACCGTCGTAATTATGCTGTTTACTCAGCTTGTTGGTTGCGCCAACCTTGGAGTACAGTCATGGGAGCGTGATTTGTTAGCCAAAAAAGAAATGACGTTGGACGCCGAGGGTATCGACCTTGGTTTAGATGATCATATTTATTTTAGTAAAGAGGCCACCAGTGGAGGTCGTGCTTTTGCTGGTGAAGGTTGTGGATGCAACTAATATCGAAAAGTCACATAGTCAAAAATAACAAGACAGTTGCCAATGTAAATACGGCACTCGCAGCTGCTGCTTGTGCACTATTGGGCACATCCCCAATCGTTCAGGCAGATGAAAGTGTATGGGAAATGGATACGGCCCTACTGTATTATGGTGAAACGGATAGAGTCACCGCAGTTGAAGGTGTATTTTCTGCTAAAAAAGATTTTGGTGATGAGCATATCTTTTCTGGCAAAATCGTTGTTGATTCACTCACTAGGGCTTCAGCGTCAGGCGCCGTTGTTCAACTAAACGCACAAACTTACACGCGTCCCTCAGGTAAAGGACAATATGTTATTGATGTAGGTGATATACCCCTAGACGATACTTTTCACGATACCCGTGTGCAACTTGAAGCACAATGGACACAACCTCTTTGGAACGATATGCGTGGTAGCACAGGGGTGCATCTTTCGAAAGAATATGACTACCTATCTATTGCGGTTAATGGCTCTCTTACCAAAGACTTTAATCAGAAAAATACCACGGTATCCGCTGGATTATCTTTAGCTTTTGACACTATCGATCCCGAAGGTGGACGCCCCGTAGCTTTTTCTGAAATGGTAATCGATGAGGGTCAATTCGCTAATGAAGAAGCTTATCAAGCTGCTTTTGATGCCACAAGACAGAAAGATACCGATGATAAGACAACGGTAGATTTGATGTTTGGGGTAACCCAAATTATCAACCGTAGAATGTTGATGCAATTTAATTATGGCTACTCAATGTCCGATGGTTATCACACCGACCCCTTTAAGGTATTAAGTGTAGTCAATGACAAAGGGTTAACTCAGTCGTTAGTTCATGAGGACAGGCCTACAGAGCGCACTCGCCATAGTTTTTATTGGCAAACAAAGTATGCCTTGGATAGCGGTGTTGCGGATATCTCTTATCGATACGCCACCGATGACTGGGACATCAATTCCCATACAATTGATTCTCGATTACGCTTCAATTTGAGTGACAATACTTATATTCAGCCACATTTTAGGTATTACCAACAAGGTGCCGCTGAGTTTTATCAACCATTTTTGATAAAAGGTATAACGCTGCTTACATTTGCTAGCTCAGATTATCGTTTAGGTGAAATGACAGCTTACACCTTAGGCATTAAATATGGTGTAAAAATGGCAAGTGGCAACGAATGGGCATTTAGATTGGAATATTATCAACAAGATCCTAAAAACGCTGATTTCGAAGCTCCCGGAATGTTGCAACAACTCGACTTATACCCCAGTGTGAAGGCTGTGATTGCACAAGTCAGTTATAGCTTTTAAAATAAAGCTTTGCCTTAAGGACTGCCTTTGTTAATAAGCTCTTATAGCATAGAACAAAAAAGCGACCATATAATGGGTCGCTTTTGGGCTATTGCTAGCCCTTGTGAGCTGCTGATTGAAACCCAAGACTCTATGCTTGCAAATCATCTAACTTCAGTAGCTTATGCAGAAACCAAACGTATCGAACAAAAATTTAGTCGCTATTTGCCCAACAACCCCATGGCCAATATTAACGATAGTCAGGGTAAGCCTATTGCAATTGATAATGAATTTTTTCGTCTTTTGGAGTTAGCTAATAGCTGTTTTCAGCTAAGTGACGGCCTATTTGATATCACCTCTGGTGTATTACGTCAGGCTTGGACATTTGACGGCTCAGATAATCTACCATCACCTGATGCAGTCAAAGTATTAATGCCGTTTATAGGTTGGGGAAAAGTTAAATATGATCAATCTTCAATTACTGTAGCCAAAGGTATGGAGTTGGACTTTGGCGGCATGGGCAAAGAATATGCGGTGGATTGTGTGGCTAAATTATGCACAGAACACGCTCCAACCACATCAGTTGTTGTGAATTTTGGTGGCGATATTCAAGTGAATCGTGCACGGCATAATAAGCAGCCATGGTATATCGGTATTGAAAGCCCAGACGATGCAGAAGCGACTTAGGTTCTAAAAACTATCAGTGGTGGATTAGTTACCAGTGGTGATGCAAGACGCTATCTATTAAAAAATGGTAAACGTTACAGTCATATTCTTAATCCTGAAACCGGATATCCAGTAAAAAATGCAGCCAGTTCGGTGACTATCGCTGCTCCTCATTGTATTCAAGCTGGATTGTTAGCAACTATGGCTTTATTAAAGGGCCCTAACGCAGAAGTGTTTTTAGAACCGCAGGATGTCAAGTTTTGGTGTTATCGATAGAGCACAGCTGTGTAACTAATCTTATTCAAATAGGTGCTTGATATTGGAACCTGCCAGTTCCGGTGTTTTTCAAGATAGTTGTGGCTTTTGATAGCAGGTTTTGATTTTATATGGCTGTGCATTATAGGCGAATACTTGTCAGTCGAGTTTTATTCAGTTGAACGACCACTGAAGGCTTAAGAGCCTTTCATAATAAAATAGTGGCTGTCTTAAACGATGGTTGAGTTCACATTCGGGCTAAATTACTGATTGACATAAGTCATCGTCAAAACATCGATGATTATCGGCTATGTTTGGGGATTATAAAATAATACCCAAACATATCTAAAAATTATCTTAAATATATGTAGAAGTTAGCTTATGACTACTTCATCTCTACTCAAAAGAATAGACTCCAACCATAATATTAACTCACTTTAGTAAAATACATAGAAAAGGAATTAATATTATGAAAACGTTTAACCTCATATCAGTGATAGTTGCTGCAGGTTTTACTCTGAATTCCAATGCAGCTGATTATCAATTCGAAGGAGTTGATAATTCGATTGAGACTAAAATTTGTATCGCTGCCGTAACTAATAACAAGAGAGCATTAAAGCAAAAAATTCGTATGTCAGGTGCAGGAGTTAGATCGATAGCACGAGGTCTAATGTGCAATGAGCAGATTGTTGCCAACTTTGCATATAAATATAATGCCTTAAAAACCTCTGGGTATTTAGACCGTTATACGCCTAAAAAGTATAAAGCAAATCGACCAACGGTGACCATTCAAGATATCACCGCAATACATGGAAAAACAACAGTGGTGTTAATTGCCAGCAAGTAGTGACAAATTAAATACGTTTTTAAAGACATATTTACTGTGCACGTTAGCAATAGATACCTATTGCTAACGTGTTATACATTCAACAAACGATACTTCAAAGTGATAAATCATTCGAATAAATGGCACTATCGCTTGTTCTGGTCAAGTCCAACCGGACACTTTTCTAAAGGAGTTTTCAAATTCAATTGGCGATTGATCCAAATTAGCTGAATGTAGTCGCTCAACATTATAATATTTCATGTACCTAGCAACATCTTCTCGCATATGTGTTCGAGTGGGCTGCGGTACTTTAAACAACCAATCATGCTTTAAACTTCCAAAGAAGCGCTCCACAACAGCATTATCCCAGCAAGCTCCAACATCTCCCATACTAGCTCGACACTCTAATCGCGACAGTAGATTTCTAAAGCCTTTACTCGTGTACTGAGAGCCTCTGTCACTGTGAAACACCAAACCTTTTGGTGGTTTGCGTAAATTATGAGCCTTTGTCAGTGCTTGCTCGACCAAATCACGCGTCATGCGTTTTGATATATGCCAGCCCACAATCCGGCGTGAATACAAATCCATGACAATGGCTAAGTACAACCAGCCCTCACCAGTCTTTAAATAGGACACATCACCCGCCCAAATTTGATTGGGTCCAACAGGATTGAAATTCATATTTAGCAAGTTGTCAGCCACAGCATCACTGTGTTTGCGCTTGGTTGTCACTTTATAAGCTATTCGCTGAGTCACAACTAATTTAAGCCGTTCCATTAACTTAATGGCGCGATACCGCGTTATTTCAAAGCCTTCTTTGCGTAGTGCTTTAGCAAGCTCTCTGCTGCCTAAACTGTTTCGACTTGCCTTGAATAATGCTTTGGCTCGTCGATACAGTCTTAGCATTTGAGCGCTAATGAGTTCACCAGGTTTTTTTAGCCATGCGTAGTATGCTGACGAACTCACTTCCATCACTTTACAAGCAACTGACACCGGATACTTCGCATCAAGCTCACTTATAAAAGAATATCTTACTTCATTTCTTTCGCGAAGAAGGCACTGGCCTTTTTTAGGATTTCACGCTCCATTTGTAGACGTTTATTATCCTTCCTGAGTTGAATTAACTCTGCTCGTTCATCGCCAGACAACACGTCACCTAGTGCCTGTTTCTTATGCTTAGCTACCCAGTTGTAAAGTAGTTTGTCTGTCACACCTAAAGATGCAGCAGCTTGTACGATTGGATAGTCTTGCTCTATTACCAGAGCGACCGCTTCTTGTTTAAATTCTGCGGGATAATGTTTATTTGTTCGTCTAGTCATATTCACCTCAATTAACAGGATTATAATCCTTTATTGAAGTGTCCGGTTAATTCAACCACAACAGCTTGTCTGAAAGGTAAGTCACAGGGGATAAGTAGCTAAGGGAGCCACAACAAACTTTTAGGGATTTTCACAGGCTATAAAATAAACGAAAATTACACTTAGGTTTATTCATGCTTAGCTTACACATCAAAATTTTGTTTCATAATAAGCTATATTTAACTAGATACAAAACTCCTAGTTATATTAAGTAACGCTTTGTTCTTCGGCAGGAACGTAAAGGCATCATTGCTAACTTGACGCGGCATTCACTTTCATCAACATCTCGAGCTGTGTTTTTCAAGTTTGAAATCGCTTGCGCTATGGCGTTTCACATTAGAAACGTTGCAGGACTATTTTTAAATTATCTCGGCTAAACTCATAGGGGGGGAATGTTAAGTTGAGTAAGGTCATTATTAGTAGCTAAAGCGTTTTTTACCGCATCTACAATCACCGTTGAAATTTCAGTTTGCATAGCTAAAATATTGTTATTTTCTCTATTGAAAGTCGCACCCCATATTTGGCGATCCTTTTTGGCCTCTATTAACTGGACGGTTATCATGATTGTGGTCTCTGATTTTCTAACTGAGCCTTCTAATACATAAGTAACCCCTAATTGCTTAGCAACATCGGAGATATCAATTTCTGTATCTTTAAAACGAAACGAAGATGAATGAGAGACTACGTATAAACTTTCTGCACTGGATAGCCCATTTAATATAGCGTCAGAAACACCATCAGAGAAGTATTCGTAGTTCGGATCGCCACTCAAATTAAGGAAAGGTAATACTACAATTGAATTTTGCTTAATTTCTGGAGCGTCTAAGTTAGAAAAAACAAGAATTGTAGTCAGTAATAAAAAAATGAATATAAGGATTTTCCAGATAAGTTTTGTGCGTAAGGTAGATTGGAAAATAGAATTTTCTTTATCTGATAGTTCCTTAGTTGTGGCAATAAACTGGTAACCTCGGCCTCTAATCGTAGAGATAAGGTTTTGTTCTTCACCGTTGTCACCCAGAATTTTTCTAATTGATTTTATGTGGTTACTTAATGTCGAATCACAGACAATTTGCCCTTGCCAGACAGCGTTAAATATTTCTTCTCTGGTCACTGTTCGATGGCGATTCTTGATTAAATACACAATGAGATCAAAATCTTTAGGTTCAATAGCTTTAGCTTTGCCAGCAAAAAACAATTTAAACTGAAGTGTATCAATTTCAAAGCTGTTGAATTGATAACGCATTTCATTCCCTTTGCAAGATTTCCCTAATTTTACAAGTATAGACAACATGAATCATTATTTTTCAAAAAATTACAATTTATGTTGCCTTATATTTCGAGATTGGGCTTTCTTTTTATATGCTTGAGGGATTGAAAGTCAGCAGTTTTTTAAATTACTTAGCGGTTTTGATGAAATTCAAAATGAAAATAAGTGTCTTCGATGCTGTGCTGCTCAGCTATGAATATTGCTTTTATTAAAGCATAATTATGTGTTCCCAGATATTCAGATTTAAAAACCATCTTGACTATGGCGCAAAGCGTGCTTTTTTTACAAAAATAAAAGCGGCACTCGTTGCTTACCCTTTCTGCCTATCACATTTGAGTAAGCTCCATTAGCCCAATCTATATTCAGTTTCGATAAAGTGTCTTAATCAAATGAAAACCAAATTGGGTTTTGAGTGGCCCGTGTACTGTCAGTATTTCTTTTTTAAACACCACATTATCAAATGTTTTGACCATAGTGCCGGGGCTGAATTCACCTAAGTCACCACCTTTTTTACCTGATGGACAGATAGAATGTTTTTTGGCTAGTTGATGAAAGTTACCTCCTTTTTCTAGTTGGGTTTTTAGCTTGTCAGCTAGGACTTTGTTTTTGACTAAAATATGGCAGGCACAGGCTTTCATTGGAATCTTCAAGCTCTATTATGTTAGCGCTATTGTAGACGAAAAGTGCTGAAGCAGAACTAAAATTCGTACTCCAAGGCGAATCTAAGGGTGTGATCTTTAGAGTCTCCGTTTAGCCCAGCAATAAACGCTAATTCCCATTTTAGTTGTTTCTGTCCTTCGTATCGATGAATCCCCATAAAACCAGGCCCTAGACCAATAAAATCTTCACCAGTGTAGATTTCGATATAAGGTTGTAAGGCAGGTAGATACCGATAGCGATACTTGAGTCTTATTTCTGTTTCAAATTCATTTTGAATGCTTTTTCCACATTCATAAACGAGCAATGCGTTGATCGTTAAACTAGTTTATGTAAATTCTTTTTCAAATAAAAGGCCAGTTGTAAATTCGTAATTATCTTTTTTATGTTGTTTTTCAAGCTCGAACAACATTCCCCAATCTGCCCATAGTTCTCCTTGGTCAGTTAACATCCAGCGAACCTCAATTTCATAAGCTTGCAAACCAAAATCGCCAGTGTCGTCTCTTTCTCCTACGATATAACCTTCAATTGTCAGATATTCTGAAATGGCATGTCCATAAGCAAAGCGTTGAGCCAACACATTGCCATTGTTGTTTTGCCTCGAGATAAAACGCCATTCCAACTCTCGCTCATTAGCCAATACATAAGGATGATAAACCTTGTCAACTGGAAAGCCGTCAGCCCAACTTATTGACATGCAAGATAGATAGTATAAAAGCGCGAAAGATACGCGATAAAAGGCTTTCATTTTTTGATACCTGAGTGGGGAGCTGAATCTAGCTTAAGCCAATAAAAAATAAGTAGAGGAGTGAATAATGCAAGAGTATAGACAATCACTTGAGCAATAGATGGTGCTGCCTGATAGCCAAATAACACGTTAAATAAACGACCATATTCAAATTCATTGCTAACAAAATATTGACAATATTCCAAGCTGTGGCTGATGCATCAATAAAGTCGACCTGAACCAGTAAAGGTAAAGCGTTGACGAGTTGGCCAGTAACGTAAATATGAACTAATAACCATGTTGACCAAGGGCCAAACTGCTGTTTTAACAATTTTGCGCTTAGATACAACAATATAGCTAAGCTTAGACAAATACCTAGACCCAAAAATGTACCAAGTAACATGGATTGTATTGCATTGCTCTGGTTCAAATAACCATCGAAGTACAAAATGAAATTACTGCCTTTGGAGACTAAGGTTAGGCTGACCATTATGCCAGCAGCCCAATATAAATACTGCTTATTCGAAGTCCGATTTTGGTTTAATCCATACCCTAAAACCAAGGCTAACAAGTAGACAAATATCTGACATATCCACAATGATAATTCAATGCCTTTACCATCAAACCAATGACCAATTAAATGGATTTGATTAATATAGATTAGGCTCAAAAGGGCACCGACTAGCATACACAATAATAGCCACAACTTAGTTGCTGGCAGGTGAACATATAAATAAACAACCAATACAAATATCGGTAACGCATCCCGTAAAAATAAAATAAACGTATTAATTAACATCTGCAGCCTTTTGCTTTTGATGTTCAACAATCACAATGCCGCGTGCAGTATTAGGGTTATACTCACCAAAAAATTTGTATTCGCCAGGCTTCAGTGGGCCAATAAATATGATTGCTGTATTATTGGCAAAAATAACCTTATCTCTATTGAGTGAAAAACTATCGAATTCCTCTGGAGTATTGTCTTGATTGTTGATCACTAATTTTACTTTTTGGTTTGCCGGAATGATGATCTGTGATGGAAAAAAGAGGTGATCCTTGAGTTGAATATGATACTCAGCAACAGCCGCCAACAATGATTGGCAAACACGCCAAAGAATAGGGCGGTGATACCTATTAATTTGTTCATAGGTTTATTCAACGTATTGCCCTTGTGGCAATAACAGCTCTACTGATAAGCCTGATAATTGCTCAGAGCAACTAAGTTTTAATGAAGCATTATGCAGTTCTGCAATATGCTTGGAAATGGATAAACCTAAACCACATCCGGGTGTATTGCTAGTATGACGATCACCCCCAATTCTGTAAAAACGTTCAAACACTCGTTGATATTCTGATTTATCAATGCCAGGGCCTGAATCCTCTACTTGAATAATTACCTGATTATTCAATGTCTTCAATACCACTCTAATTAATGATCCTTCAGGCGAATACTTGCTGGCATTGGAGATTAAATTTTGTAACAAGATACCCAGAGAAAACTCATCACCTTGAATTTTTGTGCCTTGACCAACTAGTTCGATCTCTTGTTTTTTTGCATCAATTTGTGGGAATAAACTGGCTATTACAGTTTTGCAAAGTGAAGCAGTATGTATTTGTTTAAATTGGCCTTGGTATTGTTCAGGATTGGTTCGGTTGAGCAATAAAATTTGTTCTACTACATGGCTTATACGCTCAATACCTTCTTGCAGGTATTGCATATTTCTGTTTGAAGTTCTGTTATTGCTAAGCTGCAACCTCAAATTGTGGGCATTGATTTTTAAAACGCTTAATGGGGTACGTAATTCATGAGCTGCGTCAGAGGCAAAGCGTTTTTCTCGTGAGAAGGCTGCGTTTAATCGCTCAAATAATTGATTCAAAGTTTCTAATACGGGGCTGAGTTCGTTTTGCTGATTTTGCTGTGTGATTGGACTAAGGTCATCGGCTTTTTTGGCGCGCAAGTTCTCAGATAAAAGCCTCAATGGGCGCAACCCAGTGCTGACCAATAAAAATATAATAATGGCTAATAATGGAATACACAATATCAGTGGTGTAACAGCAGCCAAGATCATTTTTTCTGCCAGCTCGAAACCCCGGTTTAAGGGCTGTGCAACCAACACCCATTTATTATCTGATTCAAAAAAATGCCCATAAGTACGCCAACGTTGAGCTAAAAAATTATGCTCATCAAATTCATTTTTGAAATCACTCATAGCGGCTTTAAGTTCTGGATGAGAGCTAACAATTAATCGGTTGTGTTGCCATATTTGATAGATAAAGGCAGCGTCAGGTTGAGGCGCTAGTGATTGAGTACTCATGTCGGTGATATTAACCAATACATAAGTTAAAGAACGTAATTCATTATCAAATACGCTGGTTGCTTTTGCCATACTGCCGCGATAACCCTGAATGGCTGCCGCGAAGGTGACTAATGTAATCACAGATAACAAAATCAGTGTTAGATAGCGGCGGATAGACAAATTTAGGGTCCTATACTTGGGCTAGCTTTAACACTGTAACCTACACCACGAATTGTTTTGATAAACGCTTCAGGGAGTTTTTTGCGTAGATGGTGAATATGTACCTCCACAGCATTACTTGCTACCTCCTCACCCCACTCGTATAAATTAGACTCAAGTTGTTCCCTCGATTGTATTCGTCCGGCTTGCTCTAGTAATACCTTCAACAACATAAATTCTCTGCGAGATCGTTCCATTATCTGTTCCGCGACACTTAACTGATGAGAGGCGCAATCTAGACTTACTTCGCCAATAGTAATAGTAGAACTGGTTGCTGTGCCCAACCTTCTTTCAATCACCCGCAAACGTGCAATGAGTTCATTTACATCAAAAGGTTTGCTAGTAGAATCATCTGCACCTTGATCTAGTCCTTTTATTTTGTCTTCGATGGGTTCTCTTGCGGTGAGAATCAGAACGGGCATATTTACCTTCATTTGCCTGATCTTTTTAAGAAGTGTAAGGCCATCCATATCTGGCAAGCCTAAGTCTAATATTAACATGTCACATCCATTGGTTTTTATAGTCAACAGTGCTGACTTAGCATAAGTGACGTGATTAGCGGTAAAACCTTCTGATCGAAGTGTTTGGTGGATGTCTCTGGCTAATTGCAGATCATCTTCGACTAATAAAACTCGCATTCTGATAACTCTTAATTAATAGTCGATTACACTATGTGATTAAGGTAGTCCAAACTAATCTAGTTTGAAAGGTTAAGGTTGTTTAGGTAGCTGTTTCTATTTTCAGTAATATTGTTTGTGAGTTGTTTCTTATGATCACTCCAAATGTGTTTATATAGTTTAGTTGGGTTATGCAGCTAAATCGCCCTTGAAGAAGCTCTCTGCTTACTGGTCAACCTAAAATGTAAACTGCCTAACAAACTTGCTTGTTGGGCTTTTATCATACCCAGCAATATGCAAACAGCCGGTATTGTTTTGTGAGAGTTTCAGTTTGGTTGGTTCGGGTAGTTAATTTCAATGGTTGTTCATTTGTTTGTCGTTGCAGCGCTGACCTTCGTTCATAAAGCGCATATAAATATTGCCCCTTAATCTCAAATGCTTGAGCTGATAAACAAATAAAAATACTGAAACTAAGCTACGACAAAACATTATATTCTTTCAGCTAAATGTTATTGAAATGTAATGTTTAGGTTAGTCTGGCTTTCTTAAGTCATCCTTAAGGGCTGGATTTTCTGGTGGTTTATCTTTACGTTCAAACTCACCCTCGATGACATCATCAGATTGTTCTGTTGAATGGGGTGGCTGGTGGTATTGAGAAAAGTCACCATTAAAGGATGGACTCACCATCTTGAGAGCTAAATTTTTAACTAACCCTCTGGCTATAAGCGGGCGAGTAATAGGCAAACTCAATAAAAACCCAATGCTGTCTGTGATAAATCCTGGGGTAACTAACAACACACCTGCAATCACCAATAATAAACCTTCAGCCATTTCTTGGCCTGGCATGATGCCCGTTTGCATTTTTTGTTGGGCTTGCATCAAGGTGCTGAGCCCTTGTTGTCTGACTAAATGAGCGCCTGCAAAAGCGGTCAGGATAACGATAGCTACAGTATACCAACCACCTATTTGCTCACCCACATTGATCAGTATTGCGATTTCGACAATAGGTAAAATGGCAAATAATAAAAATAATTTAAACAAAAATGCCTCGTTATTTGAGCTATACGTAACTAGGGTTGCGTATAGCTTCAATGATAATGTGTTTGTTATGATACTGGGACTAAACAATAGAAACCCAAGTAACGTATTGTTACAGACTGTTGCTTGGTTTGTCTAATGAGTTTGGTTATTAGAGTCTATTTATCTCAAACTCAAATTATTTAATGAAATAGTGAAACTTGATTGCTTAAGCTTGGGTCTTTAAACAAAGTAAGGGCCCGTCTTAATAATTTGTTAAGATTTGTGTTTTAAGGTTTGTAAGTCCCTATTGGCCTATTAGATTGGTATAATGAAATTATTGCCAAGTTTCCCTTTATATAAGAAGTATTGTAGATGAATTTGAGTTTTAGATATTTTATTTTACTACTTGGTATTTGTTTCGTCTCGTCCTTGAGTATCGCGCAAACTTCCGAGCCCTTAGCCGACCTATTTTCTGACGAACCAGAGTTTTTGCAAGTAGACGAATCGTTCCAATTCGACTTCGCCCAGCAAGGCAATCGCGTCATCCTGAGTTGGCAAATTGCAGACGGGTACTACTTATATAAAAAACAATTTAAAACTGTGGTTAAACAAGCCGAGATAGGTCTGCCGGTTTTTCCTGTTGCGGAGCAAGTTGAAGATGAATTTTTTGGTTTATCGGATGTATTTCGTGGGCAACTAGATGTTACCTACCCCATAGTATCCTCAGTGCAAGATGGCATAGTTAAGATTCGTTATCAGGGCTGTGCGGATGCTGGCTTGTGTTACCCACCCACCACCAAAGAGGTGTATCTAAGTCAAGTGGGTACTGCTTCAGTCGTAGAGCCTGGCCAAGATACAAAAATCTCTATATCCGATTCAGACTCTCTGGCTCCAATTTCAGAACAGTTTGAATTAGCTAGCTTGTTGTCCAGTAAGCAGAGTTTACTTATCACGCTGTTATTATTTTTAGGTTTAGGTGTTGGTTTAGCCTTTACACCTTGTGTGTTTCCTATGTACCCGATTTTATCCGGCATAGTGATTGGTCAGGGTAAAACCATTAGCACCTCTCGGGCATTTACTTTGTCGTTTGTCTACGTACAAGGCATGGCGATTACTTACTCGTTGTTGGGGTTGATTGTTGCTTCTGCTGGTGTGCAATTTCAGGCGGGATTACAACATCCAGCGATTTTAATCTCTTTAATCGTGATTTTTGTATTGTTGGCAGTGGTGATGTTTGGCGCCTATGAATTGCAGTTACCTTCTTCGTGGCAAGAAAAGCTCAATGCCATGAGTAACAAACAAACCAGTGGTAGTTATATGGGCGTGTTAGCTATGGGCGCGATTTCGGGCTTAGTGGCGTCACCTTGCACCACTGCACCCTTGACCGGTATTTTACTATTTATCGCTCAAAGTGGTGATTTAGTTTTAGGGTTTAGTGCGCTATATGTGCTGAGTTTGGGAATGGGTATCCCATTGATTTTATTTGGCATTACCGGTGGAAAATTGTTGCCCAAAGCAGGTAATTGGATGAACGTTGTTAAAGTCACTTTTGGTTTTATGATGTTAGCCGTTGCCATTATGTTTGTTGAGCGTTTAGTCACACATTTTGCTACTGATATTGCTTGGGCGTTACTTGGTTTGATAACATTTACCTACTTTTATGTGATGAACCAAAATACCCCCGTATCTTTTTTCAAAGGTCTCCGCATGTTTTTAATCTTCATTGGATTATTTGTTTCAGTTGGATATGGTTATCAGACATTTAGTGGGATAGGTCACAGTAACGTGCAGGGGCAATCAAACGATATCGCAATAGCTCACCCAGAGTTTCTTAAGATCAGTAATATCGAAGAGTTCAATCAGGCAATAGCAGAGGCCAGCGCTGATGGTCAAACCGTAATGTTAGACCTCTATGCAGATTGGTGCGTGGCCTGCAAAGAATTTGAAAAATACACTTTCTCAGATGCAAACGTAGTCAAAGAATTAAGACACAGTGTATTGATGCAGATTGACCTTACCGATAGCAGTGATGCTAACCTTGCGTTTCAAGAACGCTTTTCTGTTCTTGGCCTGCCTACTATTATGTTCTTTGATGCCCAAGGACAAGAGCTCGAGACTGCCAGGGTGACAGGTTTTATGCGTGCTGCGCCTTTTGCTGAGCATGTAAACAGCCTTTTTGCTAAGTAACGGTGTTTTGTCCTTCTACTCGGTATTTTATACGAAAGCTTTTTGTATCTATTTTTACAATCATATCTTGTGTGCTGGTTACTTGTAGTTCTTTAGCGAGCTCAGATAATTACTGCATGGATAATTGGGCATGTGTTGAGAAAATTGAGAAAAACAAGCAGGTTAGTTATTGGCTCTACAATCAAAAACCTTTTGTGGTGACCGTCACCTTAGAAGTGAACACCCGTAACTTAAAAACGGCAACCACAAACCTACCTCAGCACATATTTAGCCGAGTGCTTCAGGGGCATCAACGAGTTAAAGTGCTTGAATTACAACCCATCAACATATACCAAAAAATTTGGTATGGCGAAGCTTTTTATTGGACGCCAGGTAATATGCTAGCGCTGCATCAAGAGGATATTGTTTATCAATATCCTTATGCTGACGGTGATTATTTTCCCATAGTGCAAGGTTTTGGTGGCGGGTATAGCCATAGTGATGCGTCTCAGTATGCTGTAGACTTTGCTATGCCCATAGGAACACCCATACATGCGGCCAGGTCAGGTATAGTGATTGATTTGGTTGAACATCAAACGCGTGGAGGTGCTAGTCGCAAATACGCTAAATATGCTAACTACTTAGTGATTTTGCATAGTGATGACACCACTGGTGAGTATTATCATCTGAGAAAAAATGACGTTGCCGTGATCCAAGGTGAGCACGTTATAGCAGGTCAAATAATAGGTTACTCAGGTAATACAGGATTTTCTTCATTACCACATTTACATTTTGCAGTTTATCACGCAAAACCCTTTGGTAAGTATCAATCATTACCTTTTGTGTTTGAATGAAGACTAAGGATTACGCCTAAACTTACTAAGATTTTCTAATATTGCTGGAATCTTTTCTGTCGGAACAGGTTCAGAAAAGGAATAGCATTTATAAATGCCAACATTTATTTTTTTAAAAATTTGACTTGTTCAATAGTTTCGATATCTTCAGCTACGCAGTTCATTTTCAATTGTTTAGCTATACTTAGCGTTTTAAGGATAATGGCTTCATTATTTTGATTTTTACCTATATCATCAACAAAGCTTTTATCTACATTTAAATAAAATGCGCTGAGGTAAAAATTAACATATTTTTCATTTCACAAAGCGACACGTAATATGTATAGACTTAACGCGTTCCAAAAATCTTATCACCTGCATCACCAAGCCCTGGCAATATGTAACCATGTTCATTAAGTCTTTCATCTATTGCAGCGGTATAAATTTCAACATCTGGGTGCGCAGCTTGAACGGCCTCTAAACCTTCTGGAGCCGCAACTAGAAATAGCCCCATAATATGTTTGCAGCCTTTTTGCTTGAGTAAATCGATAGTGGCAATAAGAGTGCCACCTGTTGCTAACATGGGATCTACAATTAATGCAGTACGCTTTTCTGCATCTTTTACTACTTTATCGAAGTAGGCTACTGGTAGCAGGGTTTTTTCATCACGGTACAAACCTACCACACTGATTTTTGCATTAGGGATAAGCCTTAAGACACCGTCTAACATACCTAAACCTGCACGTAAGATAGGTACTATTGTTATCTTTTTACCTTTGATCTTTTGTATATTAACTTTTTTACCATTCCAAGCTGTGGTTTCAACAACTTCAACTTTTAGCTCTCTGGTGGCTTCATAGGTTAAAAGGTTTCCGACCTCGCTCGCTAATTCTCTAAAATCTTTGCTACTAATACCTGTCTCACGCATTAGGCCTATTTTATGTTGAATTAACGGGTGATGAATTTCGTGTACGGCCATACTTATTTCTCGCAATTATTGTGACAGATGATACGACCGAACAAATTTCAGCCCATGATCTAAACACTCAGGATAGAACTGTTGAAAGCTAGACTCAAGCTGATCGCCATATTGAAGCAAAAAAAGCTGAGCTTTTTTAGCAAACACCACTTTATGCTTTAATCGGTTCTCAATGCTGACAAATGCTCGGAAACAGGTTTCAATACTCATTTAACCATTGATGTTTTTTGATACCTTCAGCCACTTTTTGAAAATGGGTATTATCGGGTAATGAAAATTGTTCAAGTTGCTGGTAAAAATCAGCAAAGACAGTATTAAAATGAGTGCCAGAGTAACGTTTCCAAGTTTGCATCAGTAAGTAATCAAAATAGATATCGATGATCACCCCCGCCATCCTGCGAATATCTCTGGGGAAATATCGCCTTAATTCAATCACGAGTGGATGTGAATCCGTGAATACGTCAATGCTGCGATGTAAACGGATACCCTGCTCAATCTCAAAAGGTAAGTGCTGCAGTTGACTACCTTTAATAAAGTCCCCAAGAAAATTTCCTAACAAGCTGGTTTGGGTGTGGATGCCTATATGGATATGGGCGATATAGTTCAAATTAAAAAACACTCCGATTAAGTAGAAAAAAGTCCCAATAAAAGCATAATATTCATTAACTTTGCAGCAATCTTCGCTGATAAGACCAGTATTTTGCTGTTAATTTCTATTTGCTCTCTATAATAGAGTTATAATTTAGATTAATGTGCATTTAATGTACTAAATTGATTTTGAAATAAGGCTGTTCATTTGCTTACATGCACAACAAAATCATTACTGATTAAAATGGCGACACAGTGAAAGTATTAGTAATTAATGGCCCAAATCTAAACATGTTGGGCAAACGTGAGCCAGAAACGTATGGCTACCAAAGCCTACAACAAATTGTGAGTAAGCTAAGCATTTATGCCAACTCCATAGGTTTGGATTTTACTCATGTGCAGTCAAATGCTGAACACGAGTTAATTGATGCTATCCATAGAGCTTTTGAAAATTCAGACTTTATCATCATCAACCCCGGTGCATTTACGCATACGAGTGTTGCTTTGAGAGATGCGCTTTTGAGCGTGTCTATACCTTTTATCGAAGTACACTTATCTAATGTACATGCCAGAGAAGCGTTTAGGCAGCATTCTTATTTATCCGACATTGCCCAAGGGGTCATTTGTGGATTAGGTGCTCAAGGGTATGAATTCGCTTTAGCGGCGGCCAAACAATATTTAACTAAATAAACATCCGCAAAAATTTGCTTGCTGGTTAACTAATTAGAGAGAAAAAAATGGACATACGTAAAATTAAGAAATTGATAGAGCTAGTTGAAGAGTCTGGCATATCTGAATTAGAAATCACTGAAGGCGAAGAATCAGTACGTATTCATCGTGGCGGCGCAGCTGCTCAGGTAACTCCGATGCAATATGCTCCACAGCCACAATTAGCTCCTGTTGCACAAGCTGCACCTGTTGAAACGATTCCTGAAGCTGCACCAGCAATCAGCGGCCACATTATGTGCTCTCCTATGGTGGGTACTTTTTATCGTTCTTCCTCTCCCGGCGTTAAATCCTTTGCTGAAATAGGTCAAAAAGTGAATGTAGGCGATACGCTTTGTATTATCGAAGCGATGAAAATGATGAATCAAATCGAGTCTGATAAGGCCGGTGTCATCAAACAAATTTTAGTGGAAAATCAAGAGCCAGTTGAATTCGACCAACCTATGTTTGTGATTGAATAAAAGGTTTATGACAATGTTAAAAAAAGTCCTTATTGCAAACCGCGGCGAAATCGCCCTGCGAATTTTGCGTGCCTGTAAAGAGTTAGGCATTAAGACTGTGGCGGTGCATTCGACTGCCGACGAGTCTCTGAAACACGTATTGTTAGCTGACGAAACGATTTGTATCGGCAAAGCGTCAGCCACAGAGAGCTATCTTAATATTCCTCGTATTATCGCCGCTGCTGAAATAACAGACGCAGATGCCATTCATCCTGGTTATGGATTTTTAGCCGAAAATGCGGGTTTTGCAGAAGCCGTTGAAAAAAGTGGCTTTACCTTTATTGGTCCAACTGCCCAAACCATTAACTTAATGGGAGATAAGGTCTCTGCAATTAGAGCGATGAAAAGTGCTGGCGTGCCTTGTGTCCCAGGTTCTGATGGACCTTTGGGCGAAAACGATGCTCGAAATAAACAGCTTGCCGCAGGTATTGGATACCCCATTATTATTAAAGCAGCAGGTGGCGGCGGTGGTCGTGGCATGCGCGTGGTACGAAGTGAAGGTGAACTTATTTCATCCATTGCCATGACTAAAAGTGAAGCCGGTGCGGCCTTTAATAATGATGTTGTATACATGGAAAAATTTCTTGAAAATCCTCGTCATGTTGAAATTCAAATACTGGCTGATGGCCAAGGTAGTGCCATTCACTTAGGTGAACGTGATTGTTCTATGCAACGTCGTCATCAAAAAGTAGTGGAAGAAGCTCCTGCTCCCGGTATTACACCAGAAATGCGAGCGGCTATTGGCGCTAGATGTTGCCAAGCCTGCATTGATATCAACTATCGTGGTGCAGGTACCTTTGAGTTCTTGTTTGAAAATAATGAGTTTTATTTCATTGAAATGAATACTCGTATTCAGGTTGAACACCCAGTATCAGAAATGATCACAGGTGTTGATTTAATTAAAGAGCAACTGAGAGTTGCGGCCGGTCAAAAGTTGTCTATGACTCAAGAGCAGATAAAGGTGAAAGGCCATGCGATCGAATGTCGTATCAATGCCGAAGATTCAAAAACTTTTATTCCAAGCCCGGGTAAAATTACCAAGTTTCATTCACCAGGTGGTTTGGGTGTCAGGTGGGATTCGCATATCTACACAGATTACGTAGTGCCACCTTACTACGATTCAATGATTGGTAAATTAATCACTTATGGTGAGACCAGAGAAGTGGCTATTGTTCGAATGCGCCATGCATTAGACGAGCTGGTCATCGGTGGAATTAAAACCAATGTTGAACTGCACAAAAGTATCATGGCCGATGAGGTCTTCGCTGCTGGTGGCGCTAATATTCATTACCTAGAGAAAAAATTAGGTATGGGTGGACACTAACTTTTTGTAAGAACAACCATTAAGTTTAAAAAGAGCGTTTATAGCTCTTTTTTTATGTCTGTAGCATAGCTGCGGTTACCTGCTCTTTTTCTAATGTTATACTATTTAAAATTTATAATATTGAGTTTGTTTATGCCTTGGATCCAACTAAAAATAAATAGCCAAGCAGATTATGCTGAGCAAATTGGCGAAATGTTATCAGCCAATGGTGCCCAAGCTGTGACTTTTGTGGATGCTAAAGACACACCTATGTATGAACCTAAACCTGGTGAAGTGATGCTCTGGCCAGACACACAAGTAGTGGGATTGTATGACGCACAATATGATATGTCTCGGGTAGTCAGCCAGCTTAGCAAATCCAAATTATTAGGCAAAAACTTCAATCACAAATTAGACCAATTAGAAGACAAAGATTGGGAACGAGAATGGATGGTAAATTTTCATCCTATGCAATTTGGCGAGCGTTTATGGATTTGCCCCAGCTGGCGTGATGTGCCGGATCCAAATGCAGTGATTGTGATGCTCGATCCCGGATTAGCTTTTGGTACTGGTACACACCCCACCACCAGTTTGTGTCTAAAGTGGTTAGACAGTTTAGAACTGTCTCAGGCAACAGTAGTGGATTTTGGTTGTGGCTCAGGCATATTGGGTATAGCAGCACTGAAATTAGGCGCCAAGCGTGTGGTAGGCATTGATATCGACCCCCAAGCGTTACTCGCCAGTCAAGACAATGCAAATCGCAACTATGTAGGCGAAAAAATAGAATTATATCTGCCACAATATCAACCTAAGTTACAAGCTGATGTGGTGTTAGCCAATATTCTCGCAGGTCCATTAAGGGAGTTAAAGTCGGTTATCAGTGCCTATTGCAAACCCGGTGGTAAGTTAGTGTTGTCAGGTATTTTGGATAAACAAGCAGAAGAAATTAACGCTTTGTATAGCGATGTATTTGATATGCAACCTATTGCTATTGATGGGGAGTGGGCGAGGGTGTCTGGGGTTAAAAAGTAAAAGTTATTGAGGACAAATTTGTTTAGATAGCACTAACGAAAAATGCTGTGACTTATCATACAAAGTTCGAACTCTTCCTTGTTCGAAATTCTTCGAAAATCCTATTTTATGCTACTATCATCAGAGATATTTGTCAGCAAGGTGCTGTAAATTGCTTACAGCCTAATAGATTATTTTGAATTGGTTGACTCAGCTGGAAGGTGTATTCGAGAAGATAAAGCAGGATATTTTGACGTTCATCACAGTCCCATTCTTGAACGTTGAGGTATCAACAATAAACAGTGGTTCATTCATGCCACTGAATTTAAAAAATACTTCAGCACCGCAGTAGGTAGCGAGTATATGCTGCGACAATGTAAAAATTATACTAACCATCAAAAAATACGTGGCAAGGAAAAAGCTAAAGTATCATTTAAAGGGGCTTAAACCTCGCTAAATCAAAAAAATACCACTACCCAGTAACGGTGTAAAACAAGGTGGCATGTGATTTGCATTATCAATTGAATGCGGAAACTTAAGTACTGATTTACCTTCCAAAGATCCAACCAAGTATGTATCCACTCCCTTAAATGTAAAATATTTTGGTCATCAAGGTGCTACAGATTTAACGAAAGTGCTAGCTTACAAAAATGGATGTTTGGTTTTTGCCATCGGAGTTGAATTACTATGAGGCTTAGCTATTTGTCAAAACAAAGCTTGTACCAAAACTTTCTGGTAACCTTTAGATAGATATAGTTATACAAACATCAATTTTAGCCACTCAAACAACCACGAGACCTTGATATGGCCGACTACGCCTCAGCAAACACATCACCTGCTACAACTGAATTAATAGAAAAGCCTATAACGCACTTAAAAGAATCAAACAACGCACTAATTGAGCAGGCTGGAAACGTAACCGACACAAGTACAACTACGTCTGAAGTTGAACCGTCGAGTTTACAAGACTTTGATGTGGTTGATAGTATCAGTCAGGAATTAGAGCAAGTGAATGCGATTTATCAAATGGTGGTAGAGTTTTTCGTAGGTTATAGCTTCCAGATAATTGGTGCTTTGCTCATTATGCTGGTGGGTATACTCGTGGCTGGTAAAGTAAGCAAAATGGTTGAACGTTTATGCCTTAAAAAGAAGCTAGATGTCACACTTTCAAGCTTTATCGCCTCTACCATCAAAATTATCATTGTGGTTTTGATTGGTATTATCGCACTAGGTAAATTAGGCATTAGTGTCACTCCCTTTGTGGCAGCGATTGGAGCGCTATCACTTGGTGCTGGATTAGCTATGCAAGGGCTGTTGGCTAATTATGCGGCGGGTCTCAATATTATTATCGCTCGCCCTTTCATAGTCGGTGATACTATCGAAGTGCAAAAAGTGACCGGTTTAGTGAAAAAAGTTCAACTTGCTTACACAATGTTGATAGACGAAGACGGTACAGAAATAACAATCCCAAACCGGCATATAGTTGGTGAGATCATCCACAATTCTTACTCCAACATGCTGGCAGAAATAAGCATCGGTATTGCCTACAGCGAAGATGCACCGAGAGCCATCCTGGTCATCATGCAAGCTTTAGCTAAAATTGAAGAATTACAAGATATTCAGATGCCGTTAGATGAAGAAGGTGTGCCAAAAACCGAGCAGAAATTACAAGTCGGTATAGGTAGCTTTGGTGCCAGTAGTGTTAATCTCTCGGTTCGAGCCTGGTTGCCTACTTCCAGATTTCACCAATTACGCTTCAAGTTGAACGCTGCAATTTATGCCGCTCTCAACGAAAATAATGTGAAAATCCCATTCCCTCAACACGAAGTACGTATGTTAAATGATTAGCAGGAGTATTGTTAATTTCTAAAACCAAAACAGTCGGACTGAATACATAGGGTAAATAGTGGCGACTATCGGAGTCGAGATGTGAGGTTTGGCTGCTTATTTCATTTTTTGAGTTGGTATTTAAGCTTTAAGCTTCGTCTATCGGTAGGTTGCGCAAACGTCACCTTAAAAATCAGAATTCGCTACGTTCTGTAATTTTTTCGATGAATTTTATTAGGAAAGTGGTGCCGACTACCGGAGTCGAACTGGTGACCTACTGATTACAAGTCAGTTGCTCTACCTACTGAGCTAAGTCGGCACACAGGAAAATGTTACAAGGTGACGCTAATTTTGGAATGTTGGTAGTCTGCTTTGTTGCAGCTTATCCCAAAAAGAAAAGCTATTTTATTCATAATTAATATGTTGTCAATCAAATAAAAATATTTTTCAAAAGGTCGTTTAAAGTTTCAGCAATCTGGCTGCTTCATCTTTTAGCATTGGAAAATATTCAATCGGTACGTACTCAGACAAAGCCTGCATTGTTTTCCCTAGTTCAGCATAGTTATCTGCACATAAGTTGAAGTGCCCCATCTTACGCTTTTTGCGAGGGGTTTTACCGTACCAGTGAAGATGGCAGCCGGGAATACTCAGCATGTCCCTTGCAAAATCTTTGCAACCTATGATGTTTATCATGGCGGTAGGTGATGTGACTTTCGTTGAGCCTAATGGTAACCCCCTCACTGCTCTAAGATGGTTTTCAAACTGGCAAGTATCTGCACCTTGCATTGTCCAATGCCCAGAATTATGGACTCGTGGTGCTATTTCATTAACCAATAGTTGTTCTCCAATTTGGAAAAATTCAACTGCCAACACACCAACGTAATCTAGTGATACTGCTAGTTTGTTGAAGATATCTTGTGCTTGTTGGTTAAGTGCATGGTCAACTTGCAGAGCAGGAGCAATAGAAACATGCAATTGACCATGATGATGTAAGTTTTCTGCAAGTGGATAATAGGCAATTTCGCCCTTATTGCTTCGAACTGCTACCAATGAAAGTTCGCGATCAAAACTGAGCATTTTCTCAACCACCAAAGGAACTTTATGTAAGTCTAACTTGGACAACTGCTGTTTCAGTTCAGGCAATTCGTTTTTATTTTGTAAACGCCATTGGCCATAACCATCATAGCCATCTCTGCTTGCTTTGATAATTAACTTTTCGCCAAGCTTTTCAACAGCCGCCTCTAATTGTTCAACATCGGTAACGACTTCAAACGGGCAGTTGGTGATAGCCAGTTTTTCGAGTAATTTTTTCTCGCGAACTCTATCAGCCCCCGTCAAAATTGCCTCTACACTGGGTTTGAGTTTGCCACTACCATGGACTAACTCGAGTAAATTTTCAGGAATATGTTCAAATTCAACAGTGATGGCGTTCACTTCTTCAATCATCCGTTCAAGTGAGTTATTGATTATTTGTTTACTCACCGGATCGACAATTTTATTATCCGCTACATCTACTGCCTGAACACTTATTCCAAGTGGATAACCAGCCAAAGCCATCATTCTGGCTAACTGCCCTGAACCAAGAACTAATATGCTCATTTACACAATCTCATGTCAGTTTTTATCATAAAGAGGGAAGGACTAATTCGTCTTGTGCAATTACAGTGGCGGTTTGTTCTGCTCGAAAGTCTTTGATTGCTTGTTGCACATCTGGATTTTGCAAGGCGATTACCTGTGCTGCTAACAATCCAGCATTGGCAGCACCGGCTTCACCAATCGCTAAAGTGCCTACTGCTACTCCTTTGGGCATTTGCACGATAGATAGTAAAGAATCAATACCGTTCAATTGACTTGAGCGAACAGGTACACCAAATACAGGTAAAGTAGTATGTGCTGCGATCATACCGGGCAAGTGCGCTGCTCCCCCTGCACCGCCAATAATGACCTGGTACCCTTGTTCAGCTGCTTTTTCGGCAAAATCTGTGAGCAGATTCGGGGTGCGATGTGCTGAGACAACTTTGGCCGTATAACTCACGCCAAGCTTTTCTAACATGAGCGCTGCGTTTTGCATGGTAGGCCAGTCAGACTTGGAGCCCATTACTATTGCCACGTTTGGCATAACTTTCTCTCTTAAATCACATTTTATGATTTAGGGTAAATCAATCCCCTAAAATTTTGGACACATATTGTAGCTTATAGCTTGCAGCATAGAAACCACCCTAATGGTAGTTTTGCTAACGTCTATTGGAGGGCCTGTTTTAGTGCAGTTTCATGTAATCCAATGTTAAGTCTGTTAGTAATTTTACGCCTGTTTTCATACCTGAATCGTCGACATAAAATTCTGGCGTGTGGTGGGCTGGGGCATCGGCTTCGGATATATCTAAGGGCTTACCGCCAATCCACATATATAGCCCTGGTATTTTTTCTTGAAAAAACGAAAAGTCTTCTGCGCCCGTCACGGGTTTGCTATAAATAACATTCTCACGGCCAGCACTTCTAATCAGTGTAGGGACCATTTTTTCAGTTAGTTCAGGATCGTTGTAGGTGATGGGGTAGTTGTAATCCAAAGGCAAAGTTACTTCAACTTCAGCACGCATACTGTCAGCAATACCTTTAACCTTTCTGGGAACCGCTTCATACATGTGTTCACGGGCCGCTTTATTTAAGGTACGAATGGTACCTACTAATTCAACTTCACTGGGGATAATATTTGAGCGGTTACCACCATGAATAGAGCCTATTGTAACCACGGCGGCTTCATCAATGAGTTTAATTTCACGGCTGACTATGGTTTGTAAACTCATAATAACTTGCGCGGCTGTAGTAATAGGATCCACGCTTAGCCAAGGATAAGCGCCGTGGGCTTGTTTCCCCTTTATGACAATTTTGAACGGGTCAACCGCAGCCATTGTGCCACCTTCTTTGTAACGTATTTTGCCTACGTCGGTATCAGCACTAATATGTAACCCGAAAATCACATCTACGGTTGGGTTATTGAGAACACCCTCTTCAATCATCAGTTCAGCACCACCTTTTTCGCCTCTAGGCGCCCCTTCTTCGGCGGGTTGAAATATAAACTTCACTTTACCGCGAAGTTCACTCTTCATGTTCACTAAAATTTCTGCAGCACCCATTAGCATAGCGATGTGGGTATCATGTCCACAGGCATGCATGACTGGCACGTCGTTACCCTCAAGCTCACCACGTTTAGTCGATTTCCAGGGTAAATTATTTTGTTCTAGTACAGGTAGTCCATCTATATCGGCACGAAGCGCCACTACCGGCCCTGGTTTGCCACTATCAAGTACTGCTACCACCCCAGTTATAGCAACGCCTGTTTGTACTTCTAATCCAAGGTTTTGCAGGTGTTTAGTAATATACTTTGCCGTTTCAAATTCGCGGTTAGATAGTTCTGGATTTTGGTGTAAATGATGTCGCCACTTAATCACCTGAGGTTCTATATTCTTAACCATTTGCTCTACGTTCGAGGTGGCCGATATTTTAGGCGTGAAAATTAAGAATATTAATAAGACGGGTATTAACTGTTTCATTGATAATCGACTGTAAGTGAATGAATATCTAATATGTTAAAAGCAAATCCGCTTGTCAAACATTAAGAATAATTATTACAAGATATTCCTAAAAAGCCATAAAAAAATCCGCTTGCAGTTTCCTGAAGCGGATTGTTGTCACTTAACAAAAATATTAGCTTCTTTGTTTGCGCATAGCAGTAAAAAATTCATTGTTTGTTTTAGTCATAGACAACTTACCGATAAGAAATTCCATCGCGTCTATTTCTGACATTTCATGCACTATTTTGCGTAATATCCACATTTTTTGCAATTCGTCTGGTGTCGTTAATAACTCTTCACGACGAGTACCAGAACGATTGTAGTCGATCGCAGGGAATACGCGTTTTTCAGCAATTTTACGGTTCAGGTGTAATTCCATATTACCTGTACCTTTAAATTCTTCGTAAATAACCTCATCCATTTTAGAGCCAGTATCAATCAATGCTGTGGCAATGATTGTTAAGCTACCACCTTCTTCGATGTTACGTGCGGCACCAAAGAAACGTTTAGGTTTATGCAATGCGTTGGCATCTACACCACCGGTTAATACTTTACCTGATGAAGGTATCACTGTGTTATAGGCTCGAGCTAAGCGGGTAATTGAATCGAGTAAAATGACCACGTCTTTTTTGTGTTCAACTAAACGTTTGGCTTTTTCGATTACCATTTCAGCAACTTGTACGTGGCGACTCGCCGGCTCATCAAACGTAGACGCTATGACCTCACCACGCACCAGGCGTTGCATTTCGGTCACTTCTTCTGGTCGCTCATCAATCAACAGGACCATCAAAAGACATTCTGGGTGGTTAGCAGCAATAGATTGTGCGATATTTTGTAACAGTAATGTTTTACCTGCCTTGGGTGGTGCAACTATTAAGCCACGTTGACCGCGGCCAATGGGGGAGGCTAAATCTAAAACTCGTGCAGTAATATCTTCACTACTACCATTACCACGTTCCATGATTAAACGTTCATTAGCGTGTAATGGCGTTAAGTTTTCAAATAATATTTTATTACGTGCATTTTCAGGGCGGTCATAATTGACCTCACTTATTTTTAATAATGCGAAATAACGTTCGGTATCTTTTGGAGGACGTATTTTGCCTGAAATCGTATCGCCAGTTCGCAAGTTGAAGCGCCTGATTTGGCTAGGCGAGACATAAATGTCGTCTGGACCTGCCAAGTATGAAGAATCGTTGGAACGCAAGAATCCAAAACCATCTTGAAGAATTTCTAGTACGCCATCACCAAAAATATCTTCACCGCTTTTAGCGTGAGATTTAAGGATAGAAAAAATAATGTCTTGTTTGCGTGCGCGAGCCATGTTTTCTAGCTTCATGTCTTCGGCTAGGCTAACCAGTTCACTGATAGGTTTATTTTTGAGTTCGGTAAGATTCATAATTGGTGGGTCTTTATGCTAAAAGCTTGTCTTAAAAGCCAGTTTGATTGATTGATTCAAAGGTAATTACTAAAGTACATCTCTGATTTGAGCGAAGTGTGGGTGTGTTCAGGTTTTTAACATATAAAATTTAGCACCAAATAATTCCTGAGTCCAGTGAATTGTCTACTTGTCAGACGATTTAACGCCATCCTGAATATTTCTGCCTGCGGTCTAGGCCCTTGTCAAAAACATAAGTAACAATTTGTTTACAATAGGAATAGGCTCTTCAGGCAAGTTGATGGTTTAGCAACTACAAAAAGCTCAGCAAGTGCTGAGCTTATATATTTAATTATTTATGATAATAAATATTAAATATTTTCGTGCAAAAACTCTAAAAGTTGGGCTTTTGATAACGCGCCTACTTTCGTTGCTGCTACGTTACCGCCTTTAAATAGTAATAAAGTAGGTATACCTCTTATGCCATACTTAGGCGGCGTTTCGTTATTTTCATCGACATTCAGCTTGCCAACTGTTACTTTGCCGTCAAATTCGTCAGCCACTTCATGCAGTATAGGTGCGATCATTTTACATGGACCACACCATTCTGCCCAAAAATCAACTAACACAGGACCAGCTGCATTGATAACATCAGCCTCGAAACTGTCATCAGATAACTGGATGATTTTGTCGCTCATTATTTTCTCCGTAATTTTTCTCTCGCTGACATGACTCAGCGTGGTTATGATTGTTATATAGAAACTGGTTTTTAATGCAAGCAATGATAAGCTATAAGCTATGCCAACTACACATTTAACCGATACAAAATTTTCAGACTTACCTATTCAACAGCAGGTTGTATATGCGTTGTCTGAGGCCAATTTCAACCTTTGCACACCTATTCAAGCGTTGAGTTTGCCGCCCTTACTTGAAGGTAATGATCTTGCCGGTCAAGCGCAAACGGGAACAGGTAAAACCATTGCATTTTTGGTGGCCACTTTCCACTATTTGTTGACCAACCCTCAAGACTCAAAACGTCAACCTAGGGCAATCATTATGGCGCCCACCCGTGAGTTAGCTGTGCAAATTTTTAACGATGCAGAACTACTTAGCCAGCACACAGGTTTATCACTTGGTTTAATTTATGGGGGCGAGGGCTATCAAAGTCAACGGGAGAAATTGCAAGGTGGTGTAGATATTATTATCGGCACCACGGGTCGTATTATCGATTACTATAAACAAAATATCTTTTCATTAGCCGCTATTCAGGTTGCGGTATTAGACGAAGCTGACCGTATGTTCGACCTTGGTTTTATCAAGGATATTCGTTATTTATTTAACAGAATGCCCAAACCTACTGAACGTTTGAGTATGCTATTTTCTGCTACCTTGTCCTACCGCGTTCAAGAGTTGGCTTATGATCACATGGATAATCCTACTCATGTTCAGATTGAGCCAGAAAGAAAAACTGCTGAACGGGTAAAAGAAGAACTATTTTACCCGTCAGATGAAGACAAACCATACCTTCTACTCACTTTGATGGAAGAAGAATGGCCAGACAAAGCTATAGTGTTTGCGAACACTAAACATGGCTGTGAAAGAATTTCTGATTGGTTAGAAGCTGACAAGCATAGGGTGGGTTTGTTAAGCGGTGATGTACCTCAGAATAAACGCCTAAAAATACTAGAGAATTTCACCAGTGGTGTGCTTGATGTATTAGTCGCTACAGATGTTGCAGCTCGTGGTTTACATATTCCTATGGTAAGTCATGTCTTTAACTACGACTTACCAGACGATGCAGAAGATTATGTGCACCGTATAGGTAGAACGGGTCGTGCTGGTGAAAGTGGCAGCTCTATTAGTTTTGCTTGCGAAAAATACGCCCTAAACTTACCGGCGATTGAGGAGTATGTTCAACACTCAATACCAGTGACAGATTACAACCCAAATGATTTAATGCGTGACATCACCCCACCTAAACCACGTTTTAAAAAGCGTATGCAAAGTGGTAGGAGTCACCAAAATCGTCCTTCAAGTCCACGCCCTAATCGGAATAGATGAATAATAACATCGAAGTCATTGCCCCCTTCGCTCAGCCTGAGCAATTGTATGCAGCTGTAGATCTAGGCTCCAACAGTTTTCATATGGTCATTGTTCGGGTTGTGGCTGGTAGTGTGCATATTATTGGTAAGGTGAAGCAAAAAGTGCGTCTTGCCGCTGGGCTAGATGAAAATATGCTGTTAGACCAATCTAGCCTCGAGAGAGGATGGCAGTGCCTTGAAACATTTGCCGAACGTTTACAGGATATTCCTCTTTCAAATATAAAAATCGTTGGCACTGCTACTTTACGTTTGGCAGCTAACGCTGACGTATTTATAAAAACAGCTGAAAAAATTCTCAAACATAAATTGAATGTGATTGATGGTGAGGAGGAGGCTAGGCAAATATATTTGGGTGTGGCTTACACCTCGGCTAATCAAGGCAATTCTTTGGTTATTGATATTGGCGGCGCAAGTACAGAAGTGATTGTTGGCAATGATATGACCCCAATTCATTTAGTTAGTATGAATATGGGATGTGTGACGTTTAAGGAGCGGTTTTTTACTGATGGTAATATATCGGAGCAGAGTTTTGAGCTTGCGATTAATGAAGCCAAGTCTTTATTAGAGCCAGTGATAAATGATTTTATTAGTTTTGACTGGCAGCAATGTTTAGGCGCATCAGGTACTCCCCAAGCTATTACTGAAATTTTGGTGACACAAGGGATCAGTGACTCTATACGCATTGATTATCTGCGTAATTTAAAACAGCAATGCATTGACTGTGTGACCATAGATTTATTACAAATAGATGGTTTAATCGAATCAAGACGAGCGATTTTTCCTAGTGGCTTGGCTATACTGATTGCCCTTTTTGAGCAATTAAATATCCAAGAAATGCATATATCAGGTGGGGCGCTTCGCGAAGGCCTTATTTATGGCATGTTAGATAACATGCAGCAAAATGATCGAAGATTGCAAACTCTCGAGCAATGTATTGAACGTTTTCATATAGATCCTGAACACGCTTATCGCGTCAAAGGTATTGCGCTTAGTCTGTTTAATCAAGTACAAAACCAGATGTTCTTAGGCAAGGTAGAGTGTGAAGCGATGTTGATGGCATCTGCCATGTTGCATGAGACTGGTTTGCATATCGAATACAAACTGCACCATCAACATGGCGCTTATATTCTTAGTCATTTACCCATGGTGGGTTATACACAACACCAACGTGCTGGTATCAAAACATTAGTGCAAAGTCACAGACAGGAAATTAACCTCGGTTTGTTTGACTCTTTCCATCCAGAGGTACGCCAAGCACTTTTGGTGTTAGTTAGAGTATTACGCTTATCATGCTTACTCTCCATTCGCCGCAAAGACAATTTGCTAGCAGATTTTAATCTAATTATTTCAGATGAAAAGTGGACACTCACTTTTCCTAAAGGCTGGTTAAAATCACACCCATTGATTGATGCGGAGCTAGCCAACGAAAAATGGCAACAGCATAAAGTAGGCTGGACATTAGAGTGTTTTTAAATTTACCTTGTTGATTTAGAATAACAAAAACAGATAAAAATTAAGAGGTTGTTGTTTAATTATGAAGCCAAGATCTTCTAGTCTGGTTTCAACAGTATGGCTGCCTGCTTTGCAAAATAAGTCAAGATACCATCTGCGCCAGCTCGCTTAAAAGCAATCAGAGATTCTACAATTACCTCATCTTCATTGAGCCAGCCATTAGCAAACGCCGCTTTGTGCATGGCGTATTCGCCACTGACTTGGTAGGCAAAAGTGGGCACTTTAAATTCGTCTTTACAGCGCCTGACTATATCTAGATAAGGCATGCCGGGTTTGACCATCACCATATCTGCACCCTCTTTTAAGTCCAAAGCAATTTCGCGCATAGCTTCGTCCGAGTTGGCAGGATCCATTTGGTAACTTTTCTTATTACTACCTTTAATATTACCTGCCGATCCCACTGCGTCTCTAAATGGCCCATAATAGCTTGAAGCGTATTTAGCCGAATAAGCCATGATACAGGTGTTAATAAAGCCATGACTTTCGAGTGCTTGGCGAAGTGCACCGACACGTCCATCCATCATATCAGAGGGTGCAACGATATCAGCGCCTGCTTGTGCATGAGATATTGCTTGTTTGACTAAAACCTCGATAGTTTCATCGTTTAACACATAACCTTGCTCGTCAATCAGGCCATCTTGGCCGTGAGAGGTAAAAGGGTCGAGTGCTACGTCTGTGATAACAGCAATATTAGGTATCGCTTGTTTGATGGCGCGAACTGCTCTTTGCGCTAAGCCATCTGGATTATAAGCTTCGCTTGCACACAATGTCTTGGCTTGCATGGGTGTCACGGGAAACAATGCAATAGCAGGAATGCCAAGTTCTACAAGTTCATGTGCCTCTTTGACTAGCAAATCAATAGATAAACGCTCTACACTGGGCATAGAGGAAACGGATTCTTTTTGATTTACACCTTCTAACACAAACATGGGGCAGATTAGATCACTGACGGTTAGTGTGTTTTCGGCAACTAACCTGCGGGTGAAATCCTGTTTGCGTAATCTGCGCATACGTGTATTGGGAAATTGTTCAATCATGATTAATCCTGCTATTGGATGAAGTCTAAATGGAGGCCTTGCACATTATTTCGATCTGCATTTTTGGCGACGTATAATTGTTTATCTGCCAAGGCTAAGATATTGTCTTCAGGTTGGCTTAACTTGGCTATTGCGGTACCTATACCTGCGCTAATAGTAATATTGACTGATATTTCTCCTGCTTGAATGGTGGTTTTTTGTATTTCAGATCTAAGCTGTTCAGCTAAGGCTAAAGCACCTTTTAAGTCTGTGTTAGGCAAAATCAGGGCGAATTCTTCGCCACCAAAACGAGTTACATCATCACTGGGCCTTTTTAAGACTTTTTTAAGTGTGTGGGCAACTGTTTTAATACATTCGTCGCCGACTAAATGACCATATTGATCATTCACATTTTTGATATAGTCAATGTCCACCATCTCTACAGATAATTGGGTTTGTTCACGTCGACTTCTACGTATTTCTGCCTGATATTTCTTGTCAAAATAGTCACGATTATGAAGCCCTGTTAATGCATTTAGGGAGTTTCTTTCTTGTAGTTCACGATTTTTATCAGATAATTCACGGAGAGTCACTTCTAACTCTAAGGTGCGCTCTTGTATTTTATATTCAAGCTTTTTTGAAACATCTACTTGCAATGCTAACATATTTTTTTGTGTACTCAGGGTTTGACGCTCTCTGTTCAATAACGCTGCTTGTGTATTGAGTAACATTTGGTGGTGTTGATTGTGATTAATAGCCAGAATAAGTGCTAAAAGCACCGATTCTATGCTTGCACCTAGCATCAATAAGTAAGATGAAGGCATGTTAAGATTCATGATATTTAGTGTGTCTAGGCTAACGGCAAGAGCGCAGACGAAAAGTACGCACCATGCAAAAGTATAATAGCCAGCGATGGCTAGACCTTTTACCCACAACCAGATTGCCACGACCAGAATAAGTAATCCACTGGCACAAAACATCAGCAAAAATGTTTTAATAAAAACTGGTAAAGGTATAAAAAAACTAATAATTAAGCCGAATAGAAAAATATAAGCTGTTGTTTTGAGTAGTGCACTTAGCTTGGTATTAAACGCTCTGACATTGAGTAAATCTTCGCAAAATAAAATCGATAAATACATGGCTAAACTTCCAAAAATACCCACTGCATGTTGCTGTAGCCAGGGGGAGTTAGGCCAAATATAGTGATAGCCTAAGCCTTGAAGTGCTAACAAGGTTAAGCCCAAGAAAATAACATAACCGGCGTAAATCAAAAATATTGATGTGCGCGTTGTGATAAAAAAAAATAGGTTAATTAATCCTATTGCCAATATCAGACCAAAAAATACACCCATGATTAAGCCACTTTTACTGGTAAATTCTAAATATTCATTTTGCGTCCAGATATGTACGGGAAGATCCACTAGACCTTTTGAATAAGTGCTGACGTATACTTCTATTGAATCCCCACTTGTTGGGACTGGAAATATAAAATTTTCATGTTTGATTGTGCGTTGCAAGAAAATCAAAGTGTCACCAGCCTGATACGCTACTAATATTTTTTTGTCCTGTGTAAAGCAAATATTAACTCTGTCCAATAGTGCATGCTCAATTTCTAAGAATCTGGTTCTGCTGGTTATATGTGATTGATGGTAAACTTAAACCAATATAACTCATCAGAGAGACTTAAGCGTGTTAGATTTTGGCTTGGCTGTTGTCAAATAGTATCTGTGGCACTGAGAATACTAGCAATCGAATACTGTTTTTTAGTATCCACTAAGTGAGCAACGCCTGGCACTACAGTATGGCTTGGGCGTATTTGACTAGAAAAATTAGCTGTTGTAAATATGACTGCAGTACAAAAAATACTGAAGAACCACAATAGCCAGTTTTTGCTAAGGATGACCCTAAAAGGTTTATTCGGCTAGACCAGCACTCATGGTTGGGATTTTAAATAGTGCTTGTGTATTAGCTTGGCTCGCTAATTTTAATGTGGTTAAGTCCGTGCCCATCAAATTGGCTGCTTCCTTTGCTACGAATGGCAGATAAGCAGGTTCGTTATTGCCATTGTCCACTTTGTGGTTATTGGGTAAACCCTTAGGGCGTAAATAGGGGGCGTCGGTTTCCAATAAAATACGATTTAGGGGAAGTGATTTAACTGCTTCGCGTAATGTTTGCCCACGCTTAAGATCACAGACCCAACCGGTTATGCCAATATACAAGTCTAGTTCTAAGTAACGATTCATCTGTTCAATGTCGCCGGTAAAACAATGTACTACGCCACCTTTTAGTGTTTTACGATATTTTGTTAATAATTCAACTTGAGCTTTAAATGCATCGCGCTCATGTAAAAAAACAGGCAAGCCCAATTCACAAGCTAATTTAAGTTGTTGTTCAAAGGCAAACAGTTGTTGGTCTGGAGTAGAAAAGTTTCGATTGAAATCTAAACCACATTCGCCAATAGCCACCACAGATTTAGAATTAGCTAAATTTTGGAGTTCATTTAGCGTTTCATCACTAAACTCGTTAGCGTGGTGGGGATGCACACCAATAGTCGCAGACAAATGGTGGGGATATTGTTGGGCTAAATGAACGGCTTGTTGGCTCTTATCTATATTAGTACCGGTAATAATAATATGGCTAACATCAGCGGTTAAGGCGCGTTTAAATACTGGCTCAAAAAACAGTCTTTTGTCAGTAAAATTGACACCAATATCAGACCAAGTCATTAACCTATCTCATTCGTTTAGCACGGATACGCTTATTTGCGTTTTCTTTACTTATAAAAAAGGAGCCAAACGCACCACGCTCGATAATAATTACGTTGTTTTTTCGTAAATTCAAACGGGTGCTATCTGTTTGACGCCATACCTGCTGATTATTAAGGGTAATCACTAGCTTTCCGTAAGGTGTTTTTTCGATCTTGTTTATTGTGGCTTGGATCTGATTGATGAAATTCTTTGAGCGCTGATTATTTTCTTGACCAAATTCTGCCTGTTGTTGATTGGTATTATCTTCTTGCTCGTTAGTGATAACTGGTAAAGAAGCTTGGTGTCTTACCTTGTCCTGTTGTTGATTAGCATTGTCTGCTTGCTCGGTTGTGATGACTTGCAAAGGAAGTTGGTGTTTTACCTTGTGCTGTTTGGGTTGGATGTTTACATTTTTATCGACCACTGCGTCGTAGCAGGCTAAGCGTTGTATATCATCGTTATTTTTAGTGCATAACGATAATTTATCTAAGAGTGTATTGGCTATACCAAATGGGCTCGCCAGTATTAATAACAATCCAAATATACTTAAATAATTCATAGTTTATCCTGTTGTTCGATTTCTGTTTTTTTTCGAGAGTAAATGCCACCAAACACAATGCCAAATTCAAATAAGATCCACATGGGTATGGCAAGTAGCGTTTGCGATATGATGTCGGGTGGAGTCAGTAGCATACCTACAACAAATACACCTACAATTACATATGGGCGTTTTGCTCTCAATGCATCTGGTGTTGTAAAACCCGTCCAACACATCAGCACTACTGCCACAGGTATTTCAAAAGCCAGCCCAAATGCAAAGAAAATCTTAAGAACAAAATTTAGATAACTACTGATGTCAGTGCTGATGACTACCCCTTCAAGCTCCAGACTCGTAAAAAACGAAAAGGCTAAAGGAAAGACCACGTAGTAGGCAAAAGCCATACCTAGATAAAATAATAAGGTACTCGAGAATAACAACGGAGCCACCAAACGCTTTTCGTTTTTATACAACCCAGGCGCTACAAACCCCCAAATTTGGTAAAGTACAACTGGGATAGCAATAAAAAATGATAACACCATAGTTAGTTTGAAAGGTGCAAAAAAGGGAGATGCTACATCGGTGGCAATCATCTGTGCGTTTTCTGGTAGCGTGTCTAACAATGGGGTTGCCAACCAGTGGTATAAGTCTTGTGCAAAATAAACCAAGCACAAAAATACGATAAAAACGCTAACAACGGCTTTTAATACACGTCCTCTGAGCTCAATTAAATGAGCAATTAAGCTATTTGCATCAGCCATGTTAGTTACTCTTTTGAATAGGGTTTTTGAACGGACTTAGCTGCATCACGAAGTTCATCAACAGATTTTTGTAGCTCAGGAGATAGATTTTTAAGGTCCTTTTGCTCGGCTTTCTTCAAATTTTCATGTAATTCATGAACTTTGAACTGTTGCTCGACTTCTTGACGAAAGCCGCTGGCCATGCCCTTGATACTGCGCACAGTTTTCATAGTCGATCGAATGGCCCCGGGTAACCTTTCAGGTCCCAAAACGACTAGACCTAATACAGCAATAATTAACAGTTCGAAAAAGCCAATATCAAACATTAATTATGCTCTTTGTGTTCACTCTTGGTTTGCTGAACAGTACTTTTTGAATTTTCAGCATCTCCAGAACTTTCAGTGGTTTTATCTTCGACTGTCTCTTTAGTAACGAAATCAGCATCCAAATCCTTTTCCTTATCCTCATCGCTCATGGCTTTCTTAAACCCTTTCATCGCAGAGCCTAAATCTCCACCTAAACCGCGAAGTTTTTTAGTACCAAAAAGCAATACTACGATAACCAAAATAATCAACAACTGCATGGGGCTAATGCCAAACATAAAATACTCCTAGAGACTGTATGTTTTTCATTATACTTAGCTTATTAAAAAGGTCACTGGATTTGATAGCGAAATCTAGGCTGTTTGACTTTTTAATCACTAATTGCGTTAATCTAAAATCTGAAACGTCAATGGTTTGCCCATCAAATCACTGTTTAGGGATGTTTGTGCCGGGAGGATAAGTGTGAAAATATTTCTTTTATTCTTTTTGAGTATGGGTTTTTTATCAAATCTTAAGGCTGAAGAGCCACAGCAGGAATATGCATGGTTAGATACCATGCACCAGAGTATTGCATCTTCGGTCAACACAAGCGCTTTATGGTTTGATGATTTTTTTGCCTTAAACGAATTTAAAGCTCGTGAGGAAGCATATGGTGAAGCGCGCATTCGGTTAGGTTGGGAGCCCAGAAGCCGCAATGTAAATGAGTATGAGGTACGCTTTAAAGTAAGGGTGAAATTGCCCAATTTGAAAAATCGTGTTGATTTGGTTTTATCAGATTATGACGATGACAGGCCGGGTAATGATATCCAAGCCTCGGGAGTTGATGACTTTGTCGAGCAGAATCGTTTTAGTTTGGCTCTGCGCTGGAGAAGTAGTCCTGAGAGTGGATTGTCACATCGTATCGGGGTGGGCCGTCGGTTGCAGCCGTTTTTCAAAAGTCGTTATCGGAATTCCCACCTTTTGACTAATCAAACCATTTTACGCTGGGAAACGTCTGCTTATATGTATAGTGATGATGGCTTGGGAGCTGATTTTTCTTGGCAATTAGGTTATACCGCTACCAAACAATCAATATATAGATGGAATAATCATTTTTATTTCAGAGACCGGACCAACGATTGGCTCTGGCAACATAGCTTACAAAAGCTTACTCAATTTGATGAAAAAAACGCATTAATAGCAGGAATTTATATTGAAGGACTCACCCGCCCAAATTATCGTCTAGATGAATATTTGATAAGCTTAAGATGGCGTAAAAATGCACTACGTAAATGGCTATTTTACGAAGTTGAACCTTTTATATTGTGGAGGAGGGATGAGAGATTTTCTGCCTCTTACGGTATCGCCCTGCGAGTAGAAGGTTTTTTTGGTAAATTGTAAGCACCGCTGTCAGATAAAATATTTCTAACGTTGTTTAGATAAAAAGAGTATGAGCCTGCAATGATCGACAGACTTTATTTCCGTTTATTTTTAAATGCAAAAAACCAGCAACCTAGCCCAATTAAACCGAAACAAACACTGGGCCACCAATTATTTTGATATATAGGTAAGATTGCACCGATAATAAAAAAAGTGGCGCCCATTATCATCAGTAAAGTGCTGGTGTGTTGTTGCTTAAATTGCTCTTGCTGTGTTTCGAATTGTGTCCTTTGTTGTTCAGGTAACGTTTTAACTTGTTTTAAGGTGTCATAAACTAAGTCCGGTATTTCTGGTAATTTCTCAGACCAATAAGGCAAATTAGTTGAAATCTTTTGATACATGGCCTTGAGGCCAATTTGTTCTTTCATCCAATTCTCTAAAAAGGGTTTTGCGGTTTTCCATAAATCAAGCTGTGGGTATAACTGACGCCCTAAGCCTTCGATATACAGCAAGGTTTTCTGCAAGAGTACCAGCTGTGGTTGTATCACCATATTAAAACGTCTGGCGGTATTAAATAGTTGCAGCAACACGTTACTAAATTCAATTTCAGCTAAGGGTTTTTGAAAAATAGGCTCGCATACTTTGCGAATGGATGCTTCGAAATCGTCGATGTCGGTATCCGATGGTACCCAGCCTGAGTCGACGTGTAATTGTGCTACTTTGCGATAATTACGATTAAAAAAGGCGATAAAATTTTCGGCTAAATAACGTTTGTCTTCGCTATTGAGTGTGCCGACTATGCCAAAATCTATGGTTATATATTGGGGGTCATTAGGATTAACAGTAGACACGAAGATATTGCCAGGGTGCATATCTGCATGGAAAAAACTATCACGAAACACCTGAGTAAAAAACACCTCTACACCGCGCTCTGCCAATCTTTTCATGTTGGTGTTACGGGCAACGAGTTGCTTGATATCAGATATAGGTGTGCCGTAAATTCGTTCCATAACCATGACGTTTTTATGGCTATAGTCACTGTATATAGTTGGCACATATAGAGCTGTTGAGTTTTCAAAATTTCGCTTGAACTGAATGCCATTGGCAGCTTCATGGGTTAAGTCTAATTCATCAATAATAGTGCGTTTATATTCCTCGACTACCTCTACTGGACGAAGACGTTTACCATCGGGTAACAACTTTTGCAAGGCACCTGCTGCGGTGCGCATAAGTGCGATATCAGATTGGATGGTATGTTGTATATTAGGTCGAATAACTTTAACAATCACATCTTGATTGCCATCTTTTAACTTTGCGGCATGCACTTGAGCAATAGACGCAGAGGCTAACGGGGTCGCTTCAAACTCACTGAACAAATCACTGAGTTCAGTTAAACCGAAGGCGTCGCGAACAATTTGTTTTGCTGACTCAGGGTTAAATGGTTCTACTTGATCTTGTAAGATAGACAGTTCGGTTGCCACATCTGGTGGTAGCAAATCTTTGCGTGTAGACAACATCTGACCAAATTTGATAAACACAGGCCCCAAAGTTTGCAATGCTAACCTGATACGGGTGCCTTGGGATTTATCAGGGTGTTTGTTGCGAAGCCAGAAAAATCCAAACCGGCCAAACTTTACATACCAAGGTAACCATTTGGCAGGAATAAGCTCATCTAATCCGTGTTGCAACATCACCTTGTTGATTTGGTAAAAGCGTAGAATTCTCACGTTAGGGCTTTATTCCTGTATCGACTTTTTTCATTTGTTCTAATGAAGCAATTCTGGCAGATAAACGTTCTGTGGCACTGCGAAGATCAGTTACATTTCGACTAAACTCTACCATTTCGATAGGTTTGACCGCAATTGAATCACTTTGGGTTAAATGTTCCCCAAGCTCAATTGCTCCTCGTTCTATTTGTGATTTAGCGGTGTCAAATAATGCTCTCATGCTTGTAAACGTCTGGTGAGCCACTACATCACCTGTGTAACGAGACAGCTGCTCTTCCCAATCAACATCCAAATCTTTGAGTAATGCACTAAAAGTTTGTGCCACGTAAATGTCGCCAGTAAGGTTTAGCTGCTTTTGTTGAATTAATTGAGTGAGTTGGCTGCTATCTTTGATCTTAGGTAACGTCTCTAAATTTAACTCAATCAAACAATCTACTGCTTCAGGGGAGGAGTCGAATTCATTTTCCGAGATCATCACAGAGCGCACATCAATTTGCTCGGAAAAGCTAAACAATAATGGCCACGGCAGTTCTTTAATTGTCACTTGCAACGACTTTCCGGATAATTTTTTCAAGCGCTGTTGACTATCATCATCGAGCTCAAGCAATTGATTCATTGCCAACTCGATACCTGATGCTACTAATTGGGCAAAGGGCATATTAAAATTTAAAACCTCTATGTAACGCGACTATACCACCGGTTAAATTTTGATAAGTCGTTTGCTCAAATCCTGCAGTATCCATCATAGTTTTAAGCACTTCTTGCTCAGGATGCATACGAATAGATTCAGCCAAATATTGGTAACTGTCTGCGTCATTGGCCACAAGTTGGCCAATTTTAGGCAGTAAGTGGAATGAATACATATCGTAAGCTTTGTTCAGCATATCGTTACTGGGTTTAGAAAACTCTAAAACCAACAAACGACCGCCAGGCTTTAACACGCGATACATGGATGCCAAGGCTTTGTCTTTATCAGTGACGTTCCTCAGTCCAAAAGCTATGGTGATAATATCAAAGCTATTATCAGGAAAGGGTAAAGCTTCAGCATTAGCTTGCACATATTCCACATTGCCCACTATACCTTTATCACGTAATTTAGCGCGGCCTACTTTCAACATGGCATCATTAATATCGGCCAACACTACCTGACCCGACTCACCCACAATACGCGAAAACTTGGCCGTTAAATCTCCGGTTCCACCGGCTAAATCTAATACTTTATGCCCAGCACGCGCACCGCTGCAATCAATGGTGTAACGTTTCCATAAACGATGCACACCCAAAGACATTAAGTCATTCATAATGTCGTACTTCGCTGCTACCGATTGAAACACTTCTTTCACCATATTTACTTTTTGGCTGGACTCTACCTGCTTAAAACCAAAGTGTGTGGTAGGTTCTGAAGGCTGAATAGGTCTAGGGGTATCAGTTGTGTCAGGGCCGCTCATGGGAAATCCTTGATAATATTGTGTGGTTAGTTTACCGAATAAACGCTCACGCCAACAGATAAGAATGATGGAATATTATTGACTACGTAATTGAGAGGTTTTTTGTTAGAAATCATGTGAGTGGCTAGACGTAACCCATTCAAAAATAGCTAAGAAAAATAGGAGCCCTTTTCCGAATTACCCAGGAAATATCAATTTCTGACAAAATTTATTCAGCTGTTTGAGATGACTTTTTGATTCTAAGAATAGCTGAAGCCACAAAAATAAAAAATCAGCAGTAAAAAGTGCAGAGCTTTAAATACTTTCAGGGTTGTGGTTAATCCTGTTTGTTAAACTTAGCGATATCTGAAGTCAAATCGTGCCGAGTGAGTGCCGCTTCTTTTTTAGCTTATGAACTAAAAGGCCACTAATTTTCACCTGTCACTAAGGGTTATTGATAATTATCGCCCACACTTTTAGAGATAATCATACTTAATTCCTGTAAAGAGCGACCGCTTTGTTGTTGAAGTTCATTAAAACTAGCTTGAATGGCAGTCAGGCTGCGTTTTGATTGCGCTGAGCCAGAGATAATGTTGCGTTTAGTAAAATAACCCACTACGTCATTGCTGAGTAAAAAAGTATCTTTACCTATTGTACGTAAACCATAAGGACCCGTATTGCCACCGAGTCTTGCACCATGTTTTTTCAAATAAGCCCACAAACCGATAATATCTTCGTTTGGCCAATCGGCTACAAATTTGGCAAAGCTACCATGCTCACGAGCGACAGAATCAATCATGATGGCGTTGTCACGAATGGTTCGGACCTTTGTATAATTTCGAATAATACTTGGGTCAGTTGCTTTTTGTTCGAGCATTTCATCGGGGATCAATAAAATTTTTTCAATATTAAAATCAAAAAACACCCGTTCAAAATTAGGCCATTTATTTCTTACTACTCGCCATACAAATCCAGATTGGAAGACTTTTTTACTGAACTCAGCTAAAAATCTGTCATCTCCAATTGTGCTCAGCACTTGAGGGGGGGATGGCTTATCTAAGCCAGCGGCCAAAACCTGGGGGCCTCCTTTTCGTTCGCAGGCCCGTTGATAAATGGCACTAAATTTTTCTAGGTTCTGCATGTGTTTTTACTCTAAATAATGGCAGTTGCAGCAATGGCGTCGAATACCAAACCCAATGAACATATAAGTAATGCAAAATTGGGGTGGAGGATCAAAACAATGCTGCAATGTATTCAATCATAACGAGTAAACTATGCTGCAATACCTGAATGGCGCAATAATGCATCCACTTCTGGTTCGCGTCCTCTGAAGGCCACAAACATTTCCATGGGTTCTTTACTTCCTCCCATCTCTAAGATGTTAGTTAAAAAATCATGTCCGGTTTGTTGATTGAAAATACCTTCCTCCTCAAAGCGGCTAAATGCATCAGATGATAATACTTCAGCCCATTTATAACTGTAATAACCCGCTGCGTACCCCCCTGCAAAAATATGCCCAAAGCTATTTTGGAAGCGGTTAAAGCTTGGGGGGATAAGCACTGCTACTTGCGCACGTACTTTGTCTAAAAATTGCTGCACGTTAGTCTCCCCTGCAACAAAGTTTTCGTGCAAACTAAAATCAAAAAGACTGAATTCTAACTGCCTTAACATTTGCATCGCTGATTGGAAGTTACGTGCCGCCAACATGTTGCTGAGTAAGGTTTGAGGCAGCGCTTCGCCTGTTTCGAAGTGCCCTGAAATAAAGCTCAAGGCTTCGGGTTGCCAGCACCAATTTTCCAAAAATTGACTAGGTAATTCCACTGCATCCCAGGCAACGCCATTGATACCCGATACACCACCTACATTTATTTTGGTTAGCATATGATGTAGACCATGACCAAATTCATGGAATAAAGTGACCACTTCATCGTGGGTAAATAATGCGGGTTTGTCACCTACAGGGCCATTAAAATTACAGGTTAAATACGCCACTGGATATTGTTGAATGGCGTCTGCTTTTTGTCTGCGTACCTGGCATTCATCCATCCAAGCACCGCCGCGCTTTTTCTCACGAGCATATAAGTCTAGATAGAAACTTCCGCGAAGTCCGCCTGTTTGGTCATGAATATCATAAAAACGCACATCTTTGTGCCATGTATCAATATCGTGACGAGCACTAAAAGTTAAATTATACAAACGTGACACCACTTCAAATAAGCCTTTTATAACCTTATTTTCGGGGAAATAAGGACGTAATTGTTCATCAGAAATTTTATAGGTTTGTTCCTTTAGTTTTTCGCTATAATAAGCAAAATCCCAAGCTTGTAACTTATCTGTTTTGAAGTGTTCTTTGGCATAGGCCGTCAAGGTATCGATATCTTGTTGCGCTTGGGGTTTAGAACGTTTAGCTAAATCCTGTAAAAAGCCATTTACCTGTTCACTAGAATTTGCCATTTTGCTGGCCAATGAATATTCTGCAAAATGTTTAAAGCCTAATAGTTGCGCTAATTCTTGGCGTAAACTTAAGGTTTCGTTGATGATCTCGGTGTTGTCCCATTTACCAGCATTGGGTCCTTGATCAGAAGCCCTTGACGTATAAGCACGATACATCTCTTCTCGCAACTCACTACTATTGGCGTGGGTCATAATTGGTAAATAGCTTGGGATGTCCAAAGTAAACAACCAACCTTCTAGCTCTTTGCTTTCGGCTAATTGTTTGGCTGCGCCTTTGGCAGAATCAGGTAAGCCCGCTAACTTACTCTGGTCAGTAATATGTTTTTGCCAGCCTAAAGTGGCATCCATTACATTGTTGCTAAAGGTTGAACCTAAGTCAGAAAGACGACTTTTCACCTCAGCATAACGCGTCTTTTTTTCGTTGTCTAAAGCGACACCAGATAATTTGAAGTCGCGTATAGCTTGGGTTATCACTTTTTGTTGAGCTTGTGATAAGTCACAAAATTCATTGCTTGCTTCGATTTTGCAATAAGCACTGTACAATTCAGCGTTTTGGCCTACCCAAGTGCTGTATTCTGACAAGGCAGGCAAACACGCATCATGTGCTTCACGTAATGCATCATTGCTTACCACAGAGTTCATATGGGATACAGGTGACCATTGGCGGCTTAACATGTCGTCTATTTCTTCAATCGGAGCCACAAGGTCATCCCAGCTGTAATGACCTATGCTCAGGACCTCATTGATTTTGGTTTTACAGGCCCCAATAGCTTTTTCGATAGCGGGTTGAATATGCTCAGGTTTGATAGCCGAAAATTGAGGTAGGCCAAATAAATCTGTCAGCGGGTTGGTCATAAAGGACACTCTTTTAATCGAAGTTGAGTCTTAAATTGGGTTAGATTAGCGAAATCTCAAGAGCTGACCGATGCTTCTAACAGATAAATTTTATATGCTGCAATTAAAACATAGCAACGAGGTTCTTTTTACATTCACAACACATATGGATAAAATAGATTGCATCAATTGAAAAATTGCGATGTTTTTTTGTAAAATAAGCATTTTGACATAAATATTTTTAACTAGGCAGGCTCATGGCAGATTTTGATTATATATGTATTGGTGGTGGTAGTGGCGGTATTGCATCGGCAAATCGCGCAGCTAAACATGGTAAAAAAGTAGCATTGGTAGAAGCAAATGCCATTGGTGGCACTTGTGTCAACGTGGGCTGTGTTCCGAAAAAAGTGATGTGGTTTGGCGCACATGTTGCCGAAGCCATTAACCTGTATGCACCTGATTATGGTTTTGATGTCACCGTGAATAGCTTCAATTGGCAAACGCTAGTCAATAGCCGAGAAGCTTACATTAAGCGTATTCACGCTAGTTACGGCAGTGGTTTTGAAAAAAATGGTGTGACACTTATCAATGGTTTTGCGAAATTTGTTAATAGAAACACCATCGAAGTGAATGGCAAGCACTATACCGCTGAGCATATTCTTATCGCCACAGGTGGTCGTCCTATTTTTCCTAATATTACTGGCTCCGAACTAGGCATTGATTCTGATGGTTTCTTCGACCTAACAGAGCAGCCGAAACGCGCCGTTGTAGTGGGAGCAGGGTATATTGCAGTAGAGCTTGCTGGTGTGATGCATGCATTAGGGACAAAAACTGATTTAGTGGTGCGTAAACATGCCCCACTTCGTAGCTTTGATACTATGCTGTCTGAGACATTGGTAGAGCTTATGGCTCAAGATGGTCCTACATTGCATACCCACGCCACACCCACTCAAGTGATAAAAAATGCAGATGGCTCTTTAACCATTGAATTTGCAAACGGTGAATCAATCGAAACTGATTGTGTGGTTTGGGCCATTGGCCGTGAGCCAGCAAACGATAAAATTGGCTTGGAAAATACCGGCGTTGAGCTAAACGAAGGTGGATACGTTAAAGTCGACAAATTCCAAAATAGCAACGTTGATGGTATTTATGCAGTGGGCGATAACATCGGTTATGTTGAACTCACCCCAGTAGCAGTGAAATCTGGCCGTTTGTTGTCTGAACGTTTATTTAATGGTCAGACTAATGCCCATATGGATTACACCTTAATCCCAACTGTCGTTTTCAGCCATCCACCCATTGGCACAATTGGCCTGAGTGAAGCAGAAGCTAATGAGCAATACGGTGAAGATAATATCACTGTGTACAACTCAGGTTTTGCTGCCATGTATACCGCCGTGACCAAACATCGCCAAATGACACGTATGAAGTTAATTTGTGCAGGCGTTGATCAAAAAGTGGTAGGTTTACATGGTATTGGCGCAGGCATGGACGAAATACTCCAAGGTTTTGGTGTGGCCATGAAAATGGGCGCAACTAAAGCTGACTTTGATGCTTGTGTGGCTATCCATCCAACTAGTGGTGAAGAGTTTGTTACTCTAAATTGATTATTGATGGGGTACTTATATTTAAAAGCCTGAATATATCCATAGGATTTATTCAGGTTTTTTATGGTTGACTAGTGTGAGAAAAATATTTTAAAGAGCAATACTTTAATCATCAAAACCATGGACAATTCATAACAATAACAAACCAATGTAACTTTCAAGCAACTGACTTATAAAAAATATTTATCTGCATTATGTTCGTGTCGTTATAGGGTATTCTTAATCTATAAGCTTATATCTAAGGACGAGTATTATGCATGGACAAGCTACAATTTTTTATTGTGCATTAGCCTTCACCTCTTTTGTGTCCATCTCCTATGCACAAGAAACAATCGAAAAATGTGTTATGAAAGCATACTTCACTGGAGATGGCAGTCTTACTTTGGGCGAAATTAGAAACGCTTGTAGCGGTATGAAGATTTATGAAGATGAGGTTGAAATAGCAAAGTTAAGTATTACATCCGATTCCACTAGCAGTGTTGGTGCCATTTCAAGTCGGATAATCAAAGAACGACAAACCGAATTTGAACCTTATGTAATTACCCCTCACAAGATAAATTACATACTGCCTGCTATAACGACTGATGGGATAAACAAAGAGGTTTATTCTGGTTTCGAGGGCTATAAAGAGAACCTTGAGGATATAGAAACTAAATTTCAGTTGAGCTTTAAGGTACCTTTGAATTACGAGAGTATATTGATTGAAGGTGATGGTCTGTATTTTGGATTTACCATACAGGCATGGTGGCAGATATATGCGGAAAACATCTCAAAACCCTTTAGAGAAACCAATTATCAACCTGAAATTTTCTATCTGACACCGCTAGATTGGCATCCATTTGGTGGAAACACCGGAATGATTGCAGGTATTGAACATCAGTCTAATGGCCGCGCCCAAAACCTATCCAGAAGTTGGAATAGAGTGTACGCCAATTTTTTGTTTGAAAAAAACAACTTTGCGCTGTCATTCAAACCTTGGTTAAGGTTAAGTGAAAATGAAAAAGCGTTTAAACTCGATCCAAAAGGAGATGATAACCCTGACATAGAGGATTTTTTTGGCCACTACGAATTAAGTATGGTCTATAAATGGCATGACCTAGAATTCAGTATGAGTGGACGCCAAAATTTCTCTACAAGTAAAGGTTCGTCTGAGTTTGGTTTTACGTTTCCATTGTGGGGTAAATTGCGAGGATATGCCACGGCATTTAGTGGGTATGGTGAAAGCATGATTGATTACAATCATAGTCAAACTCGGTTTGGCTTAGGTATTGCCCTTAGTAATGTGCTCTAAGGAAAAATTGTAACAGATCTGGTGTCTCAACTTTTAAATGTTGCTTGTTATTAAGCCACACTTCGATGGCTAACTGCCCTTACGGTGTTATTGTAAGCAGCAAAATTTGATAACCAGAAGGGCAGCAATCGGTGAATTAGAAATACTCCTTGAACTTATCATGGATTACCTAATCGTTGTTTGCGGCATTACCATTTCAGCATTGAGGTGGGAGTTGGTAATGAACATTGTCACTTACGTAGTTGAATAAAATATTCCCTTACAAGTGATGTGAGGCAGAACTGCCTTTGTCTAGGTAGTCCGAATATGGTTATCACGTCATCATAATAAAGCCTATCATGCCATTGACACTGAATGGGCTTTACTCCTAGTAAAATTACGTAAACGTTTATTAGAAACCAAAGTGAAAAATTATTTTGAGCGCAGATTTACTGGTTTATTTCTTCGCTAATCCTGAAAGTTGAATTTAAACTGGTACATAATAGTCTGAAAATACTGGTGACGTATTTTCAGACTATCTAAGTGGTACTTAGCCTTGCATACTCTCTAAGGTTTTGCCTTTTGTTTCCTCGACCATTTTTATAACAAAAATCACTGATAACAATGCGCATAGTGCATAAAATCCATAAGCACTGGCCAAGCCGATAGTGGTTAGCATCATTGGGAAGGTCATGGTTATCGCAAAGTTGGCTATCCACTGCGCAAATCCAGCAACAGCTAATCCCGAACCACGGATTTGATTAGGGAACATTTCACCTAGCAATACCCACATAACTGGACCCCATGATAAGTTGAAGAAAAACACATAAGCATTGGCCGCAATTAAGGCGAGTGTTCCATTTTCACCTAAAACTAAATTACCATTTTCTGCAACATCGGCATTGGCAAATACCCAAACAAGTGTGAGTAGGGTAATACTCATACCTATTGAACCGATAATTAAAAAAGGACGTCTTCCCAGTTTATCGATTAAGCTGATGGTTATGACGCACGCAATAATACTCACAGCACCGACAATCACGTTAATCATCAGTGAGTCTGATTCTGAAAATCCTACGGCTTGCCATAATACCGCTCCATAATAAAACACCACGTTGATGCCCACTAGTTGCTGAAACATGGCTAAGCCAATGCCTACCCAAACTATGGTCCTGACTTTTCCACCTGAGACCAAGTCAGATAATTTTGGATGATGGTTTTCTGTAGCAATAGATTGTTCAATCTCGCTCAATGTCAGCTTTGCTTGGTTAGCCCCATACAGTCTTGTCAGGGTATCTAATGCTTTTTGGCGCTTGTTCTTTATCACTAAAAAGCGTGGACTTTCTGGGATAGCAAGTAAAGACAAAAAGAAGATGACCGCTGGTGCAAGTTCAATCCAAAACATCCAACGCCAAGTTTGATAACCGAGCCAAAACACTTCTGTAGAGCCGCCGGCAGCCTTAGCGAGTAAATAGTTGCTGATAAATGCGCAAAACAAGCCAAATATTATGGCTATTTGCTGAATAGTGGCGAGTCGACCGCGCATTCTGGGAGGCGCAATTTCTGCTATGTAGGCGGGGGCCATTACAGACGCAGCACCGACAGCAAGGCCGCCGATAATGCGATAGAAAATAAATTCTCCAGAGCTTAGTGCGATACCAGAGCCCCAAGCGCTAAACACAAAAAATACCGCCGCAATGATAAGTAAACCTTTACGGCCAAGCCAATCTGCCAAAGTGCCTGCGGCAAATGCACCTACAGCACACCCTAAGAGCATACTGGCGACATTAAATCCCTGACCAATAGACTCAGACTTAAACGCTTTTGTCAGTCCATCTACTGTGCCATTTATGACGCCACTGTCAAAGCCAAACAAAAATCCGCCAATGGTGGCTACAGTACTTATGAGAATAATAAAAAGTAGATTTTCTTTTTGAGAAGGGTTGTTCATCTTTGAATTTCACTTTTTTAGGGTTAATAAACAGCCACAGCACAATATTTGGCTGCGGCTCGTTATACAGAATGAGAGGATCGAATTATGTATTCAGGGCTTTTTACTAAGTCTTATTTGGTTATTGCTGATTTTTTTGAAGACCACATTAAAGTTGCTTTCCAAGGCGGCCAATAAGCCACTGATATCGGATGTTTTGAAGAATCCTGCAATCTGAAGACTTTTAGTATCCTCATCGCCAAAATCAAACTGATAGTTGGTGTAACGAGACACTTCTTGCATTGCATCAAATAGACTTTCACCACGGAAAATTAGGTTGCCTTGTTGCCACGCTAAATCAGAGGCAAGCTTCGCTGCATCACTTCCAATGATAGTGGTATTACTGGCTTTCAGCTGGGCCTTCTGCCCTTTGCTGACTGAAAATGATTTGGGAGATAAATACACATCGCTTAGTTTGAGAGGTGCAGCGGTCCGACTGTTTATATCTGACACTAATACCTTGCCATCAGTCACAATCAATTCCACGTCTTCACTGCCAAGTTCGACATTAAAAGCTGTACCAACCGCTTGAATTATATTTGAACCGGCATAGACACTTAAAGGTTTATGCTCATTATGGGCAACTGCCACATGCATTTCTCCTCGCAATAACTCGAAGACACGCTGCTTGTCGGTGTAGGTCACTCTCACTAAGCTGTTAGTGTTTAATTTTATTCTGGTCTTATCCTGCAAAAAGAAAGTCGATTGTTCACCCACCCTCGTTTCATAGTCACTATTAAACTGCACAATCTGTGTTGAACCTTGTCCAAATAAAACATCTGCATTAAGCCATAATCCTAGCGACATGAGCGATGCAAAAATGACACTTGCGGCCCATGCAAATATCGGTAGTTTATGTTTGGGCACAGATCGAGGTTTACGCGGAAACAACTCACTTAGTTGTGAGAGAGATTCCATTTTGTCCCACAATTTCACCAACTGCATAAAGGTCTCAAGATGAGTGTGAGATAAATTTAACCACACTTTTAGGTCAATCTGCTCTTGTTCAGATAATCCTCTGTCTAACCGAGTAATCCATAAACTTGCCTCATCCATAGGGTCTTTGTTCATTTCAATTACATTGCTCATTTTTGACCCCCTTGAATATTTGCTGCAGATCTGGACTGACTTGATCTAACATTTGTTTGGCTGAATCCCAGCATATAACTGGCGCATCTTTTAAATCCTACGGCGATATGTTTTTCCACCGTGCTCTCGCTTAACGTCATTTCTTTGGCTATTTCTTTTTGAGAATATCCATATACTTTTTTTAATACAAATACCCGTCTGCACTGCACAGGTAATTGACGAACAGCCTCACAAAAATGGGCAAACTCTTGGTTGCTCGCGTGATTTTCAAACACTGCATCGTGCATAGAAGCGTCGACATCAAAATCACAATCAGTTTCTGCTCCATCGGCCAGTCGCGTCTCCGCTTTTTTCAGATGGTCGTAAGCTAAATTTCTTGCCGTTTTCATTAAAAACGACTTGGGTTGTTCAACAGGCTCCCGCTTATCCATCTGACAAATTCGCACATAAGTTTCTTGAACGATATCTTCAATTTCTTTAGGCGGAACTATGCGTGACAACATGCTTGCCATGCTATCCCGTGCAGCCATAAAAATTGGATGCCAAGATGTGTGCTTTGTTGATCTTTTTTGCATATTATATGCTATTTATCGCCGACATTAAGCTTCCTGTGTTTATTAGACGATCATCAACAACTATTCCGCCAGTTTAATAATACCTATTTTCAATTAATGCTGTGAGCTTTGCTACAAAATAGAAATTAAGTGTAACTTTTTTGTTAATCCATGTTAACGTTTTAAGATAATTTAAATTTTGAAATCCCCACAATATATACGCACATAACGTTTTGTTAAATCTATGAGATGTAAGAGCTTAAATAACACGGTGACACTCAATACTAAGCTGAAATTTTTTGGTTGCTGTGTGGTTCTATTTTTGTTCAGCCAGATGCTCTGGGCTCAATCTAAACAAACCTTCCTGGATTTCAATATTGATTTCAGTTATGCCGATGTTTCGTTAATCGAATTTGCTAAACAAGCTGACATCACTATCATCTTTCCCTATGAAAAAGTGCAATACCGGCAGGCTAATGCTTTAAAAGGCAGCTTTAGTATCGAACAAGGAATGAGCAAGCTTCTTGACAATACTGGGTTGGCTGCTTCTTTTGAGCGGGATGGCGTGGTGACAATCAAACGTATTTCTATTCGCGATACATTGGTTGAAGACAAATCATTGTTGCAGGACATAGTCGACTTGCTAATAGGCAGAGGCGATAAAATCATGACCTTTCCTGAAGAACCATCATCTATCGAACTTATCGAGGTGCGAGGTATCCGTGGCAGTATGGATTGGGCGTTGGACATTAAGCAAGAATCAATAGGCGTTTCTGAATCCATTCAATCAGAAGAAATTGGTAAGTTTCCAGATCTTAATTTGGCTGAGTCATTACAAAGAATAACGGGTGTCTCGATTGATCGTTCTGAAGGTGAGGGGCAATTTGTCACAGTCCGAGGCTTAGGGCCTCAATTTAATACGGTTTTGAGTAATGGACGTAGGTTAGCGACAGATAACCAAGGACGTGAATTTAGTTTTGACACTATCGCGTCAGAACTGGTGACTTCGGTAACAGTAGACAAAACTTTTTCTGCATCCCAACCATCAGGTGGTATCGGTTCAGTTATTAATATAAAGACAGCAAGACCAATGGCATCCAAGGATTTTAAAGTAGCCGGCAGTCTTAAAGCCACGTCTGACAATAACAGTCAAAAAACAACGCCTCAAGGCACCGTTTTTTTTAGTCATAGTAATGACAAGTTGGGATGGTTAGTTTCTTTATCACATCAAATGCGCAAAGCACGTATTAACGAAGTGCAAACAGACGGCTGGTTGTTAAATACTGACATTCCGAGCGAGCAGATAACCTCCACAGCAGACAACATTTTTGTACCCAGAAACTATGATCAACGTGTGCGATTTGACCAGCGCACTCGCACTGGTGGTACCTTAGTTCTGCAGTATAAGGCTTCACCAAATCTGGATATTAGTCTTGATTATTTACAATCAGACTTTAATGTAAAAACCGATTCAACATCCTTGGGGCATTGGTTTACATCGAGTAATTTAGAAAATGTTGTGACCGATGAAAACGGCACAGCGACATCATTTTCTCAGAATGTAGGCCACGCTACAGACTTTCATGCCCGCACATTCGACAGGCCATCGAGTGTGAATGCATTAGGTTTTAATAGTAGTTGGCAAGCCTCCCCAAAAGTGTTGTTGGAGTTTGATGTTTCTAGCTCTAAAGCCAGTACCAAAGATAAGATAGGTGCAGGCAATGCTCTGACGTTAATCGGTTACCTCAATCGGTCCTCTTTTTCTATATCAGAAGGTAATATTCTACCTCATATAACGGGCTTTGATTCATCAGATCCAAGCATCGTTGATGCGTTAGGGGATGTCACTGGTGTGTCTGATTATTTGGACCCAGTCAATGGTAGAGCTCATGTGATGATGCGTCGCGGGTGGAATATTGAAGATAAATTTGACCAACTAAAAACGGATATTACACTTTTTGATGGGCTTGATTCTAATATAGATATTAAGTTTGGCCTGATGTATTCAAAGCAATCAAAACGCAACGAACGGTGGGATAATGAAAAAAATGCAGTGCATTGTTCGTTTTGTGGCTATTTCCCAGAGCCAGACCTTCCTAATGGTTTTCAAACAGTATTTGATGCGGGTAGTGATTTTCTAAGTAGTGTCAGCGGCAGTGAAAATTTGCCAACCCGTTGGTTAAGACACGATGGTGAAACCCTTTTTAACTTTCTGGAGTCTGCCAGTGATATTAATTTCGATGCAGTGATACGAAATAACTCTTTCACGGTTACTGAGAATGTCACGTCTGCTTACCTTCAAGGACAACATAGAACAACATGGCGTGATATTGAACTATCCTCACAATACGGGGTGCGTTATGAAAACACCGATATCGTGGTAACGGGCTTTGAGTCAGACTTGTTAGCCCTGACGATCCTTGATCAAACTGAACTGGGTCAACTTAACTCTCCGGGTCGAATTATTTCACGCTCTGCCTCTTATGATAATTGGCTGCCCAGTGTATCAATAAAAGCAGAATGGCAAGATAATATCATTGCCAGGTTTGGTCTATCACGATCGTTAACACGACCCACTATGGGGCAGTTGTCACCGAGTTTGGTGTTAAATACAACTCGTCAGGGTGGGGATTTACGAGCCAGCTCGGGAAACCCAGACCTTAAGCCATTTGAATCTACCAATTTCGATCTATCGCTTGAATGGTATTACCAACCATTGAGTTATATATCTGTTAGTTATTTCAAAAAGAAAGTGAGCAATTTCATCATTAGCACGATAACACAAACGACTATCAATGATGTCACTGACCCAAGTACAGGGGCCGATTCCAGTGCCCCAGATAGCAAAGACATACTAGCCGAATTTGATTTAACCACACCTATAAATGGTCAGACGGCAACGGTAAGTGGATTTGAATTTGCGATCCAGTATGACTTTGACAGTGGTCTTGGTGTGGTGGCAAATATGACATTGGTAGACAGTAATGCAAAACTGGATCCTAATGATATTTCACAAAAATTTGCCCTCACCGGTCTGAGTGACTCACAAAATTTGATCGTTTACTATGAAAAAGGTCCTGGCCAAATTAGGCTAGCATGGAATCATCGTGACGGATTTCTGCAATCATTGGTGCAAATACAAGGACCCGAGCCTACTTACGTACGCAGCTATCAACAACTTGATGTGAGCGCCAGTTATGCTGTTAATGACAATGTTTCAGTGTTTGTTGAAGGGGTCAATATTACGGAAGAAAATGTGCTGAAACATGGTCGATACTCTAATCAACTGCTTTTAGCTCAGCAGCCAGGCGCCCGCTACTCTCTGGGTTTACGCGGCAATTTTTAATTTAAGCTAGATATAACTACATGTATGAAGTTAGCTCACCTCGATATATTTGTCATCAACCGCCGGTCACCATTCACCCATCTGACGTCACACTCATACCCCATTAAGTAGAACCCAATCCAAAAGTTATCATTAGTCAGTTTTTTTCTTAATGACAGGCAGCTGGTTTTTACTAGGTAAGTGAAACTGTTTAAGAAGCTAACTTAACCGCATCTTAATTGTATCTTAGACAAAACTAGCTTTAAAAATAATTATTTATTTTAAATAAATTATATCGACTAGAGGAAAAAAGATTGCCAATCGTCTGAAGTGTATCTCGATGTAAAAAAGATGTAAAAAAGTTGGCGGCAATTTAACAATATTTAAGCGTTATTGCTTTTGCCTTATTAATAAAGCACACACAGGCACACAAATATGATTCAAAGAACTCACAAAATATTTAATAAATCGTTACTCGCTAAAAGCATTACTTTAATGCTTGGTACAGCGATCGCGTTACCTTCTGTAGCACAAGAAATAGACAATACCGAAGTGATCCAGGTTAAGGGCGTTCGAGGTAGTCTGTCTCAATCAATGGACATCAAACGTCAATCTTCAGGTGTTGTTGACGCTATTTCTGCGGTAGATATGGGTAAATTCCCTGATACCAACTTAGCTGAATCTTTACAGCGTATTACTGGTGTGTCCATTAACCGTGTTAACGGTGAAGGCTCAGAAGTCACTGTTCGTGGTTTTGGCGGTAACTTTAACCTAGTAACTCTTAATGGTCGTCAAATGCCAGCTGCTAACGTAGGCAGTATAACTGGTAACCCACAAGATAAAGGCGCGGCAGGTACTAGTCGCTCATTTGATTTTTCAAATCTTGCTTCAGAAGGTGTCAGTGGAATAGAAGTTTATAAGACAGGCCGCGCGGGAATAAGTTCTGGTGGTCTTGGTGCTACTATAAACATCAATACCCTTAAACCATTAGCTGTAGGTAAAACGATGTCTTCGGTTGGCGTCAAAGCAGTTAAAGATGAAAGTGGTGATGGCGTGACGCCCGAACTCAGTGGTGTAGCGAATTGGGTGAATGACGATTCAACTTTTGGTGTATCACTGTTTGGTTCATTCCAAGAACGCGACTCTGGTAGTCGTCACATGAGTACTGAAGTATATGAATTACGCACATATAACGGTGCAGAGGACTTAAATTCTCTTACCATCCCTGGTGCAACAGTGATAAATGAACCTAACATTGGTCAAATTATATCTATACCTAGTAACATTGGTCTAGGTACTAACCAAGATAATCGTGAACGTACTAATGCTATGTTAACGGTACAATTTGCTCCGATGGAAGACTTAACCTTAACTGCTGATGTGACTTATGCAAAAAATGAGAAAGAGTCAACATCACTTATCGATGGTATCTGGTTTGCTAGGCAATTCAGTTCTGTTGAATTCGATGGTAATCCAGTCGTATCCACGCCTGTTAAATTTTCTGAGACGGGTGGCGCAAATAACGCAGTTATCGGTAAAGATTTCTTCTTTCAAAACTTAGCATTAGCTACAGAAGATGAATTAAAGTCTTTTGGTTTTAATGCTGATTATAACGTCAATGATGACCTTAGCTTAAGCTTTGATGTTGCATCATCAGAAGCCACAAGTGGTGGCGCCGGTCCTGATGGGCTTAACGTAATTCGCTTCAATTTAGCGGGTGCAACAGCCGGTTGGCAAACCGTTGATTTTACTCAACCCATTCCTGCAGCAAGTATCTTAGTTGAAGATAGTATCAAAGGTGGTAACGGTAACGGAATTTTTGATAAAGCGGATATTGGTTCACAGGTGAGTCAAACAGACAAGTCTGAGCAAAAAACGACAGTTGACCAGTTCCGTTTTGAAGGTCAATGGATAGGCGACGATGTGGTTGTTGATTTTGGTGTGGGCTATCTTTCAACAGAAATGAGACAAACACGTCAAGCATCAACTGACGCGTTGGGTGATTGGGGTGTAACTAGTCCAGGTGATATTCCAGAGGGGTTATTTGACGTAAGCTGCACGGCTTGTGCCTTTGAAGATTATGATGTATCGGGTGTGGCAGGTGCTGATGCTAATTCACCAGGTGGAACAACAATAGCCTTGGGTAGTGTTTCCTTCGGTGGTGATCCCCTTGCTCTACTTAATGCGGTGGGTCCTCTTTATGACGTATCTTTAGCGGGTCGCTCAATCAATACTGATGATGATAATACGGTTAAAGAAGAGATTATTTCTGTTTATGTACAAGCAGTTATGGATTATGAAATTGCTGACATGCCTTTAAACATTGTTGCTGGCTTGCGTTATGAGCAAACTGATGTGACTTCTTCGTCAATTCAGTTTTTGCCTACCCAAATAATTTGGGAAGCGGATAACGACTTTTTACCTGTGTTAGGAGCGTCTGTAGAGACTATCTCAGACAAAAATGATTACTCTAACTTTTTGCCTAGTCTTGATTTGACCCTTGATGTGAATGATGATCTTAAGGCTCGTGCCTCTTTTAGTAAAACATTGGCGCGACCTTCTTATGAACAATTATTCCAGTCGACTTCAATCTCACCTCCTCCACGTATAACAGCATTGGGCGGTGTAGCAACAGGTTCATCAGGTAATGCACAATTAGATCCACTTGAGTCTACTAACATCGACTTATCTGCAGAGTACTATTACAGCGACTCAAGCATGGTATCAATCGGTTATTATAGAAAAGATGTTGAAAACTTTGTGGGTATCGCGCAATCTGAAAAATCATTGTTTGGGTTGTTAGATGCTACTTCTGGCGCCGCTGGAACAACCTCAGGTGATGCAATAGCAGCATTGAATGCTGGTGGTTATGATATTACCGAAGTGAATCTGTTTACCATGTCAGCCGTTTTGCAAAATCCAGCGGACTTTCCTAATGGCGCAGCAGATTTTCAAGATCCTGTTGTTAATCCAAACTTTGAAGGTGAAGTATTTGCAGCTTATGATGTTTTTGCACAAGCTGGGGATCCATTATTACAATTTCAGGTAACGGGTCCTGTTAATGACAAAAGTGCTGTGATAGATGGTTTTGAGTTTGCATGGCAACATTTCTTTGGTGAAACTGGTTTTGGTTATCAAGTAAATTACACCACTGTTAATGGTGATATTGGCTTTGATAATGGTGGTGCTATCAGTGTTGACCAATTTGCTTTAGAAGGGTTAAGTGATACAGCTAACGCAGTATTAATCTACGAAAAAGAAGGATTTTCCGCTCGTATTGCATATAACTGGCGAGATGAATTTTTAAGTACGACTAACCGTGGTAAAGGCCCGCGTAACCCAGTATATGTGTCTGAAACTGAGCAAGTTGATATTAACGTTGGCTATCAAGTGAACGAGGATTTATCTGTAAGTTTAGATATTATTAACTTGTTGGAAGAAGGTCAGCGTAAGTTTGGTCGTAGTAAGAACAATATTTTCTTTGTTCAAGAAGCGGACAGACGCATGGTATTAAGTGCAAGTTACAGCTTCTAACACTTAAGACTGCCCCCCAGTCGGTTTCTTTGACTGGGGTGTGCGTAATTAAAATTAAAAAATTACATTATCAAAGAGTGAAACACCTAGTGTTTCACTCTTATTCGTTGCGTCGGTATTTCTGGCAATGCTAGTATAAATAAAGCGTAATTCGATAAAAACAACCAGTAAAGTGAAACATGCTATGAGTAAGGCAACGGTCTTAAACAATGTCGATCATAAAAGTTTAAAGGTTGATACTCGACCTGAATCAAATGATAACAACCAAGTAAACCGTTCATTGGTGCACGCTACGGAAATAAGCGAACTGCACAAAGAATTTCCTTTGGTATTTTACAAACACCCAGGCACTGAACAGTTACAATTACATGCCATCCTCGGTCTTGAAAAAGACGAAAATCTATTTATTAGCCAAAGCGGCTGGAACACTCGCTTTGTACCTGCACTATTGGCCAGAGGCCCTTTTAGTTTGGGTTATAAAAAAGTACTAGAAGAAGGTGAGTCACCAAAAGATCCGGTTATCTGCATCGACACCGACGATCCCAGAGTCAATACTGAACAAGGTGAAGATATTTTTCTGCAATTTGGTGGGGAAGCGCCTTACCTCGAATATGTCAAAAAAGCATTGCAAACCATTGATAGCGGAATACAGTTTGATAAAACGCTGTTTACTCTGGTTGAGTCAATGGACCTATTGGAACCCGTGTCGATTCAAATCAAACTCAGTAATGTAGAAGAAATAAATTTTAGCGATTATTATACAATTAACCAACAGAAATTGACTACATTGGCTGGCGAAAGTCTGAGCAAACTCAATCAATATGGGGTGCTGAGTTTGTTGTATTTTGTGCTCTCTTCAATGGGTAATTTCCAACAGCTAATCGCACTCAAAAATGCAAAGTCGGCAATGTTTTAACGCTCTTCGAAATAAGGCACAGCCTGCGTGATAAAAAAACAAAATAAAGTAAAAGTACTGGAAGGCATAACGCCAGATTGCATTCCCTTTGATGAGCTGTTTGCACAGGAACAACCTGTCATTTTAAAAGGGCTGGTTAAGGATTGGCCTTTGGTCAAAGCGGGGCAACAATCACCTGACAAAGTAATGGAACAATTAGAACAGCATGACAGTCAACGTCCGATGCTAGTTTACAAAGGGCCACCTGAAATAAAAGCACGCTTTGGTTATGACAAATCTTGTACGGGCTTTAACTATTCCAGTGAGCGAACTACCATTGTTGAGGTGTTTAATGCCATTCGCAGTCAATTGACGCAGCAACAGCATGATTACTTCTATATCAATTCACTTAAGTTAAACGAAGGTTTTCCTGCGTTAAGTGAGAGCCATAACCTGACTTTTGAGCATCCCGAATTCACGCAGAATCAGCCAGTTGCCAAAATCTGGTTAGGCACAGAATCTGTTGCTGCGGCCCATTTTGATCAGCCCAAAAATATCGCTTGTTGCGTGGTGGGCAGACGACGTTTTACCTTGTTTGCTCCAGAGCAAGTGCACAATTTATATCCTGGGCCATTAACCCCAACACCTGGTGGGCAAGTGGTCACACTGACAGATCTAAGCAAACCAGACTTCACACGTTTTCCACGTTTAAAACAGGCCCTAGAAAATGCCTATGTTGTCGATCTTGAACCAGGGGACAGCTTATATTACCCGAGTATGTGGTGGCATGAAGTCGAGGCTTTTGATCGCTTCAATGCGATGATTAATTTTTGGTGGATGACGGTTCCACCTTACTTGGGTAATCCAATGGATGCGTTAATGCATGCCATGCTCAGTGTAAGAGACCGCCCGTCAAGTGAAACGGCAGCATGGAAAGCGTTATTTGACTACTACATTTTTGCCGACCCTGATCAGGTCCGAGACCATTTGCCGCCACAGAGCCATGGGGCATTGGCAACCATGGACCATAATTTAAGTAGGCGTTTGCGCGCAATGTTGCGTAACAATTTAAACCGCTGAAGATAAGAGACAAAATATAAACATGAATGCAAAAACTAAAGTCGTAGTAGCAGGGGGCGGAACAGCGGGCTGGTTAACGGCATTTAGCCTGGTCACTCGTCTCGGTAAGCTATTGGACATCACCCTGGTCGAGTCTGACCAAATTGGCACAGTGGGAGTGGGAGAAGCCACCATTCCTACCATGCGCACATTTCATGGCTTAATCGGTATTGATGAAAAGGAGTTTATGGCTGCCACCCAGGCCACCTTTAAATTGGGGATACAGTTTGATAACTGGGGCCAACAGGGTGACAGTTTTTTCCACTCTTTCGGTGAAATCGGTCAACGTTCCTGGATGGCTGAATTTCATGAATTCTGGATGGAAGCTAAAGCCCAGGGTTTTGGCGGTAGCTTGGATGAATATTGTCTCGAATTAAAAGCCGCCAAAGCCAATAAATTTTCCACCATGGTTGGTAAGAAACCGGTTAACTTTGCTTATCATATGAATGCTACAGCTTACGCTGCCTATTTACGGCAGAAAAGTGAAAAAGCCGGTGTCAAACGTATAGAAGGTCGTATCAAGCAAGTACAAAACGATGAAGCAGGTAATATTTCATCGCTCCTATTGGAGGATGGCGAACCAGTATTAGGCGATGTGTTTATTGACTGCACTGGCTTTCGAGGATTACTCATTGGCGATAATTTGGATGTGGGGTATGAAGACTGGAGTCATTGGCTGGCCGCCGATAGTGCCATTGCGGTGCAAACGCAGGCAGTAGAAGCTCCTCGTCCTTATACTCGAGCCATCGCTCATTCAGCAGGGTGGCAATGGCGTATTCCTCTGCAAAATCGAGTGGGTAATGGCATTGTGTATGCCAGTCAGTTTCTGTCTGATGATAAAGCCCAGGACACTTTATTAGCCAATCTTACCGGTCAAACAATCACAGAGCCACGGCAACTTCGTTTTAAAACAGGTAGGCGTAAAAAAGCGTGGCATAAAAACTGTATTGCCATTGGACTGTCTAGCGGGTTTTTAGAGCCATTAGAATCAACCAGTATTCATCTGGTCACCACTGCAATACTTCGACTCATGAAGTTATTTCCTTTTGGTGGCAATACAACCATGCTGGCAGAACAGTTTAATCGTGAGGCTCAGTTAGAACTTGAGACAGTTCGTGATTTTGTTATTTTGCATTATCACCAGACTCAACGTAATGACAGTAAGTTTTGGGATCATTATCGCACTATGGCAGTGCCTGACTCTCTTGTGCATCGCATGGCAATGTTTCGTGAAAATGGTTATGCATGGCCTGATGATGTGGGTTTGTTCCGAGTAGATTCATGGGTACAAGTCATGATGGGGCAGGGGCTGATGCCCAAGCAGCACCATGATGCAGGCCGTGTTTTGCCAGCAGATGGATTGAAGCAACAAATGATGACCCTAAGAAATATGATCGATAACGCTGTTTCGCAAATGCCGGCGCATGGAGATTTTATTCAACGCTATTGCCCTGCTCAGGATAGGTAAAATATGAAAACGAGGGTAGTGATTGTTGGTGGTGGCACGGCTGGTTGGTTAACCGCCGGTATTATTGCTGCAAAACATTGCGCAGGAAAAATCACTGAAAACACCTTAACCCAAGAAACTGAAGTGATTCTGGTCGAGTCACCTGACGTTAAAAATTTGGGGGTAGGTGAAGGAACTTGGCCTACGATGCGCGATACCTTGCGCCAAATAGGTATATCTGAACGCACCTTTCTGTCTTGTTGCGATGCTAGTTTTAAGCAGGCGTCCAAATTTGTTGATTGGTCGGACGGTGAAAATGAACATTACTACCATCCGTTCACAGCACCAGTTGGTTATGGTGCAGTGAATATAGCTGAGCATTGGTCAGCGACAGCTAAAGACATTGATTTTGAAAGCTGGGTGTGTGCGCAGGGCACTATTTGCAAACAAAATTTAGCACCTAAAACCCCACAAATGCCTGAATATGCTTTTGCTTTGAACTATGGCTACCACCTGAATGCGGGGAAATTTGTAAAAATGCTGCACCAGCATTGTGTTGACAAGCTTGGCGTACAATACATTCAAGGGCATGTAGAGCATGTACTCCCGGCAGAGAATGGTGATATTGCATCGATTGTATTAGTCGGTGGTGAACATATTGAGGGTGATTTATTCATAGATTGCAGTGGTTTTGCTGCCATATTGATTGGTCAACATTATGAGATCCCATTTATATCGAAACAGCATATTTTGTTTAATGATACTGCACTGGCGTTGCAGGTAGATCACGCTTCAGATGAGGTGCCTATAGCGTCGTGTACAGTGGCAAGCGCGCAAAAAAGTGGCTGGGTTTGGGACATTTCTCTGCAAAATAGACGGGGTATTGGTCATGTGTTTTCCAGTGACTTTACCGATGATAAGCAAGCAGAACAGGCGTTACTTAAATACGTGCATAATGATCCCTTTCTTGCCAAACAGAAATTAAGCCCTCGGAAAATCAAATTTACCCCAGGCCATAGAGAAACTTTCTGGCATAAAAACTGTGTGGCGATTGGTGTTTCGGCGGGATTTGTAGAGCCCTTAGAAGCCACCGCCTTGGTGTTGATTGAAAAGTCAGCTGAGTGGATCAGTCAACAGCTTCCTCGTGAGCGAGGTGCTATGACGGTGCTGGCAAAAAGATTTAATCTGCTTACCTTTCAGCGATGGCAAGAAATAATCGACTTTTTGAAGTTGCATTATGTACTCACAAGCCGCCAAGATAGTGAATATTGGCGAGCCCATCAACAATTAGACTCTATTCCTGAAAGTCTGCAAGACGCGTTGTCTTTATGGCGAACTCAAGCGCCGGGTCTGTATGAATCGAACCAGCGTTTGGAATTATTTTCGTCTGCCAGTAAGCAATACGTGCTTTATGGAATGGACTTTCACACCGCTAGGGAACAATGTAATTTGGGGGGGCAAGAAGCGTCAATGGTAAAACGATTGCGTAATGAAACCCTGCATACCACCGAAAAATTGCTCAGTGCATTACCTTCAAATCGACAATTCTTAAGTGGTTTAAAGAAAGTATAAGGCAAACATAATTAAGGTATTTTTATGGATATGAGTTTGTTTTTTGTGGCGGGAGCGGGAATAGCCTTATTACTGTTTCTTGTTATCACCCTTCGAGTACCCGCTTTTTTAGCCTTGTTGATCACCAGCTTGTTGGTTGGGCTTGGTTCTGGACTGGAACCGGAACATGTTCTCAACTCCATTAAAAATGGTATGGGTGGTACGTTGGGGTTTGTGGCCATTGTGGTAGGGCTGGGGGCTATTCTCGGTCAGATACTAGAAAGCTCTGGCGGAATTGAACGCATTGCTGGCAGCTTAGTGCGTTCTTTTGGCCCTGAAAAAGTGCAATGGAGTTTAGGTATCACAGGCTTTATTGTCGCGATACCGGTTTTTTTTGATGTGGCATTTATCATACTGGCACCCTTGTTATACGGGCTGGCAAATCGTTCTGGGCGCTCACTTTTATACTACGCCATTCCGTTGTTAGCAGGGTTGGCTATCACCCATAGTTTTATCCCGCCAACACCAGGACCTATTGCCGTGGCTGAATTGATTAATGCCGACTTGGGCTGGGTTATTTTGTTTGGCGCATTAACAGGGATCCCTGCCATGATTATCGCAGGCCCATTGTTTGGCAAATTCATTGCAAAAAGAATATTTATCGCTGTTCAGGATGCACATAATACCCAAGACAAGCCTTCTGATGTGTCTTCCCCAAGTTTTGCCTGGGTGGCTTCCATTATCTTATTACCGCTACTGCTCATAATGTTAGCGACTACCGCGCCTTTTGTACTGCCTCAAGATAGTCACTTATTAGCCACACTTAAATTTTTAGGACATCCATTCGTAGCCTTAACGATTGCCACTATATTGGCAATGTTAATTGCCCACACAAAATGTGATTTAAGTCGACACTCACTGCTTAATATTGCTAATAAAGGGTTAGAGCCGGCTGGTGTCGTTATTCTGATTACTGGGGCTGGTGGGGCATTTAAACAGGTATTGATTGATTCTGGAGTAGGTCAAATGTTGGCTTCGGTGTTTATTGAAGCACAATTTTCAGTGCTTATTTTAGGGTTCTTAATTGCCGCTATAACCCGTATTGCGCAAGGTTCAGCAACGGTAGCCATGATCACGGGAGCCGGTCTCATCGCACCGGTTTTAGAGTTGCAACCTTTGTCTGCTGCGATGTTAGGTTTATTAGTGATTGCCATTTCATCAGGTGCAACCATTCTTTCACATGTCAATGATTCGGGTTTTTGGCTGGTAAGTCGTTACCTTGGCATGAGTGAGAAAGACACACTAAAGTCCTGGACAGTAATGACCACCTTGATCTCGTTGACAGGATTAGCCAGTTGCCTGCTGATATCCCTGTTTCTGTAAGTGACATTAGGCAAATTATAAACAACTCACATTGTGGAAAACTATGAATATTCGAACCGCTACTGAACACGATATTGACTCCATCGCACAAATATATTCGAAGTGCTTTGTACATGAACGCGATCACTTGGTATGGATAACGTCATCGTTCAATTCATTCCCCCGTGGTGTGTATTATGTAGTGGAACAGCAAGGTGTGATTGCCGGCTATATCCTGTGGTGTGTGAAAAATGGCTTTAGAGAGGCCACTATCATTGAACTTGAACAGATTGCTGTAGACCCTCAATACGGTGGTACTGGATTAGGGCGTAGTCTCATTACAGACTCGTTCGAAAAATTCAAACAGCATGTTGAAGATACTGGCCACAAAGTAGGCGCGGTGATGGTGACTACCACTGAAGGTCATTATGCAGAAAATTTGTATATATCTACTTTAAACGTGTCCAGAGCAGCAATATTGTGTGGATATGCATCAGGAAACGAAGTGATTTTATACAATAATTCAATTGAAGCTTGAGTAGCTGACTTTTCCGGTGAAGGGTAACTTTAAATCGTTTTCCACCACAAAGTGAACTGTTTGATATGCCTTTATATCTGGCAAGATACCCATAACCCAACGCAGTCTGTAATATGCTTATCTAGATAATTTATTTAACCTCAATATGTTGTCTCAACGTCACTGATATCCGTCACACTTTATTTTCTGACTTCCGTTGCTCCCGACTAAAAGATAAGTGTATTAGATATGTTGTGTGGTTTTGTGTTGCTGGGTATTTTATTTATGCGCATACAGTGCTTTGCCCAACTCAGTAGTTACTGCCACTAATTATTCTAAAAAATAGAACTAACTAAGCTAATTATTGCGTTATTTTTTGTTCAATAACGCCAGTATACTTTACTTAATAATTTAATAGAGGAAGCTAATATGTTCGTTTTAAGACAATCATCACAACGGGGCAGCGCAGATCATGGATGGTTAAAAAGCCAGCATAGTTTTTCTTTTGCAAATTATTATGACCCAGTACATATGGGCTTTTCAAAACTCAGAGTGATCAACGAAGATATTGTTCAGCTTAGCATGGGCTTTGGCACACATGGCCACCAAGATATGGAAATACTCAGTTATGTACTTCAAGGTGATATCGTCCATAAAGACAGCCAAGGAAATGTCAGGACCTTGCCCTCGGGCGAGTTTCAATTGATGTCAGCAGGAAGTGGAATTACCTATAGCGAATACAACCATTCAAACACAGGCATACTGCAATTTTTGCAAATTTGGATTGAACCCAATATAAAAGGGCAAGCGCCAGGATATCAGCAAAAAGACTTTGAACAGAATGAAGGGTTAACACATGTTATTAGTCCAAATGGGGCAAACGATACTTTGCAGGTGAAACAAGATATACATTTGTATCAATTGATTTTAAGTGCAGGACAGTCAACCCATTTAACCAGTACGCTTCCCAATCAGTATTTACATTTAATCAGCGGGAAATTAGATATCAATGGGTTTGAAATTGGGCCTGGAGATGGATTTAAGATCACCGATGAAGTAAAGCTGGTCTTTAAATCAATAGGTGAAGAGAATGTTAAAGCGTTAATTTTTGAGCTGCCTTATTGATGACCGTTTTATTGTGTTCTGATACTTGGGTTGCATCTGTAAATTTGAAATTGGAGCTTAGACAATTCGTAATGTCGGGTGGTTTTGAAGGATATGCCACTGTTGATCCGTACTAGGTTAAATAGGAATGAAAAGTATGTCGTCTGTTATTAATGTATTTGATCTAGACTTTCCTTGGCAAACTCAGGATTCCTTTTTATTTTGTGTGTTTCACAAAGATGATTTCCCAAAAGGTAACGGAAAATCTGGTCCTAAAGCGTCACTGGCTGGGCGCAATATTGGGCAAGACTTCAATTCCCTAGATGGTTGGAATATGTATCACGGTGACACTGTCCCCGGGTTTCCTGCTCACCCGCACCGCGGTTTTGAAACCATTACGGTCGTTAATGAGGGGGTAGTCGATCATGCTGATTCATTGAATGCCGCCGGTCGATATGGTGGTGGTGACACTCAGTGGATGACTGCTGGTAAAGGTGTTCAGCATTCTGAAATGTTCCCCTTGGTGAATGAAGAGCAAGATAACCCAATGGTGTTATTTCAAATCTGGATTAACCTTCCGGCAAAAAACAAAATGGTGGCACCACACTTCGCTATGTTTTGGACTAAAGATATTCCCGTTGTGGAATGTGCCGATGTCAAAGGCAAGGTCAATACTGTTAAAATTATCGCAGGGGAGTTTAATGGGTATCATTCACCCTCACCTCCACCAAAATCATGGGCTAATGATCCAGAAAATGGAGTGTGGGTGTGGAATATTAAAATGCCTAGCCATGCGCAATTTACCTTGCCAGCCTCAGGTGCAGGGCTGAACCGTGTGCTTTATTTTTATAAGGGTCAAGCAGCGACGGTTGAAAAAACGCCGATTAAATCGCAACAAGGTGTGCAGTTAATTTCAGATGCTGATGTGATATTACATTCTGCAGATGAAGCATGTGAATTCTTATTGCTACAAGGTCGCCCAATTAATGAGCCTATTGCTCGGTATGGTCCATTTGTCATGAACACTGAGCAGGAAATTCAACAAGCATTCTCTGATTACCGCAAAAACCAGTTTGGTGGTTGGCCTTGGCCGAGTCATGCCCCCGTGCATTTCGATGCCAAAGGACGTTTTGCAAAACATGCCGACGGCACATTAGAAGAGCCTGATTTTTAATCGGTGACCCAGCAGGCTTCACCTAAATCGGTTATTTTATTAGCTCTGACACTGCCAGTGATGCCTAACTAACCGCCTATAAATATTACATAAGCTTCTTTTTTAAATGTTGTTGCATGAAATTATTCGCAGCCCAAATGTCAGTTAAAGGTTGCTGCGTATTAGATTGCACATGATCGAAGGGAAAGGGACCAAACTCTGGGGTGCTAGTAAAGGTTTTTTGACCTCTATTGTTTGCAAAATTAATCACTTTTTGTCATAAATTCACATGGTTTTTTAAATGGCCTGCCCACAGTTTGTCTTGAGGATTAATGACTTGTGGGCCTTCTTCAAAACCTACTTGCCCATGAATGTGAAACACGTGTGGAAAAACACTTTCCAGACGAGATAATTGGTCACTTAAGTCAGACTCATGTACCACCATCCAGCGGCTAATATCTAAGTTCAATTTTATTTCTGGTAATGCTTTGATAATTTTTTCGGTATCGAATGTACTGAACGTGGGACTAGAACGTTGGGTTTCATGGGTAATAGTGATGTCGTATTGTTGTTCAAGTTTTAAAGCGTGTTCAAATAGAACTAAATTGTCCCTTAAGCTGAAAATATCTCGGCCTGTATGGGAATTAATAATTCAGCCTTCTGTTCAATGACACTATTAGCTTTAAATGGGGTGTTTTATTGAGTGTTCGTCACTTATTATATGCATCATTAGGAAGCAGTCAAAAAGTACTGTTATGTTACATAAAGGTGGCTATCTCATTGAGTGGCTTTTTGTTACTCGCATGGCGTGGCACAGTGGCATCTTCTGCGGGGTAACCCACAATCAACAACATATAGGGGCGTTCATTATCTGGACGGTCGCAGATTTTGGATAAAAAACTCATGGGTTTAGGTGTATGAGTAAGGGTTGCCAAGCCTGAGTGATGCAAGGCATTGATGAGAAACCCTGTTGCAATACCTACAGACTCATGCACGTAGTAGTTGCTTTGTTTATTGCCGTCTTGGTGCTGGGTATTTTTTTGACTGAAAATAGCAATGAGCCAAGGAGCATGTTCTAAATAAGGTTTATCAGCATCAGTGCCTAATGGTTTGAGCGCGTCTAACCATTCATCTCCACCACGACCTTGGTAAAAGCCTTTTTCATGCGCTTCGGCATGCTCGCGCACTTGTGTTTTAACGTTTGGTGAGTGAATAGCGACAAAATGCCAAGGTTGATGATTGGCACCATTAGGGGCAGTCCCTGCGGCTTTAATGCAGTTTTCGATGATAGTTTTAGCGACCGGACGATCACTAAATTTGCGAATACTATGGCGACGTTTGATATCAGTATAAAATGCTTCAGAGCGCACCAGCATTTCTGCTGGTGGATACTCAATAAAATCATTTAGTGGCGAAGCATCGTGAGTTTGCATGGCGCGTCTCTTTTTGTTTTTACCCACTGTATTTTATCGAGACGCCTTTTGCCAGTGGTTAACTGTAAACTACGCTACCTTTAATGCTGCTTCGCGACTCGACAAATATTCGTTGTAGGTACCTTGAAAATTAATGATTTCGTGATCTGTAATTTCAATAACCCGAGTGGCCAAAGACGAAACAAACTCTCTATCATGACTCACAAAAATAAGTGTGCCGTCGAATTTTTTGAGGGCGTTGTTTAACGCTTCAATCGCTTCCATATCCATATGGTTGGTGGGTTCGTCCATTATCAATACATTTATGTCTGACATCATTAATTTACCAAACAATAAGCGGTTTTTCTCTCCACCTGAGCAAACCTTGGCTTTTTTATTAAAATCGTCAGCCGTAAATAATAAGCTACCCAATAATGCCCGTACGGCTAAATCATCGTGTTTTGGGGTACGCCACTGTGACATCCAATCAAACAAGGTCAGATCGGTATCGAAATCAGCGGTGCTGTCTTGTGGGCAATAACCTATGCTGGCATTTTCAGACCATTTAACTACGCCACTGGTAGCTTGTAAATCATCCATTAAACAACGTAATAGGGTGGTTTTACCTGAACCATTTTCACCAATTATTGCTAGTTTTGCGCCAGCTTCTAAAATTAAGTCCGCGATGTTAAACAGAGGCTTGTCATCAAATTCATGACTCAGCTGCTCGAGGATCAATGCCTGGCGATGTAATTTTCTATGCTGTTTCAACATTATTTTGGGTGTGCGGCGACTGGATGATTTCACTTCATCTAAAGTGATTTTTTCCATTTTCTTAGCACGGGAAGAGGCTTGTTTAGCTTTTGATGCGTTGGCTGAGAAACGATTCACAAAGGCTTGTAATTCATCTATTTCAGCGCTTTTCTTGGCATTTTCTGTGTGTAATTGTTCTTGAATTAATGATGATGCCGCTTGATAAGCTTCATAGTTACCCGGATAAATGCGTAATTCGCCGTAATCAATATCGGCCATATGGGTACACACTGAATTTAAAAAGTGCCTGTCGTGAGAAATAATGATCATGGTGCATTTGCGTTCATTAAGCACCCCTCCAAGCCAATTGATAGTATAGATATCAAGGTTGTTGGTTGGCTCATCTAACAGCAAAATATCTGGATTAGAAAATAATGCTTGCGCTAATAAAACCCGTAATTTCCAACCAGGTGCTACCTGTGCCATTAATCCAAAATGATAGTGCTCAGCAATGCCGGCCTGTAATAAAATTTCACCGGCTCTTGACTCTGCTGTGTAACCGTCCATTTCAGCAAATTGGGTTTCCAATTCTGCTACATGCATACCGTCTGCTTCACTCATTTCTGGCTTTGAGTAGATAGCATCACGTTCTTGTTTGACCTTCCAAAGTTTAGTATCACCCATGATAACGGTGTCTACTACTGTGTATTCTTCAAAGGCGAACTGGTCTTGGCTCAGTGTGCCGACTTTATCTCCAGGCGTAATAGACACATTACCGGCGCTTGGCACTAAGTCTCCACTGAGAATTTTCATAAATGTGGACTTACCACAACCGTTTGCACCGATCAGTCCGTAGCGATTGCCGTGGCCAAATTTAGCCGAGATGTTTTCAAACAAAGGCGCAGCGCCAAATTGCATGGTGATATTTGCAGTAGAAATCAAAAGTAGTTCGTCCAGAAATAGAAAATTAATCGATATGTTTGCCAAATGGGTAAGCCATCAGGTAAACAAAGCCGCGCATCATACGGAAATACGATACTAATGTCGAGCCGAATTGATGATTATTTATACAGTTCGGGTATTGTTGTACTTCTTGTAAACTGCTTGTTAGCATCATGTTGCCGACAAGCTTTTAATCGATTATTTATGCCCCATCGCTTTAATTTAAAATCTATTTTTGGTGTGCTATTCATACTTTTTGTATGTGGATGTGCATCGCCACCGCCACCGCCGCCAACCATGAGCGAAATTGACCGATTAACCGCCAGAGCTGAGCGGGTCGAGATTATTCGTGATGAATTTGGGGTGCCACATATATATGGTAAGACAGATGCAGACGCTGTATTTGGTTTGTTGTATGCCCAAGCAGAAGACGACTTTAAGCGGGTAGAGCGAAATTACATTTGGGCTATCGGCAGACTGGCAGAAGTAGAAGGCGAAAAAGCCTTGTATAGTGACTTGCGTGCTCGCTTATTTATGAGTATCGAACAAGCAAAATTAGCCTATCAAAATTCTCCTGCAACACTTCAAGCTTTGTGTGATGCCTTTGCTGATGGTCTCAATTATTATTTGGCTACACATCCCAATGTGAAACCAGCTTTACTGACGCAATTTGAACCTTGGATGCCGATGTTTTTTTCTGAAGGTTCGATAGGTGGGGATATTGAACAAATTTCAGTGGAAGGCGTAGCTGCTTTTTATAGGGACAGGGCTGATCACACCGATACGCCAGATTTGGCTATGGCTGAGCCTAGCGGTTCAAACGGGTTTGCTATTTCGGGTAAGTTGACCCAATCGGGTGATGCTATGTTATTGATCAATCCCCACACCTCTTTTTACTTTCGTCCAGAAGTGCATGTGGTCAGCGAAGAAGGTTTACATGCTTATGGTGCAGTGACCTGGGGGCAATTTTTTGTTTATCAGGGATTTAACGAAAAAAATGGATGGATGCACACCTCTACCCATGTAGATTTTATGGATGAATATCTTGAAAGCATTATTGCACGTGGCGAGGATTTCTATTATCTATATGAAGGTGACGAATTGAAGGTTGATACCTCAACTGTCACCTTGAAGTATCGGGATGGCGACACGTTTAAACTGAAAACGTTTCCTACTTTTCGCACCCATCACGGGCCAGTCACGCATATGCTGAATGGGCAATGGGTAACAACAAGGATAAATTGGGATCCTGTGAATGCCTTACAGCAGTCATTCACCCGCACAAAAACCGCTAGTCATGACGAATTTCGTAATATGATGGATATGCGCACCAACTCATCAAACAACACCGTTTATGCTGATGCTGATGGCAATATCGCTTATTATCACGGTAATTTTATCCCTAAGCGCGATCCCAACTTTGATTATTCACAGCCGGTGAATGGCTCTAACAAAAAGACAGACTGGAAGGGTCTGCACACAGTCGATGAAACCATCAGCATACTTAACCCCGCTAATGGCTGGATCCAAAATGCTAATTCCACTCCCTTTACTGCTGCTGCTGAATTCAGTCCTAAGGCTGAAGATTATCCGACTTATATGGCACCCGATCCTGAAAATTTCAGAGGTATACATGCGGTTCAAGTGCTAACCGGTCAATCTGATTTTACGTTAGATAAGTTAATTGAAGTGGCTTATGACCCCTACTTACCCGGCTTTAAAACACTGATATCTGGTCTTATTACCGCATATGACAAATCAAGTAAGCCGCGCAAAGCGTTAGCTGAACCCATTAATGTTTTGCGCCAATGGGATTATCGTGTATCAGTAGACTCTGTTGCTATGTCTCTAGCACATTATTACGGTATGCAATATTTGGCACAAGGCACACGCCCTGAAGATAAAAGCTTTATGCAAATGATCGAATATTTTGGTAATGGCTCGCCGCGCTCACAGAGATTAACCATCTTTGATTCGGCAGTACAAAAGTTGACTGCAGATTTTGGGCAATGGAATACCCCTTGGGGTGACATCAACCGACTTCAAAGGCTTACAGGCGAGATTGACTTACCAGCGGATGACACACAACCGAGTATTCCCATCGGTATGGCATCAGGGCGCTGGGGTGCACTAGCTGCTTTTGGCGCACGCAGTGTCAATGGCAGTAAAAAACTTTATGGCTATCGGGGTAATAGTTTTGTCGCGGTGGTGGAATTTGGCGATAAGGTAACAGCAAAATCATTGTTGGCCGGCGGCCAAAGTGGTGATCCTGCATCGCCGCATTTTTACGATCAGGCGCAACGTTATGCCCAAGGGCAATTCAAAGATGTGGCTTATTACAAAGAAGATGTGTTGAAACGGGCTGTCGAGCGTTATCAACCGGGTAAGCGCTAATAAATTGCGTATTGCCCCTGGTCAATTATAAAAACAGCTGCTGACCTTTGAGGGTATTTTTACGCATATCTTCTTCGGGGTGGGTCTTGAGTAACTATACTAGCGAGTTAAATGTAGAGCCCAATATTTCGTAAATAAGCCTTGCTGCGAGCTTGGCGGTTCTGTTGTCAATATCATAGGTGGGATTCATCTCGGCAATATCTGCCAGGCGCCAGTTGTAGTCAAAAGCAGATTGTGACTGAGCTATCCAATGCAGCATGTTGATCACAAATTCTACTGAAATACCTAACGCGCTGGGTGCACTGACGCCAGGTGCAATACTTGCCGGAAATGCATCCAGGCAAACAGTGACATAAAGCTCATCGACTTCTTTTAACATTGGCTCAAGTAATTGTTTGGCGGCGTTAAGGTTGCAATCAATATCCAACAGATAGCGTGTTTTGGTTTGTTTGGCATAGGCAAAAAGTGCCGAGGTATTGGATGCTGCAGCGACCCCTAAACACGCATAATCAAACGGCTTCTGATGAGTTTGGCAATATTCGGCAATCTGTCTAAAAGGCGTACCTGAACTGGTTTGTTTAGAAGGATTACGCAGATCAAAGTGCGCATCAAAATTAATAATACCTATTTTTTTGTTGGGTTCAGCCCCAAGATGCTGAGTCAAACCCTGGTAACTGCCCCAAGCCATTTCGTGTCCACCTCCTAAGCCAATAACAAATGAGTGTTGATTAAGGCTTTGCGCGATTTGCTGGGCATAGTGATGTTGGGCATCGGCCAAGTGTGATGCAGCAACGATATTGCCCGCATCCCATAAACTACAGTCTGCATGCCAGGCTTGGTTGGCTAATGCATGACGTATTCCATTTGGGCCTTTTGCTGCACCTACTCGACCTTTATTGGCAGCCACACCTAAGTCACATTCAAAACCCAGTAAACTACAACTCTTGGTTTGTTTCTGGTTATTCATCACCTGATGCCATCGTAGGCCATGTTGACCCTCTTCAGTATCTTCGCGGCCTTGCCACTGGTATGTTTTATCGAGTGTTGTCATCATGCTTAACACCACTTTCCAGCAAACCACTTAGCAGAAGGTCGATGCTGGTTAATGGCATACACCAGCTCTGACGGATGTGCTATGTCCCATAAACATAAGTCTGCATCCATTCCCGCTTTAACTTGCCCCTTGTTTGGTAGGTTCAGTGCTTTTGCGGCATGAAGGGTAACACCATACAGTACCTCTTCTGGTGTCAAACCAAACAACACACTCGCCATATTCATTATGGTTAAAATGGATGCAATAGGTGAACTTCCAGGATTTAAATCGGTGGCTATGGCAATAGGCACCTTGTTAGCCCTAAGTGCCGCTACAGGCGGTTTTTGAGTTTCACTCAGATAATAAAATGCGCCGGGTAACAACACCGCAACCGTACCTGATTGTTTTAATGCGGGGATATCTTTAGGGTCTAAATATTCAATATGATCGACAGAAATAGCAGCAAATTCAGCGGCAAGTTTGGCACCCTTCAAATCAGAAAGTTGTTCAACATGAGCCTTCACATCGAGTGCGTGTGTTTGAGCGGCTGAAAAAATTTTGCGGCATTGTGTGGGTGAGAAACCAATGCTTTCACAAAATACGTCGACGCAGTTTGCTAATTGTTGTTGAGCGACAACAGGTATCACCTGATCGCAAATAAATTGTACATAGTCATCTGGACTTGAACGGTATTCTTTAGGCACTGCGTGAGCACCCAGGTAAGTGGTAACGATATTAACAGGTAAATATTCAGCAATATGTTTGGCGACTTTGAGCATTTTTAATTCGGTATGCAAGTCCAAACCATACCCCGACTTCACCTCAATACAGGTCACCCCTTCTTCTGCCAATCTTGCAGCACGCTTAATGGCACTGCTGAGGAGTGTTTGTTCAGATGCTGCTCTGGTGGCATTCACCGTACCTTGAATGCCGCCACCTTGTTGGGCTATTTCTGTGTAGGTTTTACCCTGTAGGCGTTGCTCAAACTCGTTGGCTCTATTGCCGCCATAAACAAGATGAGTGTGACAGTCAATAAATCCAGGAAGTAACCACTTATTTTCGCCATCGTATTTTTGAGTCGATTCATATGATTCTTCTGATGCATCGAATATGGCAAGTACTTTAGCGTTTTTTATGGCGACCGAAGATCCAGTGAGAATGCCATAGGTGTTGCCATTTTTTTGCATCGAAGCAATGCGCACATTGTCTATTACTACGTCACATTGCTTAGTCATAGCCTGTACCCTTTTTTTTATCTGCACATGAGTTTACTTGTACATACTTGTATATACAAGTATGTACAAGTGTATTAATATCAATTTATTCTTACATACTGAAGTGGTTGATGATGAATAATAAATCTTCGGTGCAAGCCAGATTTGTCCAAATTAAGTCTGCATTATTAGACAAAATTGAACTTGGCGACATGCGCCCGGGTGACAAAGTACTGTCAGAAAATCAGTTGGCAGCCAGTTTTGGCGTGAGTCGTATGACCGCTCGCCGCGCTTTGACCGAGTTAGTGAATGAAGGGACTTTAGCCCGTTCTCAAGGTATCGGTACCTTTGTTTCTGACAGCAGACCCATGAGTTCGATTCTTGAAATACGCAGTATAGACGACGAGATCACCCAGCGTGGGCATCGTTATTCAAACAAAGTGTTAGGTGTGGATACACTACATGCATCTGAACGACAAAGTGTGTGGTTAGGAGTGGCAGTCAACAGTGTGATTTTTCAAACTAAAGTCGTGCATATGGAAAATGGTCTGATTATTCAATTAGAAGACCGCTTGGTTAATCCTGCCTTAGCGCCCGAATATATCCAACAAGACTTTACTCAGACTACCGCCAATCATTATTTGAGCAAAGTAGCGCCTCTCACTCAGGCCGATCATTCTGTTGAAGCTATATCGCCCGATAAAGAATTAGCCGCTGTGTTGGCTATTGATATCACTCAACCCTGTTTGAAAATGAGTCGCCGCACTTATTCAAGCAAAGGCATAGTGAGTTATGCCCGTTTATATCATCCAGGTAACCGCTATCGAATTGGCGGACACCTTGATTTTCATCCTGCACATTAGGACATTTTTATGAATCGTCATGAACCCAGTCGCATTATCCGCGCACCTAGAGGCAATCAACTCAACGCTAAGAGTTGGCAGACAGAAGCGCCTCTTAGAATGTTAATGAATAACCTTGACGCGGAAGTGGCCGAGCATCCCCAGAGTCTGGTGGTGTATGGTGGCATTGGGCGCGCCGCTAGAGACTGGCAGAGTTACGACAAAATTGTTGAAGTACTCAAACGCCTGAATACGGATGAAACATTGCTTATACAAAGTGGTAAGCCTGTTGGTGTGTTTCCTACTCACGAAAATGCACCCCGGGTAATTATTGCTAACTCAAACCTAGTACCACACTGGGCAAATTGGGAACATTTTAATGCCTTAGATAAACAAGGCCTGATGATGTATGGGCAGATGACGGCTGGATCTTGGATATACATCGGTTCACAAGGCATAGTGCAGGGCACTTATGAAACTTTTGTGAGTGTGGCAAAACAACACTTTAATGGTGAGGCGAAAGGCCGCTGGATATTAACCGGTGGCTTGGGTGGGATGGGAGGTGCGCAACCCCTTGCTGCCACTATGGCTGGTTTTTCCATGTTGGCCATTGATGTGGACGAAAGTCGCATCGATTTTCGGATAAAAACAGGGTACTTAGATAAAAAAGCCCAAGACTTAGACCATGCTCTTGCGTTATTACACGAGGCGAATGTGGCAGGAGCAGCGGTTTCTATTGGTTTATTAGCCAACGCTGCAGATGTTTTTCCAGCATTGGTCATACGTAATGTGACGCCTGATGTGGTGACAGACCAAACCAGCGCGCACGATCCATTAAATGGATACTTACCTCAAGGCTGGAGTCTGACTCAAGCACAAAGCATGCGTCAATCTGATGAGTTTGCAGTTGTCAAAGCCGCTAAACAATCCATGGCTGTACAGGTTAAAGCCATGTTAGATCTGCAATCTAAAGGTGCGGTGACGCTGGATTACGGTAACAACATCCGCCAAATGGCATTAGAAGAAGGCGTAAAAAATGCCTTTGATTTCCCAGGGTTTGTGCCAGCCTACATCAGACCCCTGTTTTGCCAAGGCATTGGCCCATTTCGTTGGGTAGCATTATCTGGCAATCCAGAGGATATCTATAAAACCGATGCAAAAGTAAAAGAGCTTATTCCAGATAATGCACACTTACATCAATGGTTAGATATGGCCAGAGAGCGTATTCAATTTCAGGGTTTACCCGCTCGTATTTGTTGGGTGGGCCTGGGTGAAAGGCAAATGCTTGGTTTGGCCTTTAATGAAATGGTCAGAACAGGTGAACTATCCGCGCCCATTGTGATTGGCCGCGATCATCTAGACTCAGGTTCAGTTGCTTCACCTAATCGTGAAACTGAAAACATGTTAGATGGCTCTGATGCGGTATCTGATTGGCCAATACTCAACGCAATGCTCAATACCGCTGGTGGCGCAACCTGGGTAAGTCTGCATCATGGTGGTGGTGTAGGCATGGGTTTCAGTCAACATTCTGGTGTGGTCATTCTGTGTGATGGCACCGACGACGCTGCCAAGCGTATCGCCAGAGTGTTACACAACGACCCCGCTACCGGCGTCATGCGTCATGCTGACGCGGGTTATGACCTAGCCAAAGAGTGTGCGCAGAAACACAACTTAGACCTACCCATGTTAGAAAAGGTAAAAGATGAAGTGATAGAAAAACAAGGACACCAATAATGCAGCGAATTGTTATTCAACCGGGTCAACTCACCCTATCGCAATTAAGAGACGTGCATCGTCAGCATATCCCTATTGCTTTGTCACCCGATGCCCATGAAGCTATCCATAAAGCAGAACAGGTGGTGTTGGAAGTCATTGAACAAGACAGAACTGTGTATGGGATCAACACCGGTTTTGGTTTATTAGCTAACACTAAAATTGATGTGTCGGAGTTAGAGCTTTTGCAACGCAGTATCGTGTTGTCGCATGCCGCGGGTATTGGCAATTTTATGTCTGAAGATGTAGTGCGTTTGTTGTTATTGCTTAAAATAAATTCGCTGTCCCGTGGGTATTCAGGTATTCGTCTTCAAGTCATCGAAGCCCTGATCACCTTGTATAACAAGGAAATCTACCCTGCTATTCCTGAAAAAGGCTCTGTGGGAGCTTCGGGTGACTTAGCCCCTCTGGCACATATGAGTGTGGTATTACTGGGGGAAGGCGAAGTCATTTATCAAGGTACCCGAATATCAGCAGAGCATGCTTTAAAAATAGCAGGACTTGAGAAAATTGCGTTAGCGCCGAAAGAAGGGCTAGCCTTACTTAACGGGACACAGGCGTCTACTGCCTTTTCCTTAAAAGGGCTATTTTGTGCCGAAAATGCTTTAAATTGCAGTGTTGCCATAGGTGCATTAAGTGTGGAGGCAGCGCTTGGCTCTAGAGTGCCATTTGATGAACGCATTCATGAGGTGCGCGGCCATCAAGCACAAACTGATGTGGCGGCAGCTTATCGAGGTTTATTAAAAGAATCGGCTATTGGCCACTCTCACGAAGGCTGTGCAAAAGTCCAAGATCCCTATTCACTAAGATGCCAACCCCAAGTGATGGGAGCTTGTTTGCAACACATGCGTTTTGCCGCACAGACGCTTGTAGTAGAAGCGAATGGCGTATCCGATAATCCATTAGTGTTTGCCGACAGTGGCGATATCCTCTCAGGTGGTAATTTTCACGCTGAAATCGTTGCTATGACCTCAGACATGTTAGCCATTGCCTTATCTGAAATTGGTGCCTTGTCTGAAAGACGTATGGCGTTATTGATTGACTCGCACCTAAGTGGACTGCCGCCCTTTTTAGTGGATAACGGTGGGGTGAATTCGGGTTTTATGATCGCACAAGTCACCAGTGCCGCCCTTGCCAGCGAAAATAAAACCCTCGCGCACCCTGCATCAATCGATTCATTGCCCACATCGGCTAATCAAGAGGACCATGTCTCTATGGCCACCTTTGCGGGGAGACGTTTATGGGATATTTTTGACAACGTAGCGGGTATTTTAGCCATAGAATGGTTGGCGGCTAGCCAAGGATTAGACTTTAGAGCACCGCTTGAAACCAGTGACAAACTCAAATCAGTGAAAGCCCTTTTACGTACAAAAGTATCTTTTTACGACAAAGACCGATACTTTTCACCGGATATTGAGAATGCCAAAAAATTGATAGTGGATCGTAGCTTGCTTGATATTGTGGATATTGCATTACTTGAATAGCATCTTGTTATTGGATCTTTTTTAGCAATACCAAGGGATTGGTATTGCTAGCAGATAACGCGCTGTTCGGGTAAATCAATGGGGCTTATTGTGCCTGCCCGTCTATTGCCAATAACGTGCGTGTAAATTTCGGTAGTACGCAAATCACTGTGACCAAGTAATTCCTGAACAGTTCGAATATCGTTACCAGTCTGTAAAAGTCGAGTGGCGAATGAGTGCCGGAAAGTGTGGGCAGTGACTCTTTTTAATATACCGCTTTGCCTAACCGCAGCTCTTAACGCTTTTGAATAAGACGATTCGTGAATGTGATGCCTGCTTATATACCCATCTATGGGGTGCACGCACCTATTGATAGAAGGGAAAAGATATTGCCAACTAGTTTGTTTTGCTGCATTCCCGTATTTGCGCATTAATGATGGGGGCAGAGAAGCCAATCCATAGTCATCTTTTAGGTCTTGAGCATGCATTCTAATGCTTAAATCAATCTGTTGTTTGATAGCACTGCATAACGAATCAGGTAATAAGGTATAGCGATCCTTACCACCTTTACCGCGAAACACAAAAATAGAATGGTGGCTAAAATCAATATCTTTTATGCGGATCCTCAATGCCTCACTTATTCGCAAGCCACAACCGTATAATATTGCCGTGACCAACCAATACTTCCCTTTAAGGTAACTAAGCACCGCCTTGACCTCATCAGCACTTAAAACGGTCGGCAAATTTTTAGGGGCTTTGGCATATCGATATTTCAAATCCACTAATTCTGTATTCAAAACACGTTTATACATAAAAACAATGGCGCAAAGCGCTAGGTTTTGCGTTGCTGCGCTAACACCACGATTTATTGCCAGATGATTTAGGAAACGCTCTATTTCAACATTAGCCATCGTATTTGGATGTTTTAAATTATTAAAACGAATAAAATGCCGACACCAATACAGATAGGTTTTTTCTGTTTTTAGGCTGTAGTGACGGGTACGAATTTCTAAGCGAATTGACTCGATAAAGGCTGACATTAAAATATCTCAATTAACTGTATATATATACAGTTATAATAAATATTTGAAATATTGCCAATGTTTTATGGGGAACTCACGCAAAATGTGTGGCACTTGTTATCATATTTCTCTTGTAGGTTATTGTTAGATATGGGCTTAAAGTCAAAGCATATTTTTATGAAATTTCGTATTTAACCGGAATAGCGGTTTCCACTTGTCAGAAACATCCTGAAAATGACTTTCATATGCGCTAAGACTATGAAACGATAAATTATATTTTTACTTTTTCGGAAGTTTTAAGTCGAATTGAATCCGCGCTTAATCCGATTTCCGACTAATAAACTCTTAAGCATTAAAAGTAAGAAGAGTGCCATTTACTCCAATACACATGGGGCCTGGAATATTTTTAAAGGGCATCTTACAAGGTAGTTTTAGTCTAATGGTTTTCGGTTGGACTCAAATTGTAATGGATATACAACCACTCTTTGTACTTATATCCGGTGAGGGGCACTTACACGGTTTCTCCCATACATATGTTGGTGCGACGGTATTGGCAATATTTTCAGCTCTTACGGGCAAGTATTTATCGCAATTTGGCCTTTGGGTACTACAAATAGAAAAGTCCATTTACAGTAATATTAGGTGGTGGGTTGTTTTTCTAAGCGCATTCATAGGTAGCTTTAGTCACGTACTATTGGATAGTGTTATTCATTCAGACGTCCAGCCGTTTTATCCGGTTACTCTGTCTAACCCATTTCTTAGTGTAATATCAGACTCAGCACTTCATAAATTATGTTTATATTCAGGTTTAGTGGGTGCTGCTATCACTATTTCATTCAGTGGCGTGGTAAAAATGCTTAACAAACAGCTCAAACCGACCTCCACTGCGTTGCTCGTTTTGTGCTTTTCGCTACGCTCGCACAAAACAATCAACTTCGTTCCGGCGGCTTAGCTGGGCGTTATGTTTTTTGCTATCAATTTATTTACAAGCCGAAGTAAAAGGAAATCAATTGAACTTTGTAACTTTTAAAAATCTACATAATAGTTATTCGTTTAAGAGGGTATTGTTTAATTATCGGAGTTCATGCCGTAAAATATTATCTAATATTGATGACACTAAAGAGTACTTTTCACATTCATACTTTCAAAGTCTTGCGGAACAATATTCAAATAATATTAACCAAGTTGAATCATCATTGTTAATTGATGAAGCTGATGAGTTATTAACCAAACCTTATCTAAATATTACCAAAAAACACTTAGATACACTTTGTATTAATCCTCAAAATTATATTTCATTTGCTCCTTATTATTGGCAAATTAATAATGAACATCCAATGAAAAAAAGTACAGTTAAAGCTGAATATAGGGATAGCCGTTCAAATCCATTTCTAGCTGAACGTTCAGATAAACCTAAATTGGCACAATTGTGCGCGAGAATTCATTTATTAGTATTAGCAAGCATCAAAAATAATGATAAAAAGTATATTGAGTATATTCACATGCAATTGAATATTTGGTTTGTTGATCAAAATACCAGAATGAACCCACACATGATATATGCGCAAATTAGGCCATGGAGTGGAGCTAACAAGGGACATGGCATTATTGATTCTAGGTGGCTTATATTATTATTTGATGCGATTGCTCTGTTAAAGCATAAAATGGGGTATGTAATAGAAAAAGAGGTTGTTTCTTGGCTAGTACAATTTGCAAAATGGATACTGTCTTCACTTAGTGGGTTTAATGAAATTTTAAGAGAAAACAATAGGGGCTCATGGGTAGATGTCTTGTTATGCTACATTGGTCTGGCAGTTAATAAATCACAGGTGGCTTCTTGTATTCTTGAGCAGTCTTATTCAGAACGTCTTAAAAAACAAATAGATAATAATGGCTTTCAGCCATTGGAGTTGAAAAGATATAATCCCGTTAGCTACTCCCTTTATAATATGTATCCGTTATATTATTTAAACAATTTGAATATACACTTCAATAATAAAAATAAAGGATCTAGCCATATTAACCTATTACAAAATGCAGAGGTGGAATTGTATCATTTAATAAAAGACCATGAAGAGGGGGAAATTGAACATATTAATTTTTGCTCTAGCAATGCTTTAAATTTATATTACCCTTATTCTTATTATCAGCTTTCTAATTTTCCTTGTGTTATGCCTTTTACCTTGTGATAAACCGTATTTATAAAAATACAGAATACGAGGCTAGAGCTTTATTAATTTTGGCGTGTCCCTATAAACATATCAAGAAATTAAACAAGGACAAAAAACAGTTGGCTTTTGCTCCTGCGTCGCTTATTTTAGCCAACTATAAATTTCCTCTTAATGTGGCGTTAGGCTATAAAGACATCAGATGTTTGATCGGATTAAACGTTTTTTTCAGGATACAAGAATACATCTGGATTCTCCTCGGTATGAGCGCCAGCAACGCGACGAGCATGAACGGCAGGCACAAAGACGGTTTTCGACAAAACATCTAAATATTGAAAAATCGAAATTACTTGAAAAGATAGAGTCTGAAGCAAACTCGAAATTCAATGCATCAATACTCGAAAAAGAAAATAATAATAAGCGACACGAAGCAGAGGCAAATAAAACACAACATTTGCTTTCGTTCTTCCTGAGGAATTATAAGAAAGAGCTTAATGAGATTTATGCTAAGAAGGAGGAGCTTTTTTCGAAGAAAAAATTACTTTTTGAGAGTCTCTCTGAGTTAAAAGAACCCTTATCTGAGGCATTCGACGATAAAAACAAGGCATACAATGAACTTAACAACTACAAGGGTAGAATTGATTCATGGCACGCAAAGTCTGACAGGACTCCTTGGCTTTTCGGGAATTCCGGTAAAAAGTTACCAAAACATTCTTTGTTTGGACAGAGTTTTGGTGTTCTGGTCAAGTCCAACCGGACACTTTTCTAAAGGAGTTTTCAAATTCAATTGGCGATTGATCCAAATTAGCTGAATGTAGTCGCTCAACATTATAATATTTCATGTACCTAGCAACATCTTCTCGCATATGTGTTCGAGTGGGCTGCGGTACTTTAAACAACCAATCATGCTTTAAACTTCCAAAGAAGCGCTCCACAACAGCATTATCCCAGCAAGCTCCAACATCTCCCATACTAGCTCGACACTCTAATCGCGACAGTAGATTTCTAAAGCCTTTACTCGTGTACTGAGAGCCTCTGTCACTGTGAAACACCAAACCTTTTGGTGGTTTGCGTAAATTATGAGCCTTTGTCAGTGCTTGCTCGACCAAATCACGCGTCATGCGTTTTGATATATGCCAACCTACAATCCGGCGTGAATACAAATCCATGACAATGGCTAAGTACAACCAGCCCTCACCAGTCTTTAAATAGGACACATCACCCGCCCAAATTTGATTGGGTCCAACAGGATTGAAATTCATATTTAGCAAGTTGTCAGCCACAGCATCACTGTGTTTGCGCTTGGTTGTCACTTTATAAGCTATTCGCTGAGTCACAACTAATTTAAGCCGTTCCATTAACTTAATGGCGCGATACCGCGTTATTTCAAAGCCTTCTTTGCGTAGTGCTTTAGCAAGCTCTCTGCTGCCTAAACTGTTTCGACTTGCCTTGAATAATGCTTTGGCTCGTCGATACAGTCTTAGCATTTGAGCGCTAATGAGTTCACCAGGTTTTTTTAGCCATGCGTAGTATGCTGACGAACTCACTTCCATCACTTTACAAGCAACTGACACCGGATACTTCGCATCAAGCTCACTTATAAAAGAATATCTTACTTCATTTCTTTCGCGAAGAAGGCACTGGCCTTTTTTAGGATTTCACGCTCCATTTGTAGACGTTTACTATCTTTCCTGAGCTGAATTAACTCTGCCCGTTCATCACCAGATAATGCATCACCTAGTGCCTGTTTCTTATGCTTAGCTACCCAGTTGTAAAGTAGTTTGTCTGTCACACCTAAAGATGCAGCAGCTTGTACGATTGGATAGTCTTGCTCTATTACCAGAGCGACCGCTTCTTGTTTAAATTCTGCGGGATAATGTTTATTTGTTCGTTTAGTCATATTCACCTCAATTAACAGGATTATAATCCTTTATTGAAGTGTCCGGTTAATTCAACCACAACAGACTCTGGCGCAATAAACCTAACTCAAAGTAAAGAGGAAGCAGAGAAGTATTGGGTTGCATTACGACTGGTTACTCCCAAATATCCTGTTTCCGTAGCAAAAAATAAAATTGCAGGCTGTTCTCGATTTCAAATCACAATAGACTCTATGTGCAATACTGTTAATTCTGTATTGTTGGAAAGCTATCCAACTAAAGCTTTTGTCACACCTTCAAAGGCGGCATTAAGAAATTGGACTTGGGAGCCTACAAATTACAACCACAGCAAAGCTCCTATCATCCGTACCGTACAGCTAGACTTTTATATTGAAGACGCACAAAACTATGAACAAGCAAAAGAATACTGTGCTGTTTAGACGCAGTTCTAACAAAACGCTGTTGGCACTCCCTTCGGTCGTTGGGACGCATACACGAGGCCGCTTCGCGATTATAGCCCCGTGCCTGCGCCCCAAAGCTTAAAGTTAGTATTCATTAAGGATATCTCAAATTATGGAAACCATTTCAAGTTCAGGCTCATACTTCGTTGGCTGGGGAACCCTAGCTTTAATCAATGCAGGTTTAGCGCAAGGTAAAGGTCGCAAAGGCTTAAATTGGTTTTTAATTTCTTTGCTACTGGGCCCAATTGCTACATTCTTACTTCTGGTTATGGAAGATCTAAAATCTGTTTAAAACAAATACTAACAAACAAAGCCACTCAGACGCGCAATAAGCGCGCGTCTGTGCTTTGAAGCGTTATGTGTATATGAATATTAGTTTTCGATCCGCACCAGATATTAGGACATTCGAATGAATTTATCGAAGGAGCGTAAGAAACTGTGCAACTAAGTGAAAATTATAGCCGCATGCTCTTCGAAAAAACTGTTATTGGGCTAGCATTGTGCCGAATGAACGGAAACTTAGTTGATGTAAATAGCGCATTTGCTGAATTACTAGGAAGGACGATTGAGGAGGCGCTAACACTCACCTATTGGCAAATCACTCCAGAGAAGTATGCATCGCAAGAAAAGGCTCAAGTGGAGAGTCTAGAAAAGACAGGAAGATACGGCCCCTATGAGAAGGAGTATATTCATGCGGACGGTCATTTTATTCCTGTACGGTTATCGGGTCAGATTGTAGAAATAGAAGGTGAGAGATACATTTGGTCGAGTGTTGAAGATATTACTGATCACAAACAAGCAGAAGAGGAACTCGCGCGCCTTTACAAAGAAATGGAACAGCTTTCATTTCAGGATGGATTGACCGGAATCGCTAACAGAAGAATGTTTGATCAAACTCTGGATAGAGAATGGAAACGCGCTCAAAGAGACAGGTCATCGTTGTCATTAATAATGTTCGATATTGATTATTTTAAGCAGTACAACGATTTTTACGGGCATCAGCGAGGTGATGAGTGTCTGAAGCAGGTTGCAAAGGCATTATGCGGGGTATCAAAGCGGGCAATGGATTTATTTGGCCGATACGGTGGTGAAGAGTTTTTTTTGTTGCTTCCCGCAACAAACGAAACACAAGCGCGCCAATTAGCCGAGCAATGTTTCAGTGCAGTCAAGCAACAGAAGCTTCCACATGAACTTTCCACTGTCGGTGATATAGTTACGATTAGCGCTGGAGTTAGCACTATCATTCCTATAGAAGAAACACATTCATCAATACTCATCGAAGCTGCCGATAAATTGCTATATCAGGCAAAGCAAAAAGGTCGTAACCGATTTGAACATCAGCAAGAGTAAGATGACTGCTTTTAGCAGAAAGTAGATAGTTTAGAGAATTGAATGCAGTGCAATAAAACGCATAATAAACTGTTATGTGCCAGGAGGTTGATTTGAAAATACTGATTGCTTTATTAACCTTGTTAGCTCTTTGCTCTTGTGCTGTTATTAACGAGGACTTTTACTTCCCAAGTGCAGACGGTGGCTCTGTTGAGAAGGAATCCTGTAGAGGAGAGGTCGGCGCAGATAATACTCTGGTATTGAACTTTAAGGATGTGATTGCCAAGTTTTCAATTCGTATATATGGAGAGAAACGTTTTTTCTCTGTTATATTCACAATACCAGAAGGCACCGAGGTAATTTGGCCACAACAATCCATTATTGCAGTCGCTGAAGATACAAGTATTGATTTAACTATAAGTTCCTTTGCTCGGGTTGTAAGCCGAGGCGATGATTATCAAACAGCCGAGTATCATGCTGGGTCTATCATGAAAAATAATTTAGATACTTCAGAAGATGAGTACTTTGAATCTATCTTGTTACCTAACAAGGATTTTAAAGTACTAACTATCGAAAACCTCAACATCATTATAAATGGGGAAAAATTATCTGTACCAAGCATACGTTTCGAAAAATCGAGTGGTTATTTTTTGCATACACTAAATTGTTAGCCATAGCACATAACAAGCTAATTAATAAGGACAAAAAACAGTTGGCTGTTTTCGTTCCTCAACATTTTAGCCAACAATTTTTTGCCCATTATTAGGGCGTTAAATATAAGGATAAAAATGAGATATTACGATTCAAATCAACCTTTGATTGTTATTCATATACCTAAAGCTGCGGGGAGTTCAAGCAAAGAAATTTTTAAGTCTTGGTTTGGTGATAACTTTCACCAGCACTATTATAATGAACAAGAAGGGTTTGAAGTGGCATAGTTAATTTGGCCACCTAACTAGAGATGTTATGCTATTTGCATAGCAAGATTAGGTGCCAAAGATGAGCAAAAGAACAAGACGGACTTTTAGTCCTGAATTTAGATTGGAAACAGCACAACTGGTTGTTGATCAAAGTTACACTCACGACGAAGCCGCTAAGGCAATGGGGGTTGGTTTTTCAACGATAGGAAAGTGGGTAAAACAACTTCAACAAGAACGTAAAGGCGTGAGAGTTGAGCAAACCCCAATGACGCCTGACCAGCTAGAAATAAAGGATTTAAAGAAGAAGCTTGCGCGAGCTGAGCTTGAGAAGGAAATATTAAAAAAGGCTACCGCTCTGTTGATGTCGGACTCCATGAACAACTCTCTCTAGTAGAGAAACTGAGTCAGAGTGATGAACGCCGTTATTCGATAAAAGTGCTATGTGAGGTATTTGGAGTCCACCGCAGCACCTACAAATATTGGCTTGGGCGAGATAGACGCTTATCACCAGAGGTCGCTAAATTGTACGGCCAGGTGAAAGAAGTGCATCGGCAAAGCAACGGCTCAGCGGGCGCAAGAACGATAGCGATTATGGCAACCGACAATGGTTTCCCTTTATCTCGTTATCGTGCCAGTAATATCATGAAGAAGTTGAATTTAGTCAGTTGCCAACTACCGCAACATGCCTACAAGAAGGCGACTAAAGAGCATGTGGCTATCCCGAACATATTGGATAGGCAATTTGCCGTCATTGAGCCTAATCAATTGTGGTGCGGCGATGTGACGTATATTTGGACAGGCAACCGATGGGCTTACTTAGCGGTCGTCATGGATTTATTTGCAAGAAAACCCGTTGGTTGGGCGATGAGTCATTCGCCTGATAGTAATTTAACCTGTCAGGCGTTGACCATGGCATTTGAAAGTCGTGGAAGACCTAAAGAGGTGATGTACCATAGCGATCAAGGAAGTCACTACACAAGTCGCCAATTTAGGCAGCTAGTATGGCGATATCGATTAACGCAAAGTATGAGCCGACGAGGAAACTGCTGGGATAATAGTCCAATGGAACGCTTTTTTAGAAGCTTAAAAACAGAATGGATACCAACAACTGGCTATTGTAGTTTTAGTGAAGCTAAGCACGGTATCAATGATTATATTATTGGCTATTACAGTGAGTTTAGGCCGCATTCATATAATGGTGGATTGACACCAAATGAATCGGAATATCGGTATCGAAAATACTACAAACCCGTGGCCAAAATGACTTGACCACTTCAGTTAATGCCTGAAAAAATTGACATATGTAAACTAAACAGTTCTAAAGATCCTCTATGTTTACATGGGCACTTTAATAAATTAAGAAAATTTGGTGTGAAAGATTATTATCCATTAGCCAATCAATTTGTCACAATATTAAGAGATCCATATGAGCTTATAATTTCACATTATTTTTTCGTTTCAAAAGTTGGTGGTAATTGGAAAGACAAATCAAGAGTTCCTAAATCAGATATTGAGACATACCTAAGAAGTACCAAGCCTAATATGTTAAATCATTTCCCTAGAGAAGTTACACTAGAAAACTATAAAGATATTTGTGAGGAATATTTTATAGAGATAGGAATAACTGAAAAATTAGACCAATCACTTGAGCGGATAGCGAATAAACTTGGATTTGAATTCATGAATGATACTCCCAGTTTAAATAAAACAGATAGAGATCAAAAAATTCCAGAAAATTTTAAAGATCAATTTATAGAATTAAACAGACTTGAATATGAGGTTTATGAATATTGCTTGGGAAAATATATTTAACAAGTTAATCAACTGGACGTATTACGGTTGTCATCATTTTTGCAAAAGAAAAAGGCGCAAAAATAACACTAACCTACACGCCAGTTATTAAGGCGTTATATTTTACATGAGAGACTATAGTGCCTGTAATAAAAATACTGAATACATCAGATACTCTTGTTGTCGCTGTCACTGGTTATGGGAACAAGTTGAGCCTCCCTGTAGACGATTTTTTCAAAAAATCTGGATTGGAATATGCAAGTAGAATTGTAATATCAGATACTACAAAGATGAAAACATTGGCAGGTGTTTATCCTGATTTCGTAAGTTTTGATGACTTATTGCTCTATATTAAAAGTGTAATTTCTGAGAATAATTACAAATCCTTAATCGTTACAGGTGTATCTGCGGGAGCCCATACTGCATTGCTCCTTGGGCATCTCCTTGACGCTGATCAAGTGGTGGCTTTCGCTCCATACCCTTATTTGAGCTATAACGAAGTAAAAAGACAGAAGGACCCTATTCTACATTCGCACAAAAAGATGCTAGCGAAGTTTAACGAACTGCCAGAAAGTATTAAAAAAAACTTTGACTTGGCGAAAGTATTAAACAGATGGAACGGCATAACAGAATACTACATACACGTATCAAGATATAACAAAATAGACTATAAACGAGCGACTTATCTTTCTGGCTTACCTAAAGTGTATATTATTACTCATCCATATAAAGAGCATGCTGTAGCATCGATGCTAAGCCATGACTCCCTACTAAAAAAATGTTTCTCGCTTCCATTTTATAAGGATAATATATTCAAAGAAGGATATCTAAACTTTACATTTAAATTTAGTCGATTCACTCAGAGTTTAATGAAAATTATTACCTAAATAAAGCACCAAACAAAGTACTAACAATAAGCAACACGTGATTGTATTGCAGCCTCATAATCCAGTGTAAAATATAACAAGGCCAGTCAAAAGGACCGCCAAAGTTACGTTGGTATTTTATGCATTACGCTGACGCTCCATTAACATACAATACCGCTTCGCCGTCCCGTGCTGGCGGCGTTATGCATCATAGAGAGATATGGAGAAATTAGGGGTTTTGCGTAAACCGGCAGCTTCATTGTTAGTGGCATTATTTATTTGTGGAGCAAGCTTTATAATTTATGGGCCGCTCTGCATGTGGGGCTGTCCCGATACGTTGCTGCCAAAATTCTTAGGGCTTATATTTTGGGGCTCTGCTATAGCGTCAGCTGGTTCTGTTCTGTGGCTTTTGTATATAGCTTTCAACAAACTTAAGGCAGTAGAATAAACTATGTGCCAAAAATGCATAACAAAACGGTCAATGATCGCCTGCGGCTGGACAGCATAACCCGTGGCTTCGCCACATACTGTCCATTCACTAGGCGTTATATTTCACGCGTAATATATGCACTCGAGATAGCTGATGAATATTATTGAATGCGAGACAGGTGACGCTAAAACCATAGTGGATGGTTTAGTTAAATTTAATGCTGAGAAAGTTCCGTTCTCTCAGATTGATCCATTTATAAATCTCAATTATAAGATTGAAGAAAGTGGTGAAATTATAGCTGGGATACTTGGATGCCTGTATTGTTGGGTCTGTTCTGGTCAAGTCCAACCGGACACTTTTCTAAAGGAGTTTTCAAATTCAATTGGCGATTGATCCAAATTAGCTGAATGTAGTCGCTCAACATTATAATATTTCATGTACCTAGCAACATCTTCTCGCATATGTGTTCGAGTGGGCTGCGGTACTTTAAACAACCAATCATGCTTTAAACTTCCAAAGAAGCGCTCCACAACAGCATTATCCCAGCAAGCTCCAACATCTCCCATACTAGCTCGACACTCTAATCGCGACAGTAGATTTCTAAAGCCTTTACTCGTGTACTGAGAGCCTCTGTCACTGTGAAACACCAAACCTTTGCTGGCTTGCGTAAATTATGAGCCTTTGTCAGTGCTTGCTCGACCAAATCACGCGTCATGCGTTTTGATATATGCCAGCCCACAATCCGGCGTGAATACAAATCCATGACAATGGCTAAGTACAACCAGCCCTCACCAGTCTTTAAATAGGACACATCACCCGCCCAAATTTGATTGGGTCCAACAGGATTGAAATTCATATTTAGCAAGTTGTCAGCCACAGCATCACTGTGTTTGCGCTTGGTTGTCACTTTATAAGCTATTCGCTGAGTCACAACTAATTTAAGCCGTTCCATTAACTTAATGGCGCGATACCGCGTTATTTCAAAGCCTTCTTTGCGTAGTGCTTTAGCAAGCTCTCTGCTGCCTAAACTGTTTCGACTTGCCTTGAATAATGCTTTGGCTCGTCGATACAGTCTTAGCATTTGAGCGCTAATGAGTTCACCAGGTTTTTTTAGCCATGCGTAGTATGCTGACGAACTCACTTCCATCACTTTACAAGCAACTGACACCGGATACTTAGCATCAAGCTCACTTATAAAAGAATATCTTACTTCATTTCTTTCGCGAAGAAGGCACTGGCCTTTTTTAGGATTTCACGCTCCATTTGTAGACGTTTACTATCTTTCCTGAGCTGAATTAACTCTGCCCGTTCATCACCAGATAATGCATCACCTAGTGCCTGTTTCTTATGCTTAGCTACCCAGTTGTAAAGTAGTTTGTCTGTCACACCTAAAGATGCAGCAGCTTGTACGATTGGATAGTCTTGCTCTATTACCAGAGCGACCGCTTCTTGTTTAAATTCTGCGGGATAATGTTTATTTGTTCGTTTAGTCATATTCACCTCAATTAACAGGATTATAATCCTTTATTGAAGTGTCCGGTTAATTCAACCACAACAGTTCTTGACCTTAAGCAATTTGGATACCGTTTCCCAAATTCCACAGCATTACAATCACATGCACTCGGACAGCAAAAAGCGCCGCTCCTCCGTCGCTCTGCTTTTTGCTGCCGGTGATGTGAAGCGTTAGTGCTGTCTTGGTTTCGGTATGGCTATTTAGCCATATTTATGGCAATATCAGCGCATGAGCGATTCAAGTTTTGAATGGGATGACACAAAGGATGGTGAAAATCAGCTAAAGCATGCCGTTTCGTTTGCAGAGGCCCAATTCGCATTTTTTGATGAAAATCGCATTATTGCTGAAGATCTAGGACATGGTGATGAGGAGAAACGATATTATTGTTTTTGGGTATGACCAAACTTCTGAAGGGTATTCTGGCGGTACGTTTTTACGTATCGAAAAAAATCGCATAAGAATCTTCGGCGCAGGCTACTGGCGCAAAGGTAAAAAGATTTATGAACAAGAAAATAAAATATAGCAACGAACGGCTAAATAATTTAGAGCTGGTTTCGGATTTTCTACCGACACCTCAAGAACTTTCTCTTCGTAATAGAAGCACAAAGATTACGATCTCTCTTAGCACTGAGAGCATCAACTTCTTTAAAGACCAAGCCAATCAACATGATATGCAGTATCAAAAAATTGATTAGGCAGCTTCTAGATGATTATGTTACCCAGCAAAAAGCACTAACAAGTTCAAACAGACAGACACGCTGAGGCGTGCTGTTGTTAAAGGCGTTATAGGGTGAAGCTAGTCCGTAATTGACCTAAAGCGGTCATTAGAATAGCAATTCCTTCATGTCGGCTGCATATTTTCCATACATGCGTTGAATTTTAATATAAAAATATTCGTCTTTTTAGATGGGCCTATAATGACAAGCAAAAGAAGTGACAGTTTCCTAAAGGATTTAGAAGGATTAAGGGCAATAGCTGTGCTTGCGGTATTAATTTTTCATGTTGATGAGAATCTATTGCCAGGCGGCTTTCTAGGTGTTGATCTTTTCTTTGTTATTTCAGGATATGTTGTATCCAAGGTATTGATCTCAGGAGGGGTGAAAGGGCAACTATTAGATTTCTATTTAAATCGGTTTCATCGATTAATCCCTGCATCAGCCGTCACAATATTAGCCACCATAGTATTATTTGAAGTCTTCGCCAACCAACTAACAAATGACGATTTTTACATATCAGCCTTATCTTCAATTTTTTCGTTTGCAAATATAAACTTTTATCTTAGTAGCGGTTACTGGTCTGACGAGCTTTCCGTTAACCCTTTCTTGCACTTTTGGTCCCTTTCAGTAGAAGAGCAGTTTTATCTGATTTGGCCTGCCATTCTATACGTGGTTGCCATTAGGCGGCCTCGGTACGCCTTAAAAGCTTTGATCGCACTACTTCTACTAAGTATTGCCTTGCTCTATATGATAGATACCACCGGTCCATCAGCAAGCTTTTATCTAATGCCTTCTAGAATATTTCAATTTTCGGCCGGCGCATTGGCTTTCTACCTTTCAGGCGTGAAGGGGCACATTTATCTGCGAGAATCATCTTTCATAGTTGGCATCCTGTCTTTTCTTGCGCTGGTATGTCTGGTCAGCGGAGATAGTGGGTCAATCCTGATTAATATGATTACCCCAACGATAGCTTCGTTCTTAATTTTATTTGGCCTACAAACACAGACCTCAATTTTTAGCCTCTCAAGCTTTCCATTCAGGTATATAGGAAGGATTTCCTATTCACTTTATTTGGTCCACTGGCCCATTATCATTCTATTAAAGATTAATTACGGAAGTACCCTGATAATTCAGGGGCTGGCTATCGTGTTGTCGTTTTTTTTTCGCATACGTATTACACGAAAAAATTGAAAAGAAGTGCCGGCTGCATAAAATCAAGGCGGAAAGGGCTCAATCTTTTTGGCCCAAAAGAAAGTCTCTTGTCAATCTCGGGCTATTTTCTTCATCAATATTTGTCATCTTAATTGGTATCTATACCTCAACAATGACTACCCCTATTAAAATTGACGATATTCAGCAGTCAACCGCTGTGAACTCGAGTTTTAAGGCTAATATAAAGTCTGATAATAAAAATATATGGACATGCGCAAACCTATGAGAAAGGTGTTCTAAATGGCGAGTCAAAGTACAAATTAAGCACTGATTTAAACTTGGAGCAGGTGCCTTGAAGGGAAGTACATTCTACCTAGGTGATAGCTGGGGCCCAGAGGCAGCCGAAGTTTTATTCTCCGCTTATGGAGCAAAAAATGTTGCCACTCTCAACTCTGCTGGCTGTAGACCACTACCACCAAAGGAAGCCTCTTCCAAAGCTCCAGACTTTCACAGAATGAATACCCTGCGTTTCGACATGTCGTTATTGTCAAAGTACAAGCATATATTTATAAGCAGTAATTGGCACAATCAACCCGCGTCGAATTTAGATGAATTGATAGATTTCTTTAGAAACAGCAATAAAAATGTTTATCTATTTTCTCCAAGACCAAACTTTATAGCCCCCGTTCCAAGCATAATCAACAAAGACTCAGTGAAGGACGTTAACCTCTCTAATTATGTGGAAAAACCTAAAGAGATCAATATGGAAATCTTTCTAAATACCGTGTCCGCAGAGGAAAATATTCGGTTCATCGATTGGTATTCTCCTCTTACTAAAAATGGAGGGTTCATAGCTCTTACCCCTGAAGGAAAACAAATATATAGAGATAAATCTCATCTAACCACTGATGGCATGAAGTATCTCGCTGAAATATTATCAAATGAAATTATTAAAATTGACTAAACCCAACCGGTCTCAGGTATAAAATAGAGGCTATTAAGCCTCTTTATTTATTAGCTTTGATCTGCCAGCTTAACAATTCATTAAGATCTGATGGCGCGGCGCATACATTCAGATTTAAAAGTTCAGCGTAATAAATTTATACAAGGAGGTAGTCTAGGGCTGAATAGTCAGCTCTTGGCATATAGCTGCCACCTTGAATATCTGTGTGTTACCCTATAACAAGCAAAGGCAGCATCGCCCTTCGGGCTGGACGCGCTAACGCGCGCCGCTGCTTTGGGCGTTAAGCATTAAAAGGAAGAAGAGTGCCATTTACTCCAATACACATGGGGCCTGGAATATTTTTAAAGGGCATCTTACAAGGTAGTTTTAGTCTAATGGTTTTCGGTTGGACTCAAATTGTAATGGATATACAACCACTCTTTGTACTTATATCCGGTGAGGGGCACTTACACGGTTTCTCCCATACATATGTTGGTGCGACGGTATTGGCAATATTTTCAGCTCTTACGGGCAAGTATTTATCGCAATTTGGCCTTTGGGTACTACAAATAGAAAAGTCCATTTACAGTAATATTAGGTGGTGGGTTGTTTTTCTAAGCGCATTCATAGGTAGCTTTAGTCACGTACTATTGGATAGTGTTATGCATTCAGACGTCCAGCCGTTTTATCCGGTTACTCTGTCTAACCCATTTCTTAGTGTAATATCAGTCTCAGCACTTCATAAATTATGTTTATATTCAGGTTTAGTGGGTGCTGCTATCTACTATTTCATTCAGTGGCGTGGTAAAAATGCTTAACAAACAGCTCAAACCGACCTCCACTGCGTTGCTCGTTTTGTGCTTTTCGCTACGCTCGCACAAAACAATCAACTCCGTTCCGGCGGCTTAGCTGGGCGTTATACATACTTGAGGGCATCCGTATCTTAATTAGGGCTATAAAGAGTCAGTTAGATTTAAAGCCGTATTTCTTCTCAAAATCGGCTAAAGTTGGTGGTGTTGGCTGTGTGCTTGGTTTTATTTTTGCGTATAACTTATTTTTTGTTATTGCTACTCATTTTGGTATTGAATCTGATGTCCCTTTAAGAAGCTATGATAACGTGCTTGTTATTTCTGTTTTTGCTTTATGCTTTTTCACACTGTTATTTTCTTTATATAAACTTTGTGTTTTTGATCTTCCCCCAATTTTATAGACACTTAGCTTGCCTGTGAATACATGATTTCATATTCATCTGGAGACACATGGCCAAGATGGCTATGCAGTCGAGTTCGATTGTAAAACACTTCTATGTAATCAAACAAATCTGCTTTGGCTTCACTTCGGGTTGCGTACACTTTTCGCTTTACACGTTCAGTCTTAATAGAGTGAAAAAAGCTTTCTGCCACAGCGTTATCTAGACAATGTCCTCGTCTGCTCTTACTCGGAGTCAGATTATGCGCTTTTAGGAAATCTCGATAATCACCGCTTGCATATTGGCTCCCTTGATCGCTATGAACAATCACCTGTGTTGCTTTGGGTCGTCGCCATACGGCCATCAGCAGTGCTTTAATCACAATATCTGATGTCATAGTCGGTTGCATTGACCAACCAATCACTTTGCGTGAGAACAAGTCCAATACGACAGCCAGATATAACCAGCCCTCTTAAGTCTTGATGTAAGTAATATCTCCAACCCAAGCGGTATCAGGCTCGCACACCACAAATTGCTGCTATAGATGGTTATCTGCTGCAATATGAAGCGTAGAAGGCTTAAAGTAGCGCCGTTTATAACCAATATTAGCTCTGAGTTTGGCTTGCTTCATCAACTTAGCCACACGGTTTTCACCGCATGTTTCACCCGAACGACGCAGCTCATGTGTGATGCGTGGAATGCCATACACACCGCCACTTTGAACATAACTGGCTTTAATCCGTTCAAGCAATCGTACATTTTCTTTTTCTGCATCAGATTGAGGCTCTTTCAACCAAGCGTAAAAACCACTGCGGTGGACATTTAACACCTTGCACATGGTGTTAACGCGATAAACATGGTGTTAACGCGATAAACATGGAGTCGTGATTTTATGAACGTGTACTTTTCTTTGACTCGCTTGCAAAGTACACGGCGGCCTCCTTTAGGATGTTACGCTCTTCTGTCATGCGTTTGACCTCTGCCTTAAGCTGGCGTATTTCTGCT
>NZ_CALSOK010000020.1:0-47174 GCF_943787955.1 uncultured Paraglaciecola sp.
TGCTTCTTGCACTACAACAATGCTCGCTCGTTTCAAATCTACAGCCTGACTATTGTATCTTCGATCTTGAGATGAACCTTCTGCAAGATAAGTGGCATCATGAGGAACAATAAACACTGATACTTTGCCATTTTCGCCTTGCATCACCATGTGTAAGCTTCTGACGTTTTCGAAGTCACAAAAGTTGGCGTAGTACACTTGGCCTAATTCTTCTGTGAACTCACCACCAAACTGAGCCAGTTTTGCATTCACTTGCTGCAGTGACACATTGTCTTGGGCATCTAAAGCATAACTACCTTCTTGATACACATGAGCTATGGCTTGATCGGCTATATTCAACAAACTTTGTTGCTGCCACATGGTAAAGCTTACGCCCACCACAAATGCGACAGATGCAGCCATAGCAAGCTGTATACGATTACGTACTTTACTCGCCCTATGTGATTGCATCGTTTGACGTAGTAACAGCTTGTTCACGAGATCACCAGGTACTTCTACTTGACTGGCCTGTTGCATGCTTTTGTCTAGGTCTTTTAATTCTTGGCTGAATTCCTGCTTTTTAGGGTCGCTAGCGATAGCGGCTAATACCCGTTCATCTGTAGAATTGGGGTCAGCGTATAAGCTACGACGAAACTCTAATTCATCCATTTTTACGCCCCCTATTTTCATTGGATTTATCTAACGCTTCTTTGACTTGATTACGTGCTCTGAATAATCGTGTCATCACGGTGTTTTTGTTTAAATTTAGCTGCTGGGCGATTTCATCACCGCTGTAGCCAAAAACTATCTGTAACATTAGTGGTTCTCTGTATTCTTCACTCAACGACGCCATAATTGCGCGTAACTCTCTGTGCTCAATTTCGACTTCATTCGTTAGCTGATCATCAATCACCGAGACATCATCAATATCAACTAGGTCAAATCTGTTTTCGTTCAAAACGCCTGGCATTCTCGCGGCGCAATATGGTGATCAACCACGACTTCGCGGCTCTTTCATCTTTGAGTGAATCCAACGACTTCCATGCGCGAAGAAAGGTCTCCTGTACTATGTCCTCCGCTACCGCTTTGTCTTTCACAAGCCAGATAGGCGTAACGGAATATGTCACTATGAAGCGCCAGCACTAACACTTCATAACGCTTGCTGTTTATTTGCCATGTCACTAGAGACCGAGGCTTGTGCCTATTTTGCTTTCGCGAAAACATTTTATAATTCCACCATCAGCTTTGGCTTGTGTTTTGTTGCGTACCCTACAGAGTTACTTTCTGCAACTGCTAGGAATGTCCGCGTGTCAGCTATTCTAACGGGTACCTATCACACATAAAACTCGTTCTGGCCGATGCAATCGGCCTGCTTTGTATGAAGTTTCGGGATACAGCGGCGACAAGTCATGTTTTGTCTGTTTTTTGCATACATTGCCGCTCTTTACGCAGTTTTACGCAATATTTGCTGCTACGTTCTGTGCTTTGCCACTCGCTTTGCCGTTTGGCAGTAACGTGAGGCCAAAAGTGTGCATTAACTGCCGCATCCAGTGACTTGATTGTCGATACACTTTTAAGCTTTCTGCCAACGGTGCTTCTTTGTCTTGGATACGTAGTGCCGCTAGCCACAGAGCAGAGATAGTTTTGAAGGTGTCCACAGGATGTATGTTTGTATCTGATAGCTTTTTCTAAGGTTCGCCCATATGGCCTGTTCTCTTTGTGTGTATTCCTATCAGCTGAAGTGTTCTGACATGCCTAGTCGCCGCTTTTAAACTCGCATTAACGTGTCGGTCCACCACAAGATTACCAAGGTCAGCACCCACAACACCAACAAAGTCGACTGTGAGCCAAATCCAATATTGAGGCATCGTCCATAGCTTGGATTATTGAATTCAGCTGGGCGTTATTGGCTCTTGTGAGTCTCACTTTCCGAGCGCCGTCCTGAAGCCGTTGGGCTGGTACGGGAATAGCGACTGGTTGGTTGGGTTGCCGCAGGTAATATTTGCAGTGTCTTTTCTGCTAACACCGCATATTCTGTTTTTTGCGTCATCGTATTAAACCAAGGGATCCTCACTTCTGGGATCACCAGCTGGGCCAGCCTGACTGGGGATGATGGCAATGCTCTCTTTGCGCTGGGCGACCAACGTATCGTCTTTTTCGACGGTTGTTGTTTCGGCTTGGTCTGGGTAGGTTTTCACCGACTCAGGGTAAATACTGACTAATTTCAGGCAGTTGCTCCTCGACCACACCTATTGCGGTTAGCGTAATCGTGCGGGTGATGGGCTCTCCGGCAATAAACGCTCGTGGTATTGCCTTGCCATTCGTCGTCTAGCTTGCACAAAGTACACTGGGTAAGCCAATGTTGGTCGTAGTTACTTGGGATGGGTAGATACGCTGATACTCTGGCTTGGGCCAACTCTGTTCACTGCCTTGCTGCGGTTAAAAAAGCCAAAACTTTGCCGTGAGTTATCAATCACCTCGCCCTCAAACAGAGGGCCTTCGATGGTAAACGCTGCCACTTTGCTGAGGCGATGATGGCGAACGATCGCTCGATAATACGGTACCGGCGCCCCTCAACAACCTCGTCATATTCTTTGTCTTTACCTATTTGCCTGATGTCGGCATTTTCTAATGTTGGGCTGGTTAAGACTGCCTCTTTGCAAGTCTTTACCTAAATGCAGTTTGACCGTGTATAGCGAATTTGTTGCTGCAGATAGGCCTCTTCCACATCGACTTTGGTTGTAATAAATAGATCTCGCCCACTTGACGTCAGCAGCTGGCTGTCGCGGGTACCACTAACACCTCTAGTGGTTTTGTCATCGACGCCGTCTACGTTAAAGGCGGGGAATGGTGTAACGGCCTTTAGTTTGCTTGGGATCAGGATCGGTGGACCATGTGGTTGCTTCTGGTGGTGTCGAAAGTTGACCATTTTTGTTTGCGAGCTGACTGACGTGCGGCCTACTACAAAGTCTTTCATCAAGAATAGAGGCATCAAAGGCGTCTCTTTTTACCTCACCGTTCGCCACCACCGACAGAATAAATGATTCGCCCTCCATCACCGGATTTTTGTCGACGGACGCGCTCACTTCAATTGATTGAGCATGGGCCATACTTGTTAAGATTAAAAAACCTAAGCAGATTATTAATTTGGGCATTTTAGACATACTCACTACTACCAATTCCTCTGTATATTTGTTGGCAATCTTTCTGTTTTTCGCCGTTGAGACTCAATTTGCATTTTACGTTTTAATAAAAATGCAGGATCGTCTGGTACCCGATTGAGCAAATTTTGCATACGTTGCATTTGCTCGCGTTGTTCATCGGTTAGCTCTTCTTCACCTTGTTGCTGGGCGAGGGCTTGTTGTTCTTGCTCTGATTTCTGTTCCTCGGCCTCAGCCTGGTCAGCTTGCTTTTGTTCTGCCTCTTGCTGCTCTTGTTCTGCTTGGGTTTGTTGTTCAGCGTCTTGTGACTGTGACTCACTTTGTTCTGAATTTTCACCTTGCTGGGGATCTTGTGATTGTTCGCCCTCTTGATCCTGTTCGCTTTTTTGACCATCTTGTTGTTGTTCGTCTTGCTGCTCACCATCTTGTTCGCCATTTTCCTGATCTTCAGATTGTTCGCCAGACTGTTCTTGTTGCTCTTTGAGCCTTTCAAGCAAGGCTTTGTTGGCTAAGGCTTCTTGATGTTCCGGTAGACGCTCAAGTACTTTGTCATATGCGGCAATCGCTTGGTCTGTCTCACCCAGATGTGCCAAAGCATTACCCGCATTGTAAGTGGCGTTGGTATAGCTTTTATCGGTAGGTTCAATTTGAGCAAAAGACTCCAAGGCCGCTTGATAATCTTCATTTTTATAGTGAGCTGTACCTTGCCATAAATTATCATCAAAGGTGTTGGCTGCCTGCTCATACTCGTTTTTATCGTAAGCTTGCATCGCCTGCTGATCAGGCGTTTGCCACATGTCCTGCCACCAACCTGCACGTGCCTCTGGTGAATAAGCTGGCATTAACACACCAATAAACACTAAGGTCACAATACCGCGTCTAAAGCTATATGCTGCAAAGGGTAAAATAAGTAGCAATAAATAAGGTCCCATTTCATGCCACTTATCACCGAAGCTTTCCGGTTCCGACTCAAGATTTTCATTTGGTTCTTGTTCAATTAGTGTTTGTTCAATTAAATAATTAATATCGCTGTCGTCAGATTGCATTGATGCATATCGCCCGCCGCTATTGCGACTCAGAGACTTTAAGTTATTAACCGTGAGTTTTGGAACAACAATTGCTCCACGGCTATCCTTTAACAACTCTCCATTAATTAGCTGAATGGGAGCCCCTGCTTCGGTACCCACACCAAGCACAGATAAGCGGAATCTTGAATCATTGAATATTTCACTTATCTCCTTCATCTGTTGATTATTAATGCCGTCGGTGATCCAAAATATTTCACCTTGTTGATACCCAGCATTACTGAGTAACTCGATAGCGGCTTGCAGACCTAACGCAGGATCACTGCCGGCTATTGGCATTATTTCAGGGGTCAGGCTGGGGATCAGAGTGGTAAGGTTTTGTGCATCCGAACTCAATGGACTAATAGTGAACGCGTCTCCTGCATAAGCCACTAACCCAGTCTCTCCTTCGGTAATTGCATTAACTAAATCGATGGCTTTGTATTTGGCACGTGTCAGCCTGTCAGGTTTTACATCAGTAGATCGCATAGATAACGACATGTCAATTAGCACCACTTTACCAGTATTTAACTGATAAACCGGTTGCGGTAATCTTTCCCAGGTTGGTCCTGCCAGCGCAATAGTGGCCAATGTCCAGCAAAAACCTAGTAAAAATAAGGGGGGGCGGACTTTTTTGATGCCTGCTGTTGTGATCAAATGTTGATACAAGTGACTCGCAAGTACTGATTGCCATCCGGACTGTTGTTTGTGTACATAGCGGATCAGCGCAACCATTATCAACAGTGGAATAATCGCCCACAACCAATAGGGGCGAATAAAATGAAATTCATTTAAGGCAGAAAAAGACTCAATCATTTTGTTGCCTCCTTTAAAGCAAACTGTTTAATCAGAGGAAATAACCCCATCAAAATGGTAATGAACAAAGCGAAGCTCAAAGGGTAAAAATATAAAGCTTGCAAAGGCCGCATTTGTTTACTTTCTCGGGCAATGGGTTCAAGTTCGTCGAGTGTGGCATAAATTTGTTTGAGAGATTTCGCATCCCTAGCTCTAAAATATCGGCCTCCGGTTGACATCGCAATGTCAGTTAACATACCTTCGTCTAAGTCCTGTGAAGGATTTACTTGCCTATTGCCAAAGAAACTTTGAACCAACATTTTGTCAGCACCCACTCCTATAGTGTAAACAGTCACACCATTGTTGATGGCTAATTCATTCGCTTGTTCCGGGGTGATATTTCCTGCTGTATTTTGACCATCTGTCAGTAAAATTAATACTTTATTCGACTCTTTACGGGTTTCAAAGCGTTTGATAGCCAGTCCAATTGCATCACCAATGGCTGTTTGCTCACCGACTAAGCCTATTAACGATTCATTTAATAGCTGATCTACTGTTTCCCTATCGTAGGTTAGGGGGGCTTGCAAATACGCAGTATCAGCAAACAAAATCAAACCTAATCTGTCGCCCACACGCCGTTTGATAAAATCACTCAATACAAACTTAATCATTTTGAGTCGGTCTACCTGACGACCATTGACTTGCATGTCATCAATTTTCATACTGCCAGATAAATCGACCGCTATCATTAAGTCTCGTCCTTCGGCAGGAATACTAACAGGTTCACCTAACCACTGGGGCCTAGCTGTGGCTAAAACGAGGGCAATCCATGCCAATGTTGCCAATAATGCGCTCAGTTTTTTTGTACCTTTACGCTGATTTTTTGCTTCGATGCCAGTCGTTAGACTAGGCACACGTAATGCTGCTTCTTGGCCTAGTTTTTTACTAGGTAGCAATAACGCCAATAATGGTAAAGGTAATAAAAAGAATGCCCACATCCACACAAATTCAAGCATTGTTTTGCTCCAATTGGCTAACCATATGTTTGTTAGGGGGCAGGGCGTATTTAATCCATGTTTCTACCGATTTAGAATAACGAGGAAATTCAGCGTTTTCTGATGTGTTTGGTTGGTAAAGTATTTGTTGCATCGACTCAAAGGTTTCGGTTACTTGTTTCGCTTTCTTGCTAGGAAGTGTTTTAACTAAAAAATCGGTCCACTGTGCACCGTGCATTAGTTGCACGTTTTGGTTGGGAAAATAGTTTAATGCTACACGCTTTAATAATTGATTAAGTTGTGACACACAGTCAAGGTTTGAGGCATCTATTTGTTGCAGAGCTTTTAAAGCTTGGCGTTTAGCTAACCTGATTTTTTGTACCTTAAGCAGCCATATCGTTAACAGGTATATGCCTACTACCAATAAGAACACAAGTAACCACCATCCATAAGCAGGTGGCCAGCTTTCTATTGAAGCGGGTGTGCGAATGTCTTTTAAGTCTTGTAGTGGATTCATCTGTTTTTACTCCCAGAAAAACGGTCTAGCTGCAATTCTAGGGGGTGGCCAGCGTCAATTCTGATCACCTGTGCCTTACATTGTTTTAGGGTATTTTCAATTTTATCGAAATGAACCTGATGTTGATTGCTGTACTGCAATTCGGTATCTTTTTCGCCTAACACAATTTGTTGTCTATTGTCTCCATCACTCAAGGTCACCCTTTGACTCATTTTTACCTTTGGCAACTGATGTTCAAAAGGGTCGCTGATAGGGTAAGCAATCACCTCACAATGTTTACCTAGTTGAGCGATATGCTGTTGAGCGAGTTCATCTAACTGACTGAAGTCGCTTAATATAAAGATTAGACTGCCGGGATGAGCGAGCCTTCGTAACCTAGCGCATGCGTTTCCCAGAGTAATCTGATCTTGATTAGGTGTTTGCAGTCCCTGTTGCACTGTTTGTTGCGCGCCTTGCTGCACTTTGATCATACTATTTAAAAGTGACAATACCGCTTTTTGCCGGGTAAAAGGTTTACATTCGAGATGTTGATGCTGATTAAATACCAAACCACCAATGCGATCACCGCGTTTTCTGGCCGACCATGCAATGAGGGCACTTAAGTGAGCCGCTTGCACTGACTTAAATAAAAATTGGGTACCAAACTGCATACTTGAAGATAAGTCGGTGAGCACAAATACAGGGCGTTCTTTTTCTTCACGATATAGCTTAGTGTGAGTTTTACCGGTACGAGCTGTGACGCGCCAATCAATGGCTCGAATATCGTCACCTGCTTGATAATGGCGGGCTTCGTCAAACTCCATGCCACGGCCTTTGGTTTTAGCCAAATACGCCCCTGCAAGTTTGGCTTGCACCGTTTTGCGTGGTGACAAGTTTAACAATGCTGTTTTACCTTGGTAGTGAATAAGCTCTTTGATTCCAAGATCTACACCGTTGCTTTGGTATTTAGATAACCATTTTTCAATGTCTTGCATACTGTTTCCTTTAACCTACCTAGTCTAAGGAACAGGTACTAGCTGCATAATTTTGTCCAACACTTTATTACTGTTGACCCCTTCCGCTTCTGCTTCGTAACTGAGTAACAACCTATGGCGTAATACGTTATGAAATACAGCTTGAATATTGTCAGGCCCAACAAAATCCCTACCCATTAGCCATGCATGTGCCCGAGCACATTTGTCTAAAGCAATAGTGGCACGCGGACTGGCTCCAAACTCTATCCAGTTAGCTAATTCAGCGTCGTAACTCTGTGGTTGGCGCGTGGCAATAATTAACTGAACTATATATTGTTCTAATGCTTCATCTAAGTGGATTTTTAATACCTCTTGACGAGCATTTAGAATATCTGCTTGGCTTAGGTTAGGTGGTGTAACCACTTCTACGTGCATTGCTTCATTGCGAGTTAGGCGCAAAATCTCTAGTTCAGTTTCAGCACCTGGATAATCAATTTCTAAATGCATTAAGAAACGGTCAAGCTGGGCTTCTGGCAGCGGATAGGTGCCTTCTTGTTCAATTGGGTTTTGGGTGGCCATAACCAAAAATAACTCTGGCAGAGCATAAGTAGTATTACCTACGGTAATTTGTCTTTCTCCCATAGCTTCAAGTAATGCAGACTGAACCTTAGCAGGGGCTCGATTAATCTCATCTGCCAAGACTAGATTGTGGAAAAGTGGCCCTTTTTGAAATTCGAAGCTACCGTTTTCTGGGCGATAAATATCTGTTCCGGTCAAATCTGCTGGAAGTAAATCAGGTGTAAACTGCACCCGATGAAAATCACCTTCTAAACCATTCGCTAGTGCATTTACCGCTCGGGTTTTTGCTAAACCTGGAGGGCCTTCCACCAACAGGTGTCCATCCGCTAATAGCGCAACTAAAATATTTTTTGTTAGTGTTTGTTGACCCACCACTTGGCTGTCTAGGTATGTTTGTAACTGTTTAAATTGTGCGGCTGCCATAGTGTTAACTACTTCCTTCTAATTTGCGAATGTTCAGAACTGGTTTAAATTAAGTCTTATTGATAATGGTCGGACTAACTAAGGTATATATGATCACAACCCAGATTACTCACTATGCTAACCGATATAAGGTTCCCCTTTAGAAAAACAATGTTACAAAGTTTAAAAAAATGTTTACTTGGGATAAATTAATATTTTTACAAAGAGTTGGCGACCCACCCAATAAAAAAGTTGTGTAAACTTAGGAAGTCTATATGTGCCATCTACATCAAGTGATTCGGTGATGTTGACATAAAAATGAGTTCTTTGATTGCGTAATAATTAAGAATTTAGGGTTACCTTGAACTCATTATCGTAACTAGGTACAATCTATTACACTTTACAGGTCAGACCACTAGGTTTGAATATTTATAAGGGCATGATATGACAGCTAAGCAGATAGTCAAAACAAGAGAAGGCGACAGGATCGCTATTGTTGCCGGCCTAAGAACGCCATTTGCCAAAATGGCTACTTACTTTCATGGCGTGCCAGCTGTTGACTTAGGTAAAATGGTGGTCAACGAAATGTTAGTGCGTAATAACGTTGACCCGATGATTATCGAGCAGTTGGTCTACGGTCAAGTCGTACAAATGCCAGAAGCACCGAACATTGCCCGTGAAATAGTATTAGGTACTGGCATGAACGTGCACACCGATGCCTATAGTGTCTCTAGAGCCTGTGCCACCAGTTTTCAATCAACCGTGAATATTGCTGAGTCGATGATGGCCGGAAATATTAGTGTGGGTGTGGCAGGGGGCGCTGATTCTACTTCTGTCTCGCCCATAGGTGTTTCCAAAAAGTTGGCCAGAGCATTAACTGATCTACAAAAAACTAAAACGGTTGGGCAAAAATGGCAAGTGCTTAAACAATTAGGTCTGAAAGATTTAATACCAGTGCCGCCGGCAGTAGCCGAATACTCCACCGGATTATCTATGGGGCAAACTGCCGAGCAAATGGCCAAATCTCATAATATCAGTCGTCAAGATCAAGATGCATTAGCGCATCGTTCACATACCTTAGCCGCACAAAGTTGGAACGAGGGTAAGTTAGCCAATGAAGTGATGACGGCTTATGCTGAACCTTTTAAAGGTGCATTAGAAAAAGACAATAATGTACGTTTTGATTCTAAAATTGAAAGTTATGCCAAGCTCCGTCCCGTGTTTGATAAAAAGCATGGCACGGTTACCGCGGCTAATGCGACACCACTTACAGATGGTGGCTCGGCTGTATTAATGATGACAGAAAGTCGCGCCAAAGCATTAGGTTATACCCCGCTTGGATATATAAAAAGTTATGCTTGGGCAGCGATAGACGTGCATAAAGACATGTTAATGGGGCCTTCTTATGCCACACCTATGGCGCTTGATAGAGCCGGTATGACATTAAACGACCTCACCTTGATTGAAATGCATGAGGCATTTGCTGCGCAAACCTTAGCTAACATGAAAATGTTCGCCAGTGATAAATTTGCTCAAGAAAAATTAGGCCGAATTAAAGCGACGGGCGAGATTGATATGGATAAATTTAATGTCATGGGCAGCTCTTTAGCCTATGGGCATCCATTTGCCGCAACGGGCACGCGCATGATTACGCAGATGTTAAATGAATTAAATCGCCGAGGCGGGGGGGCTGGTTTACTAACGGCCTGTGCCGCAGGTGGCTTAGCTGCAGCTATGATAGTTGAAACGGATTAAGGAGAAGAATGTGGAAAGTGTGAAGAGTGTGAAGAATGTGAAGAATATGACAACAAATAATCAATCAACAGATTTAAAAAGTGAAATACAAAGCGCCTTTACACTGGATGTGCGTGATGACGGTATCGCCATATTAACCATGGACGTACCCGGCGAAAGCATGAATACGCTTAAAGTGGAATTTGCCGAACAAATTAATACTGTACTCGAACAAATAAACGCAGATAGCAGCATAAAGGGCGTAGTGGTTATAAGTGGTAAAGACAATTCTTTTGTAGCTGGCGCCGATATTAGTATGTTGGCAGCTTGTGAAAGTGCACAAGACGCAACGACCATTGCCAAAGGCGGTCAGGATATGTTTCAAAGAATTGAAGATATGCCTGTAACTTTTGTAGCGGCTATTCATGGTCCTGCATTAGGTGGCGGTTTAGAGCTAGCGTTAGCATGCCATTATCGTGTTTGTAGTGACGATGCAAAAACCCAATTAGGATTACCAGAAGTGCAGCTTGGTTTATTACCTGGAAGCGGCGGGACCCAGCGTTTGCCAAAACTGATCAGTGTGCAGCAAGCCATGAAAATGATGCTGACGGGTGCCTCAGTTCGTGCCAAACAAGCCAAAAAATACGGCATTGTTGATGACATGGTGCCCCAATCTATTCTGCTTGATGTGGCCATTGAAATGGCGAAAAAAACTAAGCCAAAACGTATAGGCCCTAAGTTAGATCTAATGGGCAAATTCTTAGAGAATACATCGGTGGGTCGAAATTTGATGTTTAGCCAAGCCCGCAAACAAACTGCAAGTAAGACCCAAGGAAACTATCCATCACCAGCGCTTATCATTGATTGTATTGAGACGGGATTATCCAAAGGTTTTAAGAAGGGCTTAGATGTCGAAGCCCAACATTTTGGTAATTTGGTCATGAGCTCTGAGTCTGCGGCCCTTAGAAGTTTATTTTTTGCTACCACTGATATGAAAAAAGAAACAGGTATAGAAGGTGTACAACCTGCTTCTTTAAAGAAAGTGGGGGTGTTGGGTGGTGGTTTGATGGGCGGGGGGATTGCCTTTGTGACGGCCACTAAAGCTGGTTTGCCAGCTCGTATTAAAGATATCCGCAGTGAAGGTATTGCCAATGCCATTAAGTACAGTTTTGATATTCTGAATAAAAAAGTCAAACGTCGTTTTATGCAAAAATCAGAGATGCAAAAACAAATGGCATTACTAACAGGCTCAGTCGATTATTCTGGTTTTCGAGATGTAGATGTAGTGATTGAAGCCGTATTTGAAGATTTAAACTTAAAACAAAATATGGTGGCCGAAGTAGAAGAAAACTGTGTTGAGCATACTATTTTTGCCTCCAATACGTCCTCTATCCCAATCACACAAATTGCCGAAAAAGCAAAAAGGCCAGAACAAGTGATAGGCCTGCACTACTTCTCTCCCGTGGACAAAATGCCTCTGGCTGAGGTCATTGCCCATGCCAAAACGTCTGACAAAACTATTTCAACTACTGTTGAGCTAGCGAAAAAACAAGGTAAAACCCCCATAGTCGTTAAAGACGGTGCAGGTTTTTATGTGAATCGTATTTTGGCGCCTTACATGAACGAGGCTGCAGAAGTGTTACTCAGCGGAGAGCCCATTGAGCATATTGATCAATCCTTAGTGAAATTTGGTTTTCCAGTGGGACCCGTTAAATTGTTAGACGAAGTAGGCATTGATGTGGGGACTAAAATTGGTCCTATTTTACAGGCTCAGTTTGGTGATCGTTTTGCGTCTAATCCAGGATTCAACAAAATTTTGGCGGATGATCGCAAAGGTAAGAAAAATAAACGGGGATTTTATGATTACTCCGCTAAGAAACCTGGCAAAGAAGTAGACTCGTCGATTTACACATTATTAGGTATTACGCCAGCAAGCAAAATGCGTCATGAGCAAATATCTGAGCGATGTGTGTTATTGATGTTGAATGAAGCCGCCATGTGTTTAGACGAGGGAGTGGTGCGAAATGCACGTGATGGCGATATTGGTGCCATATTTGGTATCGGTTTCCCCCCCTTTTTGGGAGGACCTTTCCGATATATGCATACGTTAGGCATTGCTCATGTGGTTGCTAGGTTAGAGCATTATCAAGGGTTACTTGGCGATAAGTTTACCCCAGCACATAGCTTGAAAAAGATGCTTGAGGAAGGGCGTTCTTATTACTAAGTAAGTTGATATAGCAGCCTTTTTTTATATCCAACCTAACTTTCTTATTGCAAAGTTGGGTTGGATATATTTTATTTAATAAAATTAAAACTCAACATTAGCAGGCATTGCCAAGGTGCCAGCCTATTTCTTGGTTATGACTTAAGTGAATATTATTGGATGTAATGAATTTTGGTTTTAACCAGCGGAGCACAATCCTTGCGGCCTCACCCCTTTGCTGAACAGTGTAAAGTGGGTCTTTTCCAGTTTATGCTTTCCACCATATGTAACTTCAGAGAAATACACATCACGTATATCGATTAATGTATCACTTTGTTTGGATACTGAAGTATCCTCACAAAGTATTTTTTGAGCATTATCGTGAAGTGATGAAAGCTATTATTCACAAGATAGCATATGAATACAATTTTGATATTCAGGAGTTAGCAATCCCAGAAGATCACATTCACATAGTTTTCAAAGGCGAACCAAAAATAGCTCCTATTCATGTAATGCAAGTTATAAAAAGCATCCCAGCGAGAGAGTTTTTTAAGTTATATCGAGAGCTCAAGAAATGATACTTTTGGGTGGTAAGCTTTGGACACATAGCTATTTTTTTAAAACCATTGACAATGCGAATGAAGAGACCACCAGAAAATATGTTCAAAACCAACTAATCGGGCTGGATAAAAAAGAAATGGACGCCAAACCGTTGGGGCTGTTTTAAACTCGGACGCTTGCGGCCGATTTTTTATATCACTATTATCTTTATTATAATTGGTAAAATTATCTTTTAAGGGATTGTAATTTGCTAGTCCGTTTTGGGTGGTTACCCAAAGGTTACCTTGTGAGTCTAAAAGTAATTTTTTAGTGAAATCATTCTGTAAGAAATGGGGCTTTTTATGAGAATGCCGATAGTTTTTGAACTCATAGCCACCAAAACAGCTTAGGCCTTCAAAAGTCCTAAACCACATAAACCCACTAGTGTCTTCTAAACTGTTAGTGACTGTATTTGTATTAAGCCCTCAGGCTTAGTGTATTTAACAAAGACATTGTTTACCCCATGAACGCAGGTAACTAAAAAAGTCAAAATAACTTGGTCAAAAAAAATCTGCGGAATGTTAATAATTGCGAATATACACTTCTCACCCAAAGGTAGTAACTAACTTTTCATACTTATACTTATACTTATACTTATACTTATACTTATACTTATACTTATACTTATACTTAAACTTAAACTTAAACTTAAACTTAAATGGCTTTATATCCGTATCTATGCACTATAAATTATAGAGCGGCTACAAGTATTAATCTTGTAAAACGGGCGTCTTATTGAGAAAAGTGGTTATTTGCTGTTTTTTCAGCTGATTTTCACCAATATCAAATATATTGGCTGCTGGATTTAAAACGTTGAATGTTGGTTATGACTTCGGTTTTGAGTGAAATAGGGGCATGTTGTCCTGAGCTGAACAATATGGCTTCTCCAAAATCTTGACGGGATACGAGTGAAATTAGGTAGGACTTGAGCTCATAAAAATCAATATCTAAGATAGTTTGGATCATTTGAGAGTTGTATGTGAATGTTCTATCTAGATTGCCTATGGCCATCCACAACCTCTGACTTTTCATACTTAGATTGGTATCTTTCTCCAATAATTGTTGCATCACGCCTTTTTTGAGCGCATCCCATACATGACTATATTGGTTAATATTTTTAACGATTTTATGAAGAAATACATGAATTTCATCAATAAGGTACTCAACAGGATGATGGGATGACTGAATGTAAAAGCCTATGCCAGGATACTGATTGTAGGCTATGTAGCCACTACCGACTAAGTAACCGAGTTGTTGCTCGGTGCGCAGTTGATTAAAAAATGGGGGTGGCAATTAATTGTTCTGCAAGCATGGTCAGGGCCACATTTTTGAGACTCATGTCAGGGGCCTGAAAGTAGATGACAACAGCGGGATCTTTATGTTGGCATTCTACTTGGTAGGAAATGACTCCACCGTGTCTAATATCTGCTACACCCCTGTGAATCTTGTCATATGTTGCATGCTGTATTCTGAATTTTTTGATGTCAGCACTGAAACTGTATGCTTCATCCTTACTCCAATCACCAAATATCAGTCCTTCTAAATGAAATTGATTAAGTAACTTTTCTTTAGTGACCCATACATCATCAGGTGTTAAATGTTGCATAACGTGAGCCATTTCTGATGGGTCGTGGTTTTGTTGTTGCATAAGAACAGAAAGTTTTGAAAAAAGACGGTTGATGGGTTTGTTTAATAGTGCATTAGATAAGCCCTGATATTGTTTGGCTTTCACCTGAGAAAAACGACTAGAAAAATCTTTATTGGCAACTATTTCGTTCAAAAGATTGCTACAGAACCCTAACTGGTTTGCACTAAACCCATTAGTTTGCAGAGAAAACCCACCTTGATGAGAATATAAATGAAAATGTAAGCCTGCGAGGTTCGCTTGATAATATTTCTGGTTAAGCTTTTCGTTTAACAACGCTACCCATAATCTTTTAGTCGTTGTGACATCAATGCCTTCATTTACAGCTTGGCAATCAAAGGTTAAGAAACAATCTCCCTTGGGCTGATGAAATTTATCGTCTTGTCCATACCAAATGTCTAATCCATTTTTGCTGATAATTTTTTGGGGAACAATAAATTCAGGGGCAATGGGTTTTAATGGTTTGCAAGGGGGTATAAATTGATTGGCCTTTGGTAGCACAAAGCTTGATTGCCAATTACCGCTTAGAAAAGACGTTAGGCGTTTTGCTTCAATGGGAACAACACTATAAGGCGTATTATACCATTTGGCTTTATGTGTGGTTTTGACAAGGGGATGAATTATTTTTACACGCATATTTTTGGGGTAGAAAAACCCTAACATGTGTAAGACGATATCCACTGCTGGTTTATCCAGAATATAATCGCCTGCGATTAAGTGTTGTGGTGGGTATTCGAACATGGAATGACTGTAGTGTGATGCTTCGTCAATCGCTTTTGCTTGATTGGGGAAGTCCCACATGAGTTGATTGAGGTTGGCAGTTTCTTTTATTCTCCAGCTTGCAATACCGTTTTCTTTGATTAATTGTATATATGAGAAAATCGCTGTTATCACTTCGTCGGCATATTTAATACCTTCGTCTGTAAGCTGAAGGTTTATATTGAAGTCTTTGAAAGTACTACCTTCAATGCCACCACCGGCACTTAAGCTAGTGGCCCAATTTTTTGTTTTATAAAAATGTAATAAACCCCCTTCACCTTCATCACCTAAAATATGGCTTAGGACATTTAAAGGCTTACTTCTGTAGTGAGAATGTTGCTGGGGAAGTGCAAAGGTTAAAATCATTCTTCGCACTTTTTGTAAAGGCAAAATATTGATCTGCACACCTAGGTTTTGCTCAAGGTAAAGTGCTGGAAGCGGTTCGCTAGGTAATTTATTATTTGAAGGCCACTTAGTAAACTGTTGACGAACAGATTCTTCACTGATTGACAGCTGTTGCTGACTAACTAAGCACAAACAAGCGTTTTGAGGTTGGTAGAAACGCTCAAACATCCACTGTAATTTTTGTTTGAGTTGGGATGGACTAAATGGCTCGAATGTTTGGTGATTACCCACAGAAAATTGACTAAAAGGGTGAGCAGGGTTGCATGTTTCTTTATGCACTTGATAAAGACGTTTTAAATCGTCTTTTTGTTTTAATAAAAATTCGGCGTCTATCGCATTGATTTCTTTTTCGATAAGAGACTCGCAAAAAGAAGGTTTACTGAGCATTGCGTATAAATGCGTTAATGCTTGTTGTTCATATTCAGCTACAATTTCATAAAAATAGCTGCTGTATTCTGTACCTGTTAACGCATTAATACTGCCCCCGTGGGTGGCAATGAAATCATTAAACGCGTTGGCTTGCGTGAACTCATCGTTACCCAAAAATAGCATGTGCTCCAATAAGTGACTGATGCCATGACAATCTTTGTCATCATTGAAGTGCCCCACGTTGAAGGTAACAGAGCAGGCACTTTTCACACAATTTGGGTCTTGCACTAACAAAATTCGCAAGCCGTTATCCAATTCAATATGGTTAAATTGCCGATTATCGTAGGCACTTTTAAGCAAAATTCTCTTTCCCTGTGTTGAAAGACTTTGCAAGCATAAACTAATTTTTTAAAGGTGCAGATTTTTAATTATATTTTTTGTTATATTAGAAACAAGAGAGTCAAATGTTAAAATATATTCCGCGAGAATTATGAAGTTAATTATCATGCGTCATGGCGAAGCTGAAAGATTTCGAGTGCAGGACAATACCCGAAATTTAACCCGCTTAGGTGAAAAACAAGCTATTACAGCAGGTAAATGGTTGAACGATTACCTAGGGGCGAGTGTGGCAGTCGATATTGCCATATTAAGCAGTTATGTTCGTGCCCAGCAAACATATGAGCAACTCAGTAAACAAATTAAAGTGATAGAAAAGCAAATCTGTGAGGATGTGATACCTGAGGGCGATCCTAAAGTCGCTCATGATTTCATTAATGCATTGTTTGAAACACCATCAAAACCAAATGTTATTTTGGTTGTCAGTCATATGCCGTTTGTGAGTTACTTTTTGGAAGAAGTACACGTTGATAAAAAATCTATGTTATTTGATACCTCTAGTATAGTCATCATTGATTATGATCTCGCTGCCGGGGCTGGCAATATAGAACGTATTTATCACCCGGTTTAAATACTGAGAAATTGAGTCAATTAACCTTAAAAAAAACTGATTGAGGTACCGGTATATAGCGTATGCTCAGAAAAAGTTTACCAGCTGTTTGCAACAAACCTTGGGTTCCGATGTAAATAAATCGCAACTGACTCACGATGATGAGCTTCAGAGGATGTATGATCGCCTGTTAAACTTGGACGTAAAAGTAGAGTACCTAAAAAATAAAATTACAAAAACCGAGCGAAAACAAGCTGTAATTTATTCAGAATATTTGATTTCATCACTACGGTAGAACTCAGGTATAACGCGCACAGTTTTCACCATATTGTCTTTCATCTCTAATACTTCGATCGGATAGCCGGCAATACGTAAACTGATATTTGCTTCTGGAATATCTTCCAAATACTCCAAAATCAATCCGTTTAAAGTTTTAGGGCCTTCTGTAGGAAATTGCCAATCTAATTCTTTATTGAGCTCACGGATATTGGCACTTCCATCTATCAATACACTGCCGTCTTGTTGTAAATTGGCTTCTTTACTGTGGTCAGGCAAAAAGCTAGTGGTAAAGTCACCAATAATTTCTTCCAATATATCTTCTAACGTCACTAAACCTTGAATATCACCGTATTCATCCACCACTAACCCAATTCGTTCTTTTACCTCTTGAAATTTGTACATCAAAGTATGTAATGGAGTGGACTCAGGTGTGAAATATATTTCTCGTACAGCTCTGAGTAATGTGGCTTTAGTGAATTGATCTTTTGAGAGTAATCTCAGCGCGTCACGGACATGCACAAATCCAACCGCATCATCTATGCTATCTCGATACAACAAAACTCTGGTGTGCTGTGAGTTAACCAATTGTTTTTGAATATCTTTCCATTCGTCGTTAATGTCGATAGACACAATATCGCTGCGCGGTACCATAATGTCTTCAGCCGTCACGTTTTCTAGGTCTAGAATACCCATTAACATATCTTGGTGTTTTTTCGGGATCATTGCGCCGGCTTCATCGACAACAGTGCGCAGTTCTTCGCGGCTAAGGCTATTGCCATCTTCACCGGTATGTTTGACTCGAAAAAGTGCTAATAAACTGTTACAGATACCATTAACTAAGTACACAAGAGGGTAAAGCAAAGTAAGTAACGGCAATAAAATAATCGAGCTAGGAAAGGATATTCTTTCTGGGTACAAAGCTGCGAGTGTTTTAGGTGTCACTTCGGCAAAGATTAAAATGACTAACGTTAATGAAAGCGTTGTTATGGCAGTTGCTACGCCAAGACCTAAATGTCCAAACAAGCGCATACAAATAATGGTGGCGATAGAAGAGGCCGCAATATTGACAAGGTTGTTACCTATTAGAATTAATCCAATTAGCCTGTCTGGGCGCTGTAACAGTTTTTGTACTCTGAGAGCACCTTTATGCCCTTCGTTCTCAAGATGTTTAAGACGATATCGATTAATGGACATCATGCCAGTTTCTGAACTTGAAAAGTATGCTGAGAGTAAAATCAAAACACCGAGAATTATGAATAAACTACTGGTGGCAATGTCTTCCAACTATGGAAATCCTATGGTAGAAAAGAACCCGCACTTTAAGGGCTATTTAGATGCTATTCAAGCGTTAAGTATGACTTCCCTAACAATTCGGCTGCCGAAATAGGCTAGGGTGAGTAATACTCCACCCAAAATAGTCGACCATATTACTGGTTTCCCACGCCATCCAAACCACGCATTTCCCATTAAAATAACGCTATACAGTCCCCATGCTAGAAGTGATAAAACAGTTTTATGAGCCTGCTCTTTGGCGAACATGTTATCTAAAAACATGAATCCACTGACTAATGACAAGGTCAGTAAAACAGTACCAACTAACAATAATTTGAATAGAATATTTTCTACTGCCATTAAAGGAGGTAAAGAGGAATGCAAAAGAGACGCGTTTTTTTCTTTTAAGCGAAAATTGATGTAAGACAATTGCACTGCATATAAAGAGGCGATAGCCAAACATGCATAAGCAAACAAGGCCAAACTAATATGGATTAATAGATGAGGTTTCAAACTGATTTGTATGACATGAGCACTGGGTATTAAACCACTCAGCAAAACGATCAGGCCAGTAAAGCTATATACTACTGGTAACAAAATAGTGTTAGGTAATCTAAAAGAAGCTATCAACATGGTGACGCTAATTAGCCAACCCACCAATGAGGCTACATTTAGCATACTCATATTCTGTCCCATCGCAGGTTCAATCAGTATGCCGCTTCTTAAAATGATGATGTGTAACCCCATAGCCACCAAAACACTAATAATGGCTGCGAGCTTATTGGGACCTTTTTTTTGAAACATCCCAGAAAAGATGATGCCAGAAGCCAGGATATAAAAAACAAAACATATGGCAGCCATCAACATGATAGATTTCTTGATATGACATTGGGAAGAGTTGAGATAAACATTTTGCTAACTAAATTTTCCAAACACAAGGTGACAAATGACTATTATAAAACTAAAACTAACACTAAACCTCGATACATTACATAGTTCAACTCAGTTTTAAGCATTAACTGGAAAAATCTCTAAGTAGATATGTGCTTGAGCATTCTTATCTGCTAGCTTCTTCTATATAATAAACCCATAGAAAATTGTTGGTAGCATAGTATATGTTTGAAAATCTTAGCGAACGTTTAGGCAAAACTCTTAAAAATCTTAGCGGTAAAGGACGACTCACCGAAGATAATATCAAAGATACCTTACGCGAAGTGCGTATGGCGTTGCTTGAAGCTGATGTTGCCTTGCCAGTAGTAAGAGATTTTATCGGTCAAGTGAAAGAGCGTGCGGTAGGCACCGAAGTCAGTAAAAGTCTTAATCCTGGCCAAGTCTTTATTAAAATTGTCCAGTCAGAGTTAGAGTCAGTGATGGGGCAGGTTAACGAATCACTTAATTTAGCTGCTCAGCCTCCCGCCGTTGTATTAATGGCTGGTCTACAAGGTGCAGGTAAAACCACCAGTGTGGGTAAGTTAGCTGCGCTGTTAAAGCAGCGTGAAAAGAAAAAAGTATTAGTTGTAAGTGTCGATGTATATCGTCCCGCAGCAATCAAACAGCTCGAAACATTAGCCGCAGAGGTTGATGTTGAATTTTTTCCTTCGTCAGAGGATCAAAAACCCATTGATATTGCTAATGCAGCAATAGATTTTGCCCGTAAACACTTCTTCGATGTACTACTAGTGGATACCGCTGGTCGTTTACATGTTGATGGCGAGATGATGGGAGAGATTCAAGCATTACACAAATCTATCAATCCCATTGAAACGTTGTTTGTGGTAGACGCCATGACTGGCCAAGACGCAGCCAATACCGCCAAGGCTTTTAACGACGCATTACCTTTAACTGGTGTGATCCTAACTAAAGCGGATGGTGATGCTCGAGGTGGAGCAGCGTTATCGGTAAGGCACATTACAGGCAAACCCATTAAGTTCATCGGTATGGGTGAAAAACTTGATGCACTAGAAGCCTTTCATCCAGAGCGTATTGCCTCGCGTATTTTGGGTATGGGTGATGTACTCACCTTAATCGAAGAAGTTGAACGCAAAGTCGATAAGGATAAAGCACAGAAGCTAGCCAAAAAAGTACAAAAAGGCAAAGGCTTCGACTTACAGGATTTCAAAGAACAACTAGAGCAAATGCGTAATATGGGTGGCATGATGTCGATGATGGATAAAATGCCTGGTATGGGCAATATGACATCGCAGATCAAAGAAAAAGCTAACGATAAATCCTTTGTGCAAATGGAATCTATCATCAATTCTATGACACCAGGTGAGCGTACACGTCCAGATGTGATAAAAGGCGGACGTAAACGCCGCATAGCAGCAGGCTCAGGTACACAAATTCAAGATGTGAATAGATTGCTAAAGCAATTTACTCAGATGCAAAAAATGATGAAAAAAATGTCGGGCGGCGGCATGAAAAAAATGATGCGTGGTATGCAAGGTATGATCCCTCCGGGGGGGGCTGGAGGAATGGGCGGTATGCCTCCTCCTCGTTAGAAACTTGATCTGGTTGTGGGCAATATATGAGGATGGTTTTGTTGCAATGTTGTCTTACCAACCACCCTAATATAAATGATACTTAAATAAGTTTTTCAATTGTAGAATAACATTGTCAACTAAGGCTCTGTCAGGCTTATTGACATTATTTTTGTCATTGTATTGTTTTTAGTTATTGCAGTCAGCAGTGTGGTTTTTTACAAAAGCGATTATATCGTCATTAAAACTTTCGAGCTTATCTCGCAACAAATACCTGCATCAATTAAATAATACGTTAATAAAACAAGAACGCTCTTCGTACGAATTTTATGCTACTAAACAGCAACAACATTTCGGATCTGATTATTCTGAAAACAGTCAACAAGCGCAAAACCTAGTGAGTTTAGGATGGAGTGACTTAGTTATAGCTATCAATATTTCACCTCTTCAATTTGGCCGTAAAGACTTATAAAGTTAAGTGATTAATGCGTTGAAGGAGACTGGGCTAGCCGCGAAAGAATTAGAATTAGAAGTGTCCAAAGGGCGGATTATACATAATGAAAATGAGGCTATTGAAACCTTATTTCAGCTCAAAAAATTTGGGCGGCACTTAGGTATTGATGATTTTGGTACAGGTTATTCATTCCAGAGCTATCTTCAAATATTTAATATAGATAAACTCACAATTGAACCATTCTTTTATCCACGATATTCAACATCAAGCAGCTGATCTGTCGATTGTCCGCGCTATTATCGAACTGGGGCGTAACTTGGTATTAAAAGTGATAGCGAAGGGAGTCGAATGTTTCGAGCAGCAAGCGATCCTCGCTTCTATGGGGTGTGATGAAATATAGAGTTTTTACTTGAGTCATCCACTGCCAGAACAATACTTCATTGATTTTTTGCAACCGCATATGTCGGCCTAATCGACTGTTTTTTAGCGCTTTTACTTCACCCAAGATTGTGTCAAGTTGGCTTTAAACTAATCTGTCTTCTAATACTTTTGACGTTGAAAATTGATATAGCATGTTGCGATAAACACAAATGTCGGTGATATTCTCAGAAGTGTTCTCTGGTATTGCTCTGTAATTAGTGGATAAACGATATTCGCCTTTTACAGGCAAAACACGGTGCCATGTATGCCCATGTATTATAACTAAAGTACCTTTTTTAGGGGCCAATATGACTTGTTCTGAAAAATTTTCGTCTACTTCGCCTGCAGGCAATTGACCTTGCCGATGACTGCCAGGCATCACTAACACTTCTCCGCCCACTTGGTCGTTAATATCCATAGTATAAACAAGGCGGTTAAGGTTAAATTGTTGAGGATCATTGGGTGGGCAGTCTTGATGCCATGCTTGGCCTTTGCTGCCTTTTTTTGAAAACATCGTCATGCAATACAGTGATTTCCAACCTTCTCCTAATATTGCCTCGGTTAACGTCTGCATATTGGCGCAATGCTCAATTTCATCAAATGCATGTTCACCAGACCTTTGTGGAAACCAAGGAATAACCTCAGTCGCTGATTTTGATAAGAATGCGGCCTCATGCTCATATTCAGGATTTAAACCATAGTGCCCGAGTATGATACTTTGGAGATTGTTCATTGACTCAGCTGAAAAAAAATCATCTATCACAAGATATCCCTGCTGCCAGAAACGAGTACTCAAATCGACTGTTTTCATGATAATTTACCTTGTTTACTGGTTATAAGGCTCAAACGAATAAGAATACTGATAGTCCAAATAGGGAATAATATAATCAGGTAATGGTTTGGCACCCCAAGTATTCGTGCCCCCTACACCACGCTGCATATAATCTATATTGACATAAATTCTTTGCTTTTGAGGCAGTTCATGAGGGTGGAGGTTTTTAGCTTTTACTTGTGCAGCATTGGCGTGGTAATCAGCCGTATCATAATACTGAGCACCAAAGCCAATCAGTGGAGCACCTTTAAATGTTATACCTTTGCCATCTTGATTATGGAACGACACATAACGCACATCACTGCGATAACCATTTTCTTGTGGCCGCACATAAGGCACATACAAATCTGCCACATTACTTTGATATTGGCCCACATGAGCAGATGTAAGCCTGTCTATATAGTTTTCGTGTGGTCCACGTCCATACCAGTTAACTTGAGAATATTGCTTGTCTAACTCAAATAAGGTACCCAAACGCGGAATGTCAGATTGTTTTTTGTGTGGCGCAGCATAGAAATATACATCTACTTTTACTTCACCATTGCCAAACACATGATAAGTAGTGAAGTAGCGGCTACCTATTGCACTCAAATAATGTTCAACTTCAACTGTTGCCTGATACTTAGACTCTTCTGTCAGTTTTACCGACACTACCTTAGTGTCTCTCCCCGCGTTGTGCCATGGGCTGAATGTGTCACCATAGTCTTCGATAGGTAAGTCGTTATCGGTTGGCGCGCGCCAAAAATCGGGTCTAGGTGACGCTTTTAATAATTCGTCGCCAAAGTATTGCATTGAGTTAATTAACCCCGTTGTTTTATCAATACTTAAACTAAAATCTTTACCCTTAAAACCATAAGTTTGTTTTTTATCACTGACTGAGAGTCTGATTTCAGGTTGCTTTTCTACCATTACTGAGACTGTAGGCAGTGCCAATTGTGACCAAGCGGTGATATGCCCTTTAGGGATCAAGCCATTGGGTTTATCAGTTATCACTTGCACATTCAGAAAATATTCAATATCTGGCTGCAGTTTTATAGCGTAATCTAATTGAATTTGCTGGCTTTGCTGTGGCTGAGCACCTAGGGGCAAATTTTGTCCTTGTGATACTTGTTTACCATCAGCCAATAATTGCCAATTCAAACTGAGCCCCTGCAAACTAACAAAATAATGCTTGTTAGTGATAGTGAGCGCACCTGATTTGATATCATTGCTACTAAAACCAATATTTTGCTGAACATTTTTAACTTCCCATAAATAAGGGTAGGGTGTGCGATCAGCAAATACTAAGCCGTTGGCTGAAAAGCTTAAAGATGAAACCGTAGCATCTGGCTCTAAATCACCGCCATAGCCCCAATAAGGAATACCCTCAGGGGTTTTCATAGCAAAAGTTTGGTCTACCCAATCCCAAATAAAGCCACCTTGTAAAGATGGGTACTTTTCAAAACTGTCCCAATATTCTTTAAAGTTTCCAAGAGAGTTACCCATGGCATGTTCGTATTCAATTAAGATAACCGGACGTGTGGTATCTAATTTGCGTTTAGCATATCGTTCAATATCACTAATAGGCGCATACATTTGACCATAGGCATCGGTGTGACGGCGCATTTGTGCTTGTTCTGATATGACAGGGCTATTTGGCTCTTGTTGTTTCAGCCAGTCATAGGTGGCTTCTAAATTAGAGCCATCACCAGACTCATTGCCTAGTGAACGCATGACTACTGATGGATTGTTTTTAGTGGCGTGGTACATGTTACTCACACGGTCAATATAGGCTGCCGCCCACTCTGGTTTGTTGACTAAGTGTGTATCTGGGTTGTATGGGCCTTGATTGGCCGCGCCTACTCCATGGGACTCAATATTGGCCTCATCCATGACATATAAACCATGCAAATCAGCTAAATAATACATATAGGGATCGTTAGGATAGTGGGCCATACGAACTGCATTAATGTTGAATTGTTTCATCAACTGCACATCTTTGAGCATCAATTCCCGGGTCACCACATGTGCGGTTACTGGGTCGTGTTCATGGCGATTGACCCCCTTGAATAACACCGGTTTACCATTGATTAATATATTGCCATTTTTAAGTTCAGTAGATCGAAAGCCAACGTTATGTCCGATATGCTCAATGGCTTTGCCCTGGGTATCGAATAAAGTGAGTTTTAAGCCATATAAATTAGGCTCTTCAGCGCTCCATAGACGAGGTGAATCGATGCTGGTGTTATATTCAACGACTTCGCTTTTATTGGCTGAAAGTTTTTTAATATCTAGCTTTTTTTCGAATAGTAGTTTTTGCTGGTGATCGAATAGTTGAACATTCAACTGATATCCATCGACAGCTCGGTCTTGAGTATTATCAATTAGGGCACTGAGCTGTAATTCACCTTTGCTGTAATTATCAGTAAGGGTAGTGTAAGCATGAAAATCCTTTATATGCGCTTTTGGGGTACTAAACAAATATACATCACGCTCAATGCCACTGACTCGCCACATATCCTGGCATTCAAAATAAGAGCCATCAGAATAACGATACACCTGCAATGCCAATTGGTTTGATCCTGTTTGTAGATATTTACTGATATCAAACTCGGCGGCAGTTTTTGAGTCTTGTGAATAACCCACCTTTTGGCCATTTACCCATAAATAAAAAGCCGACTTCACTGCGCCAAAATGCACAAATACTTGTTTTGTATTCCAATCATCTGGCAAGGTAAAAGTCTTTCGATAACTGCCCACAGGATTGTAATGAGCGGGCATTTCGGGTGGTACTGCATTAGCTTTAAAACATTGGTGTGAATGATAAAAAGGTGTACCGTAACCATTGACTTCCCAGTTGGCGGGTACTGCAATCTGGCCCCATTGGCTATCATCAAAATTGGTTTGGTAAAATTTATTTGGGCTTTTTTTAACAGAATTCACCCAATTAAACTTCCACTGTCCATTGAGCAATATATGGTTGGCTTGATCCCAAGGTGTTTTTGAAAAGGCCGCATTAGCATTGTCATAGCTGTAAAAAAAACTACGGGCTGGCTCTTTATTGTTCCTAAATACCTGTGGATCTTGCCAATCTAAGGCCTGTGCAGCTGGGGCAATTGAAAATATCCCCGTTGTAAACGCCAACCAAAAAGTAAATAACGTTTTCATCTTTAGCCCTGTTAATACAATATTCGTGGACGAAGCGCAGTGTTTTACCGAGTTACAGAACTTAGAAAACACTGCCAAGTTTAGATCTTCATAACGCTTTCATCGACAAAAATTACCACCAAATAGTATACAAGGCAGCTAGGATAACTATTATTCCTATTCCTAGCATGTTGAAAGAGCCTTTAGTATCAAAATTGACTTTATCTAACGAAACCACGCCTGTGCCACCTGCAATATAGTTCTTGCGGGTCGCAAGGGAAACAATAACTGCGAGTGCAATACAGGCTAAGAACACTATGCCCACTCTGTCCATAAAGGGCAATTCTGGAAAGACTTCTCTTAGAATAAACGATAACACTGCAGAGCCGACAGCTGCGGTAATAGCACCCATCGAATTCATGGTTTTCCAAAACATACCCAGTAAGAAAATTACCACTATGCCAGGGGTAAAGAAGCCTGTGAATTCTTGTATATATTGAAACGCTTGTTCAAATTGACCGAGCAATGGTTTGGCGCATATCATCGCAATAATCAACGCTAATATGCTCACAATTCGGCCCACTTTCACATAATGGCTTTGGCTTTCATTCTTTTTGAAATGAGAATAAATATCCATAGTAAAGATAGTCGATATGCTATTACACATAGACGCCAATGAAGACACTATCGCAGCGAACAATGCTGCAAACACTAAACCCTTCAATCCAATTGGCATCAAGTTCATTAAACTCGGATAAGCTTGATCAGCTCGGTCCAAATCAGTAAACAACACCGATGCCGCTATACCTGGAACCACTACAAAAAAGGGCACTAAAATTTTCAAATAAGCCGCAAAAGCGATACCTTTTTGTGCCTCAGCCAAGTCTTTAGCGGCTAATGCGCGCTGAATAATATATTGATTAAAACCCCAATAAGAAATATTCATTACCCACATGCCACCAATCAATACTGATAAACCCGGCAGGCTTATATAGTGTGGACTATCAGCTGCGAATATCATGTCAAATTTTTCTGGCGCTTGTTCTGTCAATATTGTGAACCCCGCCAGCATACCTTTGCCATCTGATACTAAATCTAAGCTAATATACGTTAAGACTAAACCACCAAATACTAATAGTACTACTTGGATGATATCGGTGTAGGCAACGGCTTTTAAGCCACCGTATGATGAGTAAGCAATAGAGAATAGAGCCAAGAAATACCATGCCGTAGGCTAAGTCAACGCCAGTAATAGTGGTTAATGGCTAAGCCCCCTAACCATAAAACCGCGGTCAAATTAACAAACACATACACTGCTAACCAGAACACCGCCATGATGGTTTTAACTCGGCCATCAAAGCGTTGTTGCAGGTACTGAGGCATCGTATAAATTTCATTTTTGAGGAAAATAGGCAAGAAATATTTACCCACTATGATCAAAGTGATCGCCGCCATCCACTCGTATGACGCGATACCTAAACCCTAGTATGTAACCTGAACCAGACATACCAATGATTTGCTCAGCTGATATATTTGCGGCAATAAGTGATGCACCTATGGCCCACCAAGGTAAGTGATTTACTGGCTAGAAAGTAATCTTTGGTATCTCTTTCGTGGTTTTTTTCTGCTCTGGAGATATATAAGGCAAGGGCCAAAAGCCCTATTACGTAAACCACAAAAATGGCGATGTCGAGGCTTGCTAAATTCATTTAAAGTCCAAAATTTTTATTATTGTTAATCTGATGTTACAACCCTATCCGTTTTAGATACAGATTGCAGTAAATAGCATTAGATGTTGTCTTTTTTGAGCCATTTTAGGAAAAGTTTTATGTTTTGTTGGCTTATATAGTGTCTCTGGCAACAAGTTCAGCCCTATTCAGCATATTTTTGCAACCATTGTTGCATGTGAGAATTATTGAGCATTAACACTTATCACTCGGCTAATTCATACTTAGAAAAGTGAACTAATCTTTTTGTGAGAGTTAACTTTTTCTATAAGCCCTTTGCAATTAGAGTGCTTAAGCAGCAGAATCTATAACAGATGCAAGCCCGGGTAGCAGAACACTAATAATGGGAATGTAAGAGACTAATCTAGTATTCATTTGGGAAGGGCACTTTCATTGTTGAAGGTTAAAAAAATCAGTAAACACTTCGGCTCATTTCAAGTACTAGACAGTGTTTCCTTTGAAATGAATAAAGGGGATATTGTTGGCCTCTTAGGAAAAAATGGTGCTGGAAAAACCACCTTGATGCGTATTTTGACCTCATTTATTACCCCGTCATCCGGTACGGTAAACATCGATGGTGAAGATATTTTTAAGCATTCAATAAGCATTCGGCAAAAAATCGGCTATCTGCCGGAGAAACCACCGTTGTATGGTGATATGACCGTGCAGTATTACCTAAATTTTGCAGCCGAAATAAAAGGTGTCCCTAAGAACAAACGACTATTTCAGTTAGCTAAGGTGCTCGAAGAGTGTGACCTAGAGCAAGTTAAACAAAAAACTATTGCCACTTTATCTAAGGGATATAAGCAACGTGTTGGCATCGCTCAAGCTATTATTCATGAACCTAAATTGCTCATTTTAGATGAGCCTACTAGTGGGCTTGACCCGATGCAAATTCAACAAGTATTGGCCCTGATCAAAAATCAACGAGACCAGAGAACAGTTTTGTTAAGCACCCACACTTTAACTGAAATTGAGCAAGTAGCTCAGCGGGTACTCATGATTAAGTCTGGGCGAATAGTGCTTGATGACCCATTAGAAGCGTTATTAAAAGGTGATGGTTCAACTCAATCACAGCCTTTAACTTTAGAGCAGGTTTTCATTAATCATCATCAACCCCAAACATTAGAAAGTACGACACAAACACCAGAAAAAACAGAACTTCAGGAGGTGTCGCATGAATAAAATCTTCGCTTTAACAAAAAAGGAATTATATCGTTTTTTTAGCTCGCCGATTGCCTACATTATTTTAAGTGTGATGCTGTCTTTGTTTAATATTTTCTTTTTTATGATCATTGATCAAAATCGTGAAGTGTCTTTACGTGATGTTTTTCAACTGATGGAATTTATGTTGGTGTTTTTCATCCCGTTATTAACCATGAGGTTATTTTCTGAAGAAAAATCGAATGGCACTATGGAATTTTTGCTCACGGCTCCTTTAACCCATACTATGATTGTGTTAGGAAAATATTTCAGTATGCTGATTTTTTTCACATTGTTAATTTTCCTGACGCTTATTTACTTCTTAATCGTTGAATATTTTGGTGAGCCTGACCCATATAGCATGTTATTTGGATATCTAGGGATTTGGTTAGAAGGTGCTTTTTTTATCGCCGTTGGTTTATTGGCTTCTTCTTGGACATCGAACCAAATAATTGCCGCTATGGTGTCATATTTGATTTTATTTTCACTCTATTTTGCAAGCAGTTTTACTCAATATGTTAGCGGATTTACAGAGCACTTTCTTATTCAGCTTAGCACACATACACACTTAGAAAATTTCTCAATAGGTATCATTACCCCCAGTGATGTGGTTTATTATTTAACCGGCATTTTACTGTGCTTGGTATTAACCCGACTGAGTATCGACAATAGGTTGTGGCACTAAATGAATTATCGCTGCCTTTTACCCTTGTTTTGCGGTTTAGCACTATTTAGCCTTATCATTGGGTTATCACTTCTTTATATCGAACAACAATTCAGTTATTTGGCAAGTATACTTTCCGCTTTCGGGGGCATTGCATTTTTGGTGCTGCTGAGCTTGATTATTACGCATGGTTTTGGGCAAGCTACACGAACCGAATGGGTAACACCTTTTAACTTCAAACGATGGAAAAAGCTGGCCCTCATTTTCTGTATCGTTTCATTTAGCATGGTGTTTATTGGGGTAAGTCATTACTTGGCCAGTCATTCAAACGTCAGGTGGGATGTCACACAAGATAAACAACATACCTTATCGAACAATACCATCGAGTACGTCAGCACATTGACCAATGAGTTGCAGTTAACGGCATTTTATGTAGGCATGCCTCCCAAATACTTGCTAGACCTATTTAAAGAATATGAACGAGTGTCTGCTGGCGTAATTAAAACCGAAATTATCGACCCTATCGAACAGATTGCATATGCTGCAAAATTTGGTAATGCAATCAATGCTGATGAGCGAAAAGTGATTGTTCAATCAGGCGACAACCGTAAAGATGTTGATTTTAGCTTGAGCGCGTTGTCTGAAGATAAACTCACCAATGCAATAGCCAGTGTCAGCCGTGTCCCAAGAACTGTTTATTTTCTGACAGGGCATGGTGAGTATTCGAGTTCAAACCAGGAATATGCTGGTTTATCAAAATTCAAACAACTGTTAGCCGACAACAACATTACCAGTAAAACACTGATGTTGGGTATCACCCAGTCTATTCCAGAAAATTGCGACGTGTTGATCATTGCCGGCCCAAAAAATGCTTTAACTTCAAATGAAGAAACTCTTATCAGTGATTATTTAACAAAGGGGGGCGATGCATTATTTTTAATCGAGCACACTTTAGTTACCACCCCAGACAAACCGTTAAGCAAAGACAATCTTAAAAAAAACCCAAGCTTAAACACCATTCTTAATCAATGGGGACTGGATGTTCAGTCTGATATTGTGGTTGATCTGACCAACCATGTTGGGGATGATATTGGCAGTCCTGCAACTAAAAATTATGGGCACCATAAAGCATTAACTGAAGGTTTGGATTATACCTTTTATGTTCGCCCACGCTCACTTCGTGTTTTACCGCAGCGTCGTGCAAGCATCAAACACGCGGTCATTGTCTCAACGGCATCAACAGAAAATAGTTGGGCAGAAACCAACAGAGCTCTAGATATTCAATTTGATCCAAACACCGATACAATCGGTCCTGTGCCATTTGCCTACGTAGTGATTGAAGAGAAAAGTGCAGTGCTACCAAGCCAAAAGTCATCAGACACTCGACTGATAGTGTTCACCGATGCTGACTTTTTAAGCAACGTTTATGTCAACCAATACAGTAATGCTCGGATGGGGTTAAATCTAATTAATTGGCTAGCCGAGATAGATTACAAGACATTCTTCAGTGCAAAAGAGATAAAAATTGAACGTTTAAATTTAACCAGCAAACAGACACGCCAAGTCATAGTGATATTAATTTTATTGCCATTTTTGTTAGTAATAGTCGGTCTAGTAGTATGGTTAAGGATTAAGATAAATAGATAATCTGTTAATTGGGAGTCACCTTTAGAAATATTTTTACGATGTGTTCTAAAATAGTGTTACTTTCACAGAAAGCACGCATACAATGAACTTTTTTGGCTCGAACGCTGTTATGATTACATGATGAAAGATTCTGAAATTCTTGTTGCACTAGTTGATAATACCGGCAAGATTACCGGCTACTCAGAAAAAATGTTAGCTCATCTTCGCGGAGACCTTCACTTAGCATTTTCTCTGATGATTATTCGTCGTAAAGATTATTGTATAGAATATTTACTTCAAAGACGTGCTTTGCATAAGTATCACAGCGGCGGGCTTTGGGCTAACACCTGTTGTTCACATCCTTTACCAGACGAAAACATACAAGTTGCGGCAAGGAGGCGTTTGTTCGAAGAACTCGGTATCAGTGAGTTTTTAAATATGTCGCACATAGGTCAGATTCAATATAAGTATCAGCTTGATAATAATATGATTGAACATGAGTTAGACAAAATACTGGTAACTGAAGTGGAGAGTGTCCATTGGCAGCAAAACTCTGATGAGGTAATGGAGGTTCGCTGGTGGAGTGAAAAAGAAGTTTTACAGCAGCTTTCAAACAAACCTGATATTTTTGCCGCGTGGTTTCCAAAAGTATTTGAACATACAAGAAACAATATTCCTTAATAAATGGTTTCAATCCCCACGGTGCCATAAGTGAATTAACAGCATATGCGACATAGTTAAACCGAACAAGCCAATAAAAATCCAACGAAGTAAATCAACATTTAACTCGCTAGAAGCGAACAACTCATATAAACCAGCCGCTAAAACGAGCGTTAATATTACGAAGGGTAGGCTAATAACGATTGCACGTTTTACGCTCACATGTAATTTCACCCCTATATCCAGAAGGTGCTTCGGTGAATGTAACAAACAAAAGTAGAGTCCAAAATGAAGTAGCGGATTTAAAATAATACTACTGAAAAGTAGAGTCAGCCACTCTGAGTATTGCCATACACTTAAACGCTTTTTGCATCGCGATAATTGAATTGCAAAGTATAGAAAAACACAGAGCCCAATATAAAACGTTATCTGCATACCTTGAATGACCCAATTAGCGGCCTGGGTTGTTAATAATAAGGCAGTGAAAATATCGGTAAGAGTTGCAGAGTATAAAATCGAAGGGCCACATAGTAGAGCACTAGCTAAGCCCACACGTGATAAAAATGGCATAGTGACGCGCCAGTCGGTAGAAAAATGATATGCCGATATACACAAAAATAAAATTAACGCTATGTCAGGCACCCAAATCCAAAAAGCGATGGATAATGCTGCAATGGCGCTATAAATGGTCACAAATCGAATAGCTGATGACACAGACGTCACAAGGTTTAATGTTTTTGCGACGGCAAAGTCTAGAGCGCCATGTGGTAGTCCTAAAAAGGTTACGGCTAACGCTAATACAATAGTTACATTGTCTGAGGCCATATTTATATTGGCCAGTGTGGCAAGGGCCGCTAAGGTGCAAACGCTGATATAAAATTGTGTATAGCGTAATTTACTCACCTCTGGCAATCCGTTTCCGCCGAGAAAATAAAGCGCGTAAAAAAGCACGCTTTGGCATGGCCCAAATAACACAAATGAAATCAAAAATAGTCGCTTGCTCTGTCATAAAGCGGGCAAAACGTGCAGGCTTAACCTTTTTAAACATTTGCACAAAAATGGTTACACCGATACCCATGTCATTTCTCAACACAGTTAACATCAGTCTATCCATCTTTTGATAAAGGTTACCGATTGGTGTGAATGATGATAAAGCAGTTGATACAGATAATGACTGTTTAGACTTTAACTCAGAAGCACACTGCTTAGCCCATCTTTGGCATGCTAGAAAACTGTATCCAGTCGATGCTCTCATTGCGCCACCCGCTATTCCAGCAAAGATAAGCTGTTGATTTTTATTATTGGTATTTTCATTAATGTGATACATGGGCAATACTGCGCACTCTTCTCGCTCAATCTTATATGTTTTAGAGCCAACTATTTCCAGCATCCTAGTTCTAAGGCGCGCTTGCAAAGCTGTGCGCTCTAAAACGGTTTTACTGAAACAGGTAAACTCAACTAACGCGTGATTTGCACTGAATGGCAAAATATATATAAATTCTATCCCTAATTCTGAGCTTGCCAATTGTTGCATTAGTTTGACAGAAGAAGGATTAAACACTTCACCATCGGTAACAATTTCTTCACCGTAGAAGCACTGAAGGAGTCCATTATGATGTGTTTTTAATGGAAGTGGGCGGGTGTCAACGACCCATCTTGCCGTTAACTGGCCGCTCTGAGTCGTCACCAATGCATGGTCATCAATTGACTCCACAGACATAACGTCACAATCAAATTCAATATCGAAGTGGTCTTTTGTTTGCATCCGCTCAAGTGCTAATTTCATCAGTGATTCGGATCTAATGGAGCAGTATCGATGATATGCATGGGACATCGAATAACCACAGTCGTCTGCTGAAATCTCCCATGTTTGCCACTCGCGCGTAATGATTGTCTTGAGGTATTCTGGAACTGAGTCGTTATTCCAAAAGCTCCAAATTTTGTCGTTTTGAGGTCCAGAACGTCGTTCTATAAGTTTAACTGATTGAGTATATTCTGTCGCATCGAGGGCTAAGAGTAGAGACAGTCCTGCAGCGCCTGCACCAATGATGATTAAATCATAGTCATAGGACATTGCTTTGGTTACTTGCTCAAAATGTCGCATTGCAGATAACTATGCAATTCGTTTTGATGATCAGTTTCATAGTGTGCAATAGCGGCTGTATTTAAATGCCAAAGTGCTTGGCTTGCTAATAATATCTTTTTTGGTTTTGATACAACCACTCTACCAAGCCAGTAATGGCAATTATTTTTTAATAATTTTCTACCAATATCTCGATAAACATAAGCGGCTACCGCAATGGCTTGCCTGTTGCGGTGTGGTAGATAATAAAGTCCAGCTAATCCACTTTGGTAATATTCTTCAGCCAGATTCAATAAAACCTTCGTAGCATCTTGTACCTGTTCTCTGTGTTCAATATTTGCCAAGGCAATTTGAGATGCTGATAATGTGTTGACCCATTCACTAGGCAGGTAACGGCGTCCCATTTGAGCATCTTCCAGCACATCTCTGGCAATATTTGTGAGTTGCATACCGATCCCTAAATCAATAGCGAAGGCATAACCCACTTTTTTGGCACCTAGTATGGGTGCCATCATCAACCCCACCACACCCGCCACTCGGTAAGCATATTGAATTAATGTTTCTAGAGAGGGTAAAGCAACAAGGTTGAGATCCTGACTGACACCCTCAATCAGTGTGATGCCATGGTTTTTTTCAATCTGATATTCTTCACATAAAATAAGGAAGTCTTTTACTACAGGGTGGTCTGGCGTGTTATGTTTTATCGATTCCTTAAGGCTATTAAGCTTTACTTTGGCAATTTCTGGGTTCGGACTCTCATCAGCTATATCGTCAACTATTCGACAAAATCGATACAAACGCGCTGCGGCAAGACCGGTTTTTGAGCCTAAAAATAGGCGAGCGAAATTGAATGTCTTACCATGCTTTTTTAGTAGTTCTGTCGGGTCATCATTCATTACTTAAGATTGAACTTTAGAAATAAGTTGGTCTATTACTTTCGCTGAAGATAATACACCAGGCAGGCCTGCTCCAGGATGTGTACCGGCACCGCACAAATATAAGTTTTCAGGGCCTTCAGCCTTATTATGGAATCTAAACCAAGCGGACTGCTGAAAGGTTGGAGCAATCGAAAATCCACTTCCATCGACGCTGCAGTAGTCTTGCTCGAAGTCATTTGGTGTTTTGGCAAAACGGTGCACTATATGCGATGAAAGTTCAGGCATGATGGTTTGCTCCAATGCTTTGATAACTCTGTCTCCATAGTCTTCTTCTTGTTCAGACCAATCAATTTCTGATAAGTTATTAGGAACGGGAGCCAATACGTAAAATGAGTCACAACCTTCGGGTGCCATGCTGGGGTCGGTTGCTGTGGGCCGATGTAGATATAAAGAAAAATCATCTGCTAATACTTTTTTATCAAAAATATCGCTTAAAAGTGCCTTGTAGCGTTTTCCTAACCATATTGTGTGATGGACTATGTCTGGATATTGTTTTGTTGTGCCAAAATATAAAACAAAAAGCCCCATCGATGATTTGGCGTGTTTAGTTTTAATTTTTGCACTAATGGTTTGATTCTGGTTAGGTATGAGATGTCGATACAGATATTTGGGATCTATGTTAGATACCAGTTTGTCGCATAGAAAAGAGCCTGTGTCAGTGTGGACTTCAGTAATATGATTACCATGAATACTTAATTCAGACACTTTGGTGTTGAGTTTTATTTGTATACCTTGTTCTGTCATAAGTTCAGCTAGTCCATTTACTAAGGCGCCGGTGCCTCCCATTGCAAAGTGAACTCCCCATTTACGCTCTAAATAGTGAATAAGACTATAAATACTGGTTGTTGCAAATGGATTGCCGCCTACCAATAAGGGCTGAATTGAAAAGGCTTGACGTAACTTGTCACTTTTTAAATGAGCACAGACCATTTGCCAAACAGTGCGATAACACTTGAGGCGAATAAGCGCAGGAACCTGAGCAATCATGGTAGAAAATTTGTGGAAAGGTTTATCTGATAGTTGAGTAAATCCGACATCAAATATAGCTTCAGATTGTGCTAGAAGTGAACGGTATCCAGCTTGATCATCAGGCTCAATTTCGGCTATGCGAGCTAATGTTTCTTCTATGGTGCCACCGTAGTCAAAATGACTGCCGTCTGGATAAACAAAACGATACCAAGGCTCGACTGGGACTAGTTCTATATAATCCTCAATCTGTTTATTAAACAGTGAAAACAGTTCTTCAAATAAAAATGGTGCAGTGACTACCGTTGGGCCCGCATCAAAAATAAAGCCTTCTTTATTGAATTGTTGAGCACGCCCTCCAAGTTTTTCACGTTGATCAATAATCACAACCTCATACCCTTTAGCTCTTAAGCGAAGTGCAGAAGCTATTCCACCAAATCCAGCACCGATAACAACGGCTTTATGCATTTAAGCCTACCTTAGTTTTTTCTAACAAGTTATTAGTAGCCGTTATAACAGATTCAGCACAATTTGAGGGAAGCACGCTAAGCTCTTTCTGACAACGATTCAATAAATAATTGACACGATTTCGAGAAATAGTTAAGGACTCTTCTAAGGAGTAACGGGATACCAATAAATTCACTAGATTTAGCTGTTCTTTTTGTAGGTCTTGTTGCCAATCATCTAGATCGTCAAGTATCTGATAAGCAATTGAAAACTTGTTAAGTGCATTATTGACTGTTTTGACCTGATCATCGAAGCCTGCAGCGATAAGTGGCAGTGATAATGTAAGTTGAATTAACGGACCTGATTTCATAGCCGCTATATCTTCGTACTCGTGTTCAGTTATGGTTACTTCTGCATTAAGATCTCTGGACTGACCTTTAACAGTTCGCGACACAGCATCTTGAGTCTGAATTAATAGGGAAGGCAATGAACTACAATTGTCTACATCAGCTAATGAACCAAATGCTGCAGAAATCATCACATCACCAGCACACACTGCGTGGGATGTTCCAAATTTATTCCATACTGATTGTCGTCCTCGACGTGTGCTATCAGCATCTTGTAAGTCGTCATGAACGAGCGAGGCATTATGAAGTAACTCTATAGTGCAGGCCAAAGCTAGGATCGTGTTTGTTGGTAGCTGAAGTGCTAAACCGGCTTCGATACATAATTTTGCACGAGTTCTACTTCCACCACTTGCTAAATGAAAGCATGAAGGTTCATTGTCTTTTAATCGAAAAAGCATGAGTTCTTCACATTGCTGTAGTAATAAGGAGGACTGAGGTTGCATATTTACTTCGGTTTGAATCATAAACACTACTCGTATATGTAAATGAGCTTGCAACCCCTTAACGAGATTGCAAACCCAAAGGTACAATAATTATTATAGGTAATTATTCGAGTTTATTTTTCTGTTACCGCTTGGCTTTCACTGGTTGCAGCATACCAAATCAGTAGACCAAATGCGATTTTGTTAACCAAGTCAGCTAAGTTGTATACGATGTTTAGCGTTTCCTGATCGGCAGTGCCTGTCATATAGCCAAGAACATAACCAATTGGATAAATTGCCCAACCTACGGTTACAATCCAACGCATCGCTTTGTATGCATACTTTACTGCTTCGCTTGCGGTTGCTTCGGCTGCTTTACCCGCTTCTCCAAGGAATATTTCGTATAGGATGTAGAACCAACCTGCCATACCAATGACAAATCCTAACGTGACGCCCATGTAACCAGCTTCAGCCATATAACCAGGTACCAGCATTACCAGCGTACCTATTAATAGGCGCCAGAAAATTCCTGCAGACGAAACACCGATAGCACGTAAAATGAGGAAAAATTCAATCATTAATAACGGAACTGTTAATAACCAATCTATGTATCGATAAACTGTGGGTGTTGATTGCGTAGCAACCCACACATCACGCATGTAGAAATAATGCACTGCGGCAATGAAAGTCACTAGCGCTGATACAACCAGCGATGTCTTCCATTTTGCTGTTACTCCCTGCGTTTCCCAAAGGAAAAAGACTGTGGACGCCATTAGCGCCATAGATATTAACCAGAACGAAATCCCTACAAAATCGTCGGATGCAAGATTTGCAGCGGCGTGTGCAAAGGTAGGAAGCAAAAATAAAAACATTAAAGTGAGAATCGTTTTCACTTTAAAGCTAGCAAAACTTAACGAGAAGCCTTTCCCTTTATTAAAGATGTTATTAGTAATCATGTAATTTCTCTTTTTGTGGATTAAAAAATGATTTATCTACTTAATTTTAATATTAGTAGCAAATTCATTATGCCTACTATTACAAAAGTTTTCATATTATTTTTACAAATATTTTACATTTTTGGTTTTTTACTCTATGACCATTAGCAATTTTTTATGTGTTGATGTTTATATTATGAGGCCAAGGAACAAATAATCAGTGTTAATTGCTTAGATAAATCCAACGTTAAAAATTAATTTTAAAATGACTTTTTTGGAGATTAAAATGTGTTAAATGTTGATGCTTAGTTGCTTTGTATAACCGTGGAATAGTATTTGTTGACTTGTAATAAAGTTGTAGAAAAAAGTCAGCATTAAATAATGTGCATACATAAACATAACAATAAACAGTTAAGGCTAGCCTAGTTGATAGAACTAGACGAAAACCTTTTTTTAATAAAAATTAAACTACCAATCTTTTTTATCACTTACCCGGATATAAATAACGACAACCAACAGCAAAATTCCAACCGGCACAAGTGCACCTAAAGGGGAATCAGATAACGCTAATTGGCCCGCAATGTAGACAATAAGTGCAATACCCGCAAACAGGCACAGTGTAGTGAATAATTTCGTTGGTTTATTCATAAATTATATTCCTCAACTTAAATTTTATTTAGAACTAATAAGTTCAACAACATATTATGGCTCGATGCTATTTGCAATCAGCTATCACAAATTATAGTGAATGATGTCTGATGAAATTAGCAGGGTTCCATGAGAAACCTCTCTATTAACTTTATTGTTTTATTGGTTATATTAACTTTATTGTTTTATTGGTTATGATTTTTGCTTTTAGTGTTGAGTATATTACTAACATGCCAATTATTACTGCTTCCAATATCTGCAAGATGAAAACCTGCCACTTGTTCAAATTCTCTTTGTTGTTAGTAACTTTGATACAACCGCTTGAAATAATATGACACGCTATTCAGAGGACGTTAATTTCAACATGCGTTTCTAATATTTTTAACAAATGTATGGTTGTTTAATGTTGATAAAAGATTGTTGTTCGTAAATGAAATGTTTAACAAATATTATGCAGAAACGCTGGACTAAATTTGTCGTATCCGCGGATTGTATTGAAAATGTTACCTCCGTTTTTAATACTTTAATACTGCACAATATTTTGGATGAACTGAGTTAGGTAATATTAAAGGAGCAGCCTTCACTTTATTTTCGCTCATAGGCGGATTAAAGGCAGACTGTTGAAGCATGTTTATTTCACGAGGTGACATGCCAAGCTCAAAACCTGAGCATTCATTTTCACCCAGTGAACGAGGATCTCTACCTGTCAAATTACCGAACACCACCAATGCTTGAAGGTAGTATCCATAGGTACTGGCATGATAATAATCCCAAGACCACAGACTGATTTTTCCAAATTCGATACCATCGTACGGATTCGTGTCGGCAATGCCTAATACCATTGCACGAGTCCACGCTTCACCCACACCATTAAAGGATTTAACTGCGGGAGTTGCCGCTGCCGCTTTGTCGTATCCAGCACGCACGTCTAATGCCATTTTTTCTATAGGTGTGCCTGACCAACGGCGGTCAGCCTGATAAATCAAATCTGCACGGGACCAGATTGCGGTAAGAAACACTTCCACCTTCGGATTCAGCTGCTGTAAGAATGTTGACATCTTTATTGTGGTCTCAACAAGTAGTCCCGCATCACCCGGTTTGTTGCTATCCAAGGTACTAAAGCCATGCATCACAACCTAGTCCCATGGTTGTGTGCCAATTTCGGCCAGCTTGTTTTCTAAGTGGAAGTCGAATGCATTGCCGCTTCTCGTTTCTAGAAAAACATCATATTCAAGACCCGCTTGTTCAGTGAAAGAGTTAAATAGCGCAGGTACTCCTCCAATACCATCGTTGTTTAGATCAGTTACCGAGTCTGAGCGAGAGTATTTGGTGGCAGAGCCATAGCCATATGTAAAACTATTCCCAATAAATAAAACACTCGTTTGTGCGCTTACAAAACATGATTAAGCATAAAAATAAGTGCGGCAAGATGAGTCATGAATGGTTTCATTGTCAGGTATCTGGATTTTTTATTGATTGAGAATAACGAGTAAACACTATTAATACAATGTGACCATTTGTATCCTTGTATTTATATATGAAATAAAAAAGTTCAAGTCGTGAAATAAACTCGGGAGGATCACTCTCGCTAACTTATATATAATAATATTATAAAAATTTTGCTCCCTTTTAAAAAAGAAAAACTAGGTTGCAATGCCATTGAAAAACATATGAAAAAAGTCTACTGAGTCACCCACAACATTGTCTTCACTAATCGTATCACCCAGGTCAGGTATCGACTCAACAGCACCTACAATAATATTTTCTGCTACCAGTACATCAACGTGTTTAATGCTTTTATCATCAATACCCATTTGGATGATGTTGCCAAATAAGTCTCTTATTTTGCTGGTGGTAATTTCCATTTCTTGTTTTTTATCGATACCCAAAGACCACATTGTTGCATATCGAATTAAAGGGCCTTGTTTGCCTACCTGAATACTGAATAATTTCTGTGCAGCATAGGCTAATTTTTCTAATCCATTGTTATCTATTGCTAGTGCGTCTTCTAATACTTCGCTTTCAATACTAACAGTGCGCTCAAAACATTTGATGAGCAGATCATCTTTATTTTTTATGTGATAGTAAAACGCACCTTTTGTAACGCCTAATGAATGAGCTAATTCATCTAGGGATGTCCCCTTAAATCCTTTTTGGTTAAAAAATATTGAGCCGACTCTGTAAAAGGCTTCCTGCTTAATTTTGTTTTGTTGAATTCTATCAAACCCGGCAGGAGCCAGTTGTTTCTTAGCATGCTTGGTTACAGCAAAACTTAATGCTGTCTCATGATTATTTAAACCATATTTAACAATAGATAACCATTGCTGGTAAGTTGCCTCTCGGCTGTCATTTTTAACTGAGTGCAGCCAGACGGGCAGCCAAAAAATAGCACCCCATAGTGCACTGGATGTCGTAGCAGGGTGCACGTTTTGAATGCTGCCATCATTTTTACCTAATTCAATTAACGCCATCACTTGTATGACAAATGTGCGTATCAAACCAGAGATTTCTTTTTTATGTTGGGTTGATAAAGAGGATATTTCAGTAAAGCCTGCCAGATGGCCGCGAGTACCATTCATAATTCCATTTAAACAATCAAAATTTAAGCGTAATAAGCATTCAATTTTGCCCATGGCTGAACCCTCAGTATTGTTTGCACGGGTTATCATGGCTTGTAATTCAGTACATGTGTTTAAGTAACATTGATGAACTAATTCTTCTTTATTTTTTGCATAGTAATACAGACTTGTTTTAGTCAAATTGAGTTTTTCAGCAATCTGGATTAACGTTGTGCCACGAGTACCATAAACATTAAATAGCTCTGAAGCAGCAGAAAGTATGGTTTTGTACTTTTGATCATGCTGATTTTTTTTACTAAAAGGCGAGTTTATTTTATTGTTTTTCAAAGTGGGCATTCTGTCGTTTAATCCTAGTCAATAATTATACTCAAAGTTCAATTTTAAGTGTATGTTATCTTTTTTGAATGCACAACGGCGGGTTACATTCAAAGACTGCTTACCGATTTGAATACTCATTTTAAGGTGCCAAGTAAGATTTGGCTAGTTGAGCAACAACTACCCCGTTTAGGCTCGGGTAAAATCGACAAACGAGGGTTAAAAACCCATTATCAAAAATTGGTGTAAAGTATTATGACAACCAGGCTGAGACAGTAATTTTTCTATGATAATAACAATGAAAGCACAAAACTTAACTAATTATGTTGGCAAAAAAACGGGCGTGTCACGATGGTTTACTATCACCCAAGAGCAAATTGATAGCTTTGCTGATGCGACCCACGATCATCAGTTTATTCATATCGATCCTGTTAAGGCAAAACAGACGCCCTTCGGTAGCACTATAGCCCATGGTTTTTTATCCCTATCTTTGTTGTCGGCCGTTGCCTACGACGCAGGCATTAATCTAGAAAACACCCTGATGGGATTGAATTATGGTTTTGACAAAATTCGGTTTTTACAACCTGTAACCGTGAACAGCAAAGTTCGGGGGCATATGGTGTTGGCCAATGTGCTGGAAAAAAGACCTGGGCAATTTCTACTGACCTGGGATGTCACAATTGAAATCGACGCAGTAGATAAGCCGGCATTAACCGCACAATGGTTAACGATGACCATCATCAATCCGTAAACTTAACAAACACAATTTATTATTTGAGGATCCTTATGACAATTAGATACGACAATCAGGTAGCAATAGTGACCGGCGCAGCTGCAGGTTTAGGCCGCTCTCACGCACTGGCTTTAGCAGCAAGAGGAGCAAAGGTGGTGGTCAATGATTTGGCCGCAGCAGATGGTGCACTGTTCAGAGGGCTCTTTAGCCGTTGTCGCAGAAATTCAGAAAGGCTGGCGGTGAAGCGATGGCTAATGGTGCCAATGTGGCGAATATGCAACAAGTGCACAGTATGGTTGAGCAGGTTATGGAGAAATGGGGCCGCATCGATATTTTAGTGAATAATGCCGGGATACTAAGAGATAAATCCTTCGCCAATATGCCCATCGAAGATTTTAAGCTGGTTGTTGATGTACATCTCATGGGATCAGCTAATTGCACTAAAGCAGTGTGGGGCATTATGAAGCAACAAAATTACGGCCGTATCGTTATGACCACTTCATCTTCAGGATTATACGGTAATTTTGGTCAGGCAAATTACGGTGCTGCCAAAATGGCGGTTGTGGGCTTAATGAATACCCTGTGTATAGAAGGTCAAAAAAACAATATTCATGTCAATAGTTTATCACCTACCGCTCGCACAGCCATGACAGAAGAGCTCATTAAAGACAAACGTGTGCTAGAACTTATGACAGTAGAGTCTGTTACAACTGGTTTGTTAGCTTTAGTGGCTCAAAACGCGCCTAATCGCACTATTTTAGGCTGTGGAGCAGGGGGATATGCCAGAGCAGTCATTAAAGAAACTGACGGTATCTACTTATCGCCAGAACAACAAACGCCAGAAAACCTGTTAGCCAATTGGGATTCACTTGAAGACCAAAGTAACGCAAAAGAACTTAAAGCTGGTTGGATGCAAACCAATAAATATGTTGCCAAAGCGGCGGCTTCATTAGGTGTTGATTTAAGTCCTGAGTAACGGGGCAGTTCACAACACAGAACAACATCAATCCATTAACAATGAACATGCCAGAGCTAAAATTTCTGGCATGTTTTACTGGTAATTTGAGGAGTATCGATTTGAATATGTTCAATCGATTAAATTAGTCTCCTTATTTGGCATTCGCCAGCTAACTTTTTAACAAATGCCCCAAACTCATTTTTTCCTTTAGCCAAAGGGTAAGGTCCGACACATTCTTAATGTTAATCGCGCCGTACGCAGTTTCTATCAATGATAGAACAGCAAGTTTCTTAATTGACTTATGACAACACAGCACAGTTATTCCCAGTTGCTCGGCCAAATCTTTTTGACGTAACCCCACTCGTCCTTGTTCATCAGTGTGCTGTAATAATAATTTTGCCAAACGAATATAAGTAGGTAGACGCTGAATATCATCTAAACGCTCGAGAGCTATATGTAATTTAAGGCCTATTGAGCTAAGTAAGAAGACACTCAATTCAGGTATTATTTTTGTACATTGACTAAACTGACTTAAGGACATTTGAATTACTTTCGTTTTACCTATCGCCATTGCATGATGAGTTCTAGGGAGATTATTGAATAAGGTGAACTCACCAAAAGTATCCGCCTTCGATAATGTTGCTGTTTGTTGATATTTACCATCCATCCCATAATACTGAGTTTTACCTGGCCACAATACACAATGGATAGACCTGACTTTAAATCACCTCGGTTGTGAATAGTGTAACCATCTGAATACTCTTTGATGGGTGCAAATTGAGAACACTGTATCAGTAACTCTTCTGGCATAGCGGCGGTAATACTATTTAATATGTTCATCTACTCAATTATATACTTGTATATATTCATCATAGTATGCTGCTGATAAGGTTGTATTGTAAACAGGAGATACACGATGAATTATCAAATATTAATTTTCAGCATTTTTGTTGTTTTCGCATTAATTGAAGCCCGCCATTCAAGTTTCTTTAATAAAAGCAATGAAGTCAAAGCTTACGGTATCGTAGAGTTAGTGGGAACTGTGCTGTTATTCGTTTTTACACAACCTTTCATATTATTTAGTGCTGCTTGGTTAGCAACGTTATTAGTTCCGCAATTTGCTGGGGTGTTAAGCGATACTTCTATATGGCTGCAATTCGTTCTACTGATTATATTTGATGACATGACACAATATTGGTGGCATCGCACCAGCCACAACTACATCCCCTTGTATAAATTGCATAGAGCCCATCATAATGCGAAATATATGAGTATTAGAATTGTATATCGTAATAGTTTCTTTTATTACTTGCTCATGCCATCGTTATGGATTTCAGGCATATTAATTTACTTGGGCTTAGGCTGGGCTTATGCCTTTTACGTTGTTGCCAAATTAGCGATTATTATGGGTGCACACTCAGAATGGAAATGGGACAAAGCGCTTTATGAAATCCGGTTATTACATCCTGTTATGTGGCTGCTAGAGCGAATTATCTCCACTCCTTCCACACACAGTGGACACCACGGGTTGTCTAAAGATGATCCGGCAACTCATTACAAAGGGAACTATGGCAATATGTTTTTCTTTTGGGATATCTTATTTGGTACTGCCAAAATAACCCGCCAGTATCCCCTAAATTATGGCGTTGAGGGTATGCGAAAAGCAGAATGGACCGAACAATTATTTTGGCCACTTGTAAAGACGAAAAAAAAGAATCCTACCGAAAAAATTCAAAGTGTTAAAAGTTAGTTTTGGGGTTTAAAATTATATTTATACAACGGAAAAATAATTTAAATAGGGTGCATTCTCACCTAGGCCTTGTCTTCAGCCAACGTGCGAGTGGACGTTAAGCTTAGACATCCAAAGTATCAAACCTGTTCATTATGGCAAATATCCCCATCTTTGAGTTGCCGTATTTCGTGCTTATGAGACAGTTAACTTATTGATTGCTCAATAACGCTTTGATTTTAATTTTCAGGACTGGCCATAAACCACCGAGCTGATTGGAAATGGAATATCCTATCAGCTGAGTTCAGTTTGAAAAAAGAAAGTGTCTTTATTATGAGTGCCAGTGTAAGCCTGAATTTCTATTTAAAGCGAGAATTATTGACTTCGGTCAATCATTCCAAACATAGTGCTTAATATTGTAAACAACCTAAGGGTATTATCTCACTCTGGCAACGAATAAGTATGCGGCGTTAATCGTGTCTAACCTTTTGGGCAAAACGTGGTCGCGCTAAATGATGGGTATTCATTGACTAATAATAAGGCCTTGCACGTTGTTGTGCGTAAACTAAAAATTGAAAAGGAGATCAAGAATGTTACTCAATAAAAAAATACTGTGCTACTTGCTTTTAGCCGGAGTGATATCAACACAAGCCAGTGCGGCCTGGGATGCGGGTTTGGCGTATAGTCAGTTTAAGGACGATGAGGATGGAGTTGATATATCACTGGACGGTGTCACACTCTCAGTAGGCTATGAAATTAGAATGGAAGACAGTAATTTTAGTTTCATGCCCGAACTGCGCGTGGGATTTGGCATGGGTGATGACACTATAAACGAATCTAATATAGATGTTACTGTTGAGCTTGAAACGTATTATGGTTTGAGTACGCGTGGCACTTACCACGCCTCACCTAAGTTTTATGTTTTCTTACAACCCTCTTACGTTAACGTCGAAGTAAAAGCATCAGCAATGGGGATGTCGGCTAAAGAAGACGATTGGGAATTTGGTTTTGGAGGGGGGGTAGGTTTCATTCCTACTGATAGTGTCATGTTGGAAGCAATTTTTGAAGACTTTGACGGTACTAATGTTATAAGTGCTGGGGTACGATATAGTTTTTAGGTATTAATCGTTAGCCCCAAAAAAATGGGGTTTCCAGTGAATTAAACAAGCGGCGTATCGTCGCCTGTTTTGTTAAACTAGTACCTTTAGCTTTGGTATATGTTGCAGGATATTTGGTTTTAAGGTAGTTTTTTAAACTTAATCTTCTACTTTTCTCGCACGAAATCGTCGACATATCGCCCCCACAAACCAGAGACTCCCCTCAGATAATACAAGGCAGCGCGCACGTCTGCTAGCATAGACATTGGTTCTACTATTTTACGAATTTGCGTGACATTGATATCTAGCTTAGTGGCCCCCTTCGAGTGACCGAATGCTTCAGTGGGCAAGATAGGACCACCAATTTGTCCCCAGCTTTTATAATCAAATGCGAGCACAATAAAACCAAGTTCAGCAAAATGAAGACCATAATTGTTTTAAATTCACTTTACTGACAGCCCATCCGGGAACTAACAATATTCCAGAAAGTTTGTGTTTTGCACTTAGCCCATTAGGTTTATAAATATTAGCAGCAAGGCGCACACTGAGTCCAGATAGTGACTTCTTAGTGAGCGACATCACCAATGCTTGTTGCTGCACTCAAATTGCTAAAAGACAATGTTAAATAAACCATCAGAAAAAAATAAGTGGTGTTGTCCGGTTATAAATATCCAAAATAATGTTCCCTTAGAAAGTGATTGGTCATCTGTTTTGAGCAATTATTTAGGTTGTAACCCTAACAAGCTGCCCATTTTTCAATAACAGGTTGGTAAAATTTGTTCAGCATTTCATATGCCTCTGGGGTTAAGTGCAAGCCGTCGTCAGCAAACCACTTGGTCTGGTTGCTAACAAAACATACCAAAGTTAAACTTTTGTGTAATTAAGATTTTATTCGTAAATACTCTTTAATTTTAATTGCTTAACAAATGTAATATTTGTTAAGCAATTCTTGCAAGTAAAATTAACATACTGTAAGTTCAAATTAATGTTGCTGCATTAATAAAATAATCAGTGCTATAGCTATAAGTTTTTATGAGCGAAAAACCATGTTGAAGTTAACCTTTTTTA
>NZ_CALSOK010000021.1:0-131110 GCF_943787955.1 uncultured Paraglaciecola sp.
CTTACCATTATACAGCAATGTCACTCTCTTGACGGTTAATGATGTTAAATGGAAAGGGACACTTGGAGAATTTTTAACCTGTCAGCAGTATTTACTAGGCAATGCTTTTTTAGTGTATTCTGCAGGTTTTAAATGGTCCAAAGAACACACGTTTCAGTTGTACGAAAAGCTAGCACAGGGCGAAGATGTAGCCTATAGCCCAACTTTTGTGGAATACGAACCCTTGCTCAGCGTGCACGAGACCTATGAATATTGTATAAGAGGGCTAGACGGTGGCATATCTCGAATTGATAATATGGCCTTAGACCGCTTTAGTGTTCATCGTTTTGCCAATAGTAATATGATGATTTCCACAGCTATTTTACCTAATGTGCCGAGCGTGATTGCGAGGCTCTGTCAGTTTGAAATTGCTGCACCTTGGCTCATCATGTATGAAAATTGGCTTGAAAATCGTCAATTTCCCAAGTTATGTAATGCCATCACATCACGATGGTCTACTGAGAGTCAGCACACTGAGCTGACCTATAACCAGTACGCCGCTGCGGACAAGTTAACGCTGCTGCACCATGAAAGAAACTTGTTTGTTGCCCTATACGGTGAGCTAAACCCGGTTATCCAGGAAAGGATCCCCACCTGGGAGATAGAACAAAAAAATACAATATCCGACTCACCACCGGAGTACGTTATATCAAGTTTACAAGATACAGTGCAGGGCTTAACTGAACGTCTTGAAAAGTGGGATATCAGCTGCCGATTTTCGCTTTGTTTAAGGTATCAGTTAAGAAATCGTCCAAAAGTTTTGAAGGTATTTGAGCAGGTACATAAGGTTTTGGTCAAAATATTAAGACTATGAACTATTATGATGTATTCATCGGTAGTTATTAACAACTATTAAAAATTAATAGTGCACAACAGAATTGCCAAACTAATAGTAACTAAAAAGTGAATTTTAAGTAAATATGACAACAGAGTTAACATTAAAAACAGGATCTGGAAAAGACTATGTGGTTGAGCTTCCAGTACCTAAGCCCAATCTTGATAGTAAGTTTGTATTTGCATTTGCAAAAGGTGGTAGCACTTTACTGGACAATTTAATTTCGGTCTATTGTCAGCAAGTCAATGTGCCAACCTTTTCGTTATTTAATCAAGCATTTGGCCAAGGACTTACCACAGGGGAGCTTGGCAATGAGGCACTACCTTGCTTTGAACAAAGCGGCACAATATTCACGGGTTTTCGGCATTATCCATATTTTGAGCTGGATATTTGTAAAAATAAGGCGATTTGGTTAGTTAGGGATCCCAGAGACATGGCGGTATCAATGTTTTATTCAGTGGCTAAAAGTCATGTAATACCCAAGGGTAATAAGAGACTTGGAAAGCTCAGGCAGGAAAGCCAACAGTTTGCAATTGATGCATTTGCACTGAAGCGTATCGATTCTTATGTTGGACAATTTAAGCGCTATAGAGCCAAATTGGCTGACAAGAATGTGACAATCTATCGCTACGAAGATGTTATCTATAAAAAAATTGACTGGTTTAAACAGGTCATTGAAACGTTAGGTATTGAGTTTAACCGCGCGCTATTAGAACAAGTGGTCGCAAAATTTGATGTTATTCCAAGCAAAGAGCAAGAAGAGCAGCATATCCGCCAAGTGCATCCTGGCAATTACAAACAAAAGTTGCAGCCCGAAACCATTGACAAAATGAATGCAAAAGCGGCGGAGTTTTTAGGTTTTTTTAATTATGAAGCATAAAGAGCTACTTCCTAAAAGCTTAATCATTAATGTGTGTTTTCCGCGTTCTGGTCATCGCTTTTTACGCGAGTTATTGCTTAAAGTATTTGGCTCATCTTTCAAGTGTGTTCCATATAATCCAGAGCAGGTTAGTTCGCTAACGCAACAGCAGCAGATGTCCCTCGCTCATGCTAACTATATAAAATTTCATGATTTTGCATTGGAGGGTCCAGCGATGTTAAATAGTATAATGGTTGAAAATCGTCGATACTTATTGCAGGTCCGTCATCCCTTGTTATCAATTATTTCCTATTATGAGTTTGCACTCAAACATGGAGATTTAATAGAGGATAGTCCTTCAAGTTGGCAGCAATTTATGCATTCAAAACTAGCCTACTGGCGCGGTTTTGTGGATACATGGAGGAGTATGATAACTGAAAACAATCCTCTCGCTTTAGCAATTAGTTATGAAGACTTAACTGATGACCCTTATCAAGCATTATTGAAAGCAGTGGAATTTGTGTCAGCATCTAAAGTCACTAATACTGACTTTATTCATGAGGCTTTGGATAAGGTTTACTTTATGCAATATAATAATGATCCAACTAGTCTAAAGAGTGCAATTAGGCAACCTGAACAATTTCGTTATTTCGACCTTAAGCAATTTTCGGACTTGGAAGCTTCTTTAGTAGACGAATACTTAATACCATTAGCAATGGATGTTAGATTTTCCTAATGGGATTTAGTTTTCTCTATCCAGGCTGCATGCGACTCGAGCAGCAATATTCAAAGCGTTCTCTTTTACAACTCCAATTAACACCTGTTTCTATTCTAAAGCAGACCCCAAAGGTTAGTATTGTTGTGCCTTCTTATCATCAGGGACAGTTTTTGCGTGCAACTCTTGAGTCGATATTCTTACAGCAATATGAAAACTTAGAAGTTATTGTGGTTGACGGTGGATCAACTGATAACTCCGTAGAGGTGATTAAGGGGTTTGCAGATCAAATAGATTGGTGGGTTAGTGAACCAGACAACGGCCAAACTCATGCTATTAATAAAGGCTTTGAACAAGCTACGGGGGAGATATTGGCTTGGTTAAACTCTGATGACCTTTTACTTCCTGGTGCAATCGCATCTGCAGTTAATCGATTAACTGCCTCAGATAAGATAGATGTGGTTTACGGTCAACGTATCTTGATTGATGAAAATGGCCACAATATTGGGCAATGGCTTGTCTCAAATAGTCACGGTAGTGTTTTGCCGTTTGCAGATTTTATCCCCCAAGAAACGCTTTTTTGGCGGTGCGAAGCTTGGAATTGTGTAGGTGCTCGATTAGATGAGTCATTCGAGTTTGCCATGGATTGGGATTTACTTTTGCGTTTCAAAAAAGCCGGACTTAAATTTGCGATGATAGACAGGTTTATGGGCGCCTTTAGATTTCACCCTGCTCAAAAGACCGTGACTGCAATTGAACATACTGGCTTTGTGGATATGGAACGGCTTCGTCAGCGTTGGGCCAATGAACATGGGAGACATCACTACTCTAAACGTTTTATGCAGGTTCAATTGATCCACTTTTTAATTAAGACTCGACTGAAAGAATTTATTTGGAAGTTGCGGGGTAGCGGTAATGACTGAACCTTTGGTAACGGTGGTTGTGCCTTCCTATAATCAAGGTCAGTTTCTTGATGCCACCTTAAGTTCAATTTTTTCCCAGTCAGTTCTTGTTGAAGTATACGTTATGGATGGCGGCTCAACTGATGTCAGTGTGGATGTCATTAAAAAATGGTCACATCGATTAGCAGGTTGGCAAAGCCAAGCAGACAATGGCCAAGCGGCAGCTATTAATGCAGGAATAAAACTTGGTAAAGCGCCTTATGTTTGTTGGTTGAACTCAGATGATATTTTTATTAAAGACGGTTTAACACATTTATTGGCGGCACTGCGAACTACAGCAGCACCTGTTGCTTATGGAGGGTGTTGGCACATCGACGAGGTTGGCAAAAAGGTAACTCGATACCTAACTATGCCATTTTCGCGCCGGATGTTAGCCAATTACTGTTTTATTGCTCAACCCTCATCATTAATCAGGCGAGATGTGTGGGAGGCTTTTGGTGGCTTAGATGAATCACTTCAGTTCGCAATGGATTTCGATTTATGGTGGAAATGTTATTTACACGGGGGTGACTTTACTTATGTTCGTACTTTTTGTGCCGCGAATCGCCTACACCAAGATACTAAGACTCACAATAATATTGAATCCCATTATGAAGAGTCGATGCAGGTAGTGCTCAAACATTACGGGAAGATTCCGATTAAATGGCTGTTATTGTTGCCAATTATGAGAGTTATAAGACGTATGGTTGCTTCTCGCTACCGTTAATTATTAACAATTGCCAACTAGCTATGTATTATTTCCTTTTCAAAACTGCACCCATTCGTAGGGTGCGCTTATTTATAGCATTATTCAGCTAATAAAATGATACTACCATTAGGCATTTTGGCCTTGTGCCAAATGGCAGTGGTCATTGATATTCTGATTTTGATATCCTTATTAGGCTTGGTAAGTCTTTTGGCAACGCACATTCTTCAAAGATGCAGGACACTTTCTCAGAGTCTGACATGCCGGATAGTTTTAAACGTCACATCAAAGATGATCTTATTCCCATTGATATTAGCGATAAATGTAACGTTTCCCAAAATCTATAAAGATTGTTTGCAGTGTTAGATTCAAAAAATATAAGGTTGAATTTTAATGTCGCTGTAAATTAGAACGCCAGAGACAGGTTCTTTAACTTATCCTAAACATACGATAATTCGTCCTAAGTAAGATTTAGAGAAACAATCTTTTGCTATATAAAACAGCTTGAAACATGCGTATAATATGTTCTTTTAAAAAGAGCTGTCTCTATTAAACTCGCTATCGTGATTCCAGCAAAAAATGAATCAAAAACCATTGTTCAAGTCATAACAGAGGTTAAGCGCTGCTACGTGTGTGATATCATTGTGGTGGATGACGCCAGTGAAGACAATACTGCACAATTGGCCAAAGTTAATGGTGCTATGGTTCTGCCTCATGTAGAGTCTAAAGGTGCTTGGTTGGCAACTCAGACAGGCATAAGATATGCTCGTAAAAACGCCTATGATATGACTGTCACTATGGATGCGGATGGCCAACATCGTGCTGCAGATGTGGGGGAATTGTTATCTGCGGCCAGAGGTGATTGTGATGTGGTTGTAGGGGCTTGTGTTGAGAGAGGCTCATTTAGCAGAAGGTTTGCCTGGACACTTTTTAAAAGGTTGACCGGCATAAGCATATTTGACATTACTTCTGGTTTTAGGCTTTATAAAAACACTGCTATGGATGTTCTATCTAGTCGTCAGGCATCATTGTTAGAGTACCAAGACATGGGGGTATTATTGATGTTGCGCTCAGCGGGACTTAAGATCGAAGAAGTACCGGTGCAAATGCCACTCAGAGAGTTTGGGATTTCCAGAATATTCTCATCTTGGAGTAAAGTAGGTTATTACATGTTTATTACACTTTTTTTATGCCTAGTGAAGGCGGTACCAGAAAAGACAAGTCGTTTTACTAACCGATTAAAACAAGGGCTTTAATGAGTACTCCACAAATTATTTCCTCAGTTCTCGCACTTTCAGTTGGTATCGGTATTTTTTGGATGGTACGAAAAGACCACTTGATTACTCGAGATGGCTTAAAGTGGATAGTGATTTCTTTGGGTATATTAATTTACGGTTTTTTCCCTCAGCTTAATGATGTGATTGGACTTAAATTAGGTATTGCTTACCCACCTATAATTCCGTTACTCATTGGTTTTGCATTGGTGCTTATAAAATTGTTAATTGCCGACATAGAGCGGGCAAAAATGCAAGTGACATTAAATCGTTTAGTGCAACGTTTGGCAATGTTAGAAACTGACATAAGCCAAAATAAAAAGTAGTTTTGCATACAAAATTGGCTAGTAGGCTAATCGGTGGAATCTATTTCTTGTATGGCTGAAGTAAGTGTGCCTATAGTTTTAAGCGAGAGTTTATGCATGCTAGACATAACCTTCTAACCACTGATACGGGTATTCCTGTTGCTTAAACTTATTATCAAGAATATCTCTTGGTTATTTAGCGAAAAGTTACTTTCCATGCTGGTTGCTCTTGTAACTATGTGGGTGTTGGCAAGACACTTAGGACCAGATGATTTTGGCACACTGAATTATCTGTTAGCCATTATTGCTATGTTAGGGCCAATTGTAGTCCTAGGCCTTAATTCGATTGTTGTTCGTGAGCTGAACAATCAACCCCAGTCTAACGATAAAATTATTTCTACTGTTATTTGCTTTCGATTGATTGGCGCATTGATTGGCGCATTTTTGTATTTTTGCTTTGCTTATTTTTCTGATGGTATTTCAGATGTTGATGAAGTGGCTTTATATATATTAGGCTTTGCCAGCATTTTTAAAGGGTTAAACGGCTTAGAATTTTGGTTTCAAGCTAAAGTGTGTGTGCGCTATAATTGGGTTGTTCACGCGTATTGTTTAATGAGTAACCTACCACCTTTTAGTTGAGACCCCGGATGCCAACCTTAGTCAGGGGATCCGTCAGTTAAATGGTGTTTTTACGCAATCGATGAACCGAAAACACCACCGAGTAGGGCATTTATTTCAGGGAAGATACAAGGCTACTCTGGTAGATAAAGATGCTTGCCTGCTGGAACTATGCCGCTGTATTGTTTTAAATCCTGTGCGGGCTAACATGGTGAGCTCGCCTGACGAATGGCCCCGGTCTAGCTGGCATTGCATGTTAGGCAACGTTGAGTCGCCTGTATGGTTGTCGACAGATATTTTACTTGTTCAATTTGCTAAAAATCGACAAGATGCAATCCAATGCTATATTGATTTTGTTAAATCAGGTGTTGGCAAAACCATTTGGGATACTTTGCAGCATCCAATATTTTTAGGTGATGAGGCTTTTGTTGCAAGTCATCAAGCAATGCAAGATGGGTTGAAAAGAGATTTACTAGAAATTCCTTTTAAACAGCGCAGCGCTGCACCATTGCAGCTTGCCCAATACCAAGCTCAAACTGTTGATAAGCACCAAGCCATCTATAATGCGTACCGCTGTGGTAGTTATACGCAAAAACAAATCGGTGAGCATTTTGGCTTACAACATTCTAAATTAGTCGCCTTGTTGCAAAATACAAGACCTGACTCCAGTTTTTCTAAAGCAGCGCTTCAAGAGGTCCGGCTCTGGTGATAATGTATTCTTAGAGTTTGTGGTGATGACAAATTTCTTAGCCACTTTGGATTGAATACCGTTCATTCTCATCAGCCTTGCCACGCGTTGGCGGCTAATACTTTCGCCATCGACTATCAAATCTTGGTGAATGCGTGGGGAGCCATAAATAGAATCGCTTGCCTTGTGGAAACAACGGATTTTTGTCACAAGACGACTATTATCTTTAGTCGTTTTACTCGCCGGTTTACCCAGCCAGTCATAGTAGCCGCTTGTCGACACACCAAGCATTGAGCACAATATATTCAGTGAATGATTGAGGCGTTGCTCGCGAATAAAGGCATACTTCACTTGAGCTCTTTTGCAAAGTATACCGCTGCTTTTTTTAGGATGTCGACCTCTTCGCGAAGCCGGTTATTTTCTTACTTCAGTGCTGAAACTTCACTCTGGTTTTCTTTAAGTGGTCGTCCCTTTTTGATGGGGAATGCTTCTTCACCTTTAGATTCAAGCTGTTCTTTACATTTATAAAGCATATTACGTCGGATACCCAACTCAGCAGCAATCTCAGCTGATGGTTTATCAGATTCAGACATTAAGCGAATGGCTTCTAACTTAAATTCCTTGGTAAATGTTTTGCGTTGATTACTCATATTGGATACTCCTAAGCAACTAATGTATTATGGCTTATTTAAAGTGTCCGTACAAAATGTAGCAGGTTCAACTTGACCCCAGTCGGACCTCACCCCAGTCGGACCCAAAGACCCCAGTTGCACTCACTAGGCGGCACTGAGGTTAAAACGTGCCGCCACCCTTAGAATTATTACAATAATAACAGTATTTTAGAGAGTAATAGTTGCATTACGAAGACATCAATCACATCTCGTTCTGCTATTATTGCGTTTATCGAGGCGAGCTTGTGAGAGAATAGCGCGGTATCGTCAGCAAGTTCAACAAATATAGGCGCGAGAATAGTGGTGCTGGAAGGTATGGCTTATCCGTCACATCAGGTTAACTATAATGTGTAAAGATAATTATGATTGGCTGTATTTTGAATAACGATATCGTTAGTGTTTATAATTGGGTGGCAAAGTATGGTTAACCCAATTCTCAAAAACATATCTTGGTTGTTCAGTGAAAAGTTGTTATCCATGTTGATTGCACTTATCACTATGTGGGTTTTGGCTAGGCAACTAGGCCCACAAAATTTTGGCACCTTGAGTTATTTGCTGGCGATTATTGCCTTATTGGGGCCACTGGTTGCATTGGGGCTAAATTCAATAATTGTGCGCGAGCTGATTAATAAGCCCGCTTACAATGACAAGATTATGTCTACTGTGATAGGGCTGCGTTTATTCGGTGCTATCTTTGGCGTTATACTGTGTTGGTTAATCGCGTTTTTTGCTAATAATTTTACCGATGTTGAAAGTACGTGCTTATACATCTTAGGTTTGGCCAGTATTTTTAGTGGGCTAAACGGTTTTGAATTTTGGTTTCAGGCTAAAGTCGCTGCGGGTATTGTGGCGAAAATGCGTACCACTGTCGTGATAGTTTTCGCCGTACTAAAAATTATTATCACGCTGAGTAGCAATAATCTTATCTTGTTAGTCAGTATTTTTGCCATCGAGCAGGCCACTTTGGGCTTGGGATTTTTGTGGTTATATATTCGTGAGTCGACAGGCATTAAAATTGACCTATTTGACTGGTCTTATGGGTTATCCATTATTAAACAATCATTTTGGTTGATCTTGTCGGGCATTGCGGCGGTTATTTACCTGAAAATTGATCAAGTTATGCTGGGGCAAATGGCGGGACGGGAAGAAGTAGGCATTTATTCGGTTGCAGTTCGCTTATCTGAGGTCTGGTATTTTTTTGCCACCGCAGTCGTAGTGTCAGTTTTTCCTTCTTTGTTAAAACAACGCAGTGATAATCCATCGCTCTACAGTAAACGTCTACAGCAGGTATGTGATTTGCTATTTGTCAGTGCTTTGGTGTCGGCAATCTGTGTTGCATTCTTGTCCCCTGTGCTTATCCCCATTGTGTTTGGGGAAGCTTACAAGGGGAGTGCAGTGTTGCTGTCTATTCATATTTGGGCAGGATTATTTGTTTTTATGCGTGCACTGGTGAGCAAGTGGCTGATTGCAGAACATTTACTTAAATTTTCACTGCTTAGCCATGGTTTAGGTGCGCTGGTTAATATTGTGGGTAATTATTTACTTATTCCATCCTTTGGGGGGCTTGGAGCAGCTTATGCCACTGTGTTATCATATGCAATCGCGTCTTATGTGACTTTTTGGCTACACCCAATAACGTTTCCTATCGCAAAAATTATGACTCGCTCCTTATTGTTGCCATTTACTCTTGGCAAACGATACTGGTGCCATTTACCTTGAGTATTGTTTAGTAATGAAAAAATTGATTGTTGCGCTCTTACCAAAACGTTTGGTGCCCTTTGTGAAAAAAATAAAATATCGGTTTGATGAATATTTTATCCGTATATTCGCCTTTAGTGGTATTAGTTCTTCACTTTATTACGCGTTTATTAGTCGACAATTTGACCGGGAGCATAAATCAGTTTTGGCCGGTAGGATTGAATACAAGCACTCTTTAGCCAATATTGGGATTAGCAGTGTTCTGCTCAGAAGGAACATTCATAGACTTGAGAAAGGGCTTATAATGCAGCCCCGACGCGATATTTTTGCAGAAGCTTATATCCTTGAAACAGCAAAAAACTACCGCGAAAGTTCACTCCAAGGAGGGTTATGTGAAGATGAACATAAATGGGCAAACGATGTATTAACTGACTACTTCTCCATTGTTGGCGAGTCAAAAATAACTTTAAAAGCGAAGGCCATATTTGAACAGGTTTTACCTTTGCCGGCACAAGATAAAAGATTTGTACCTTATTCACATGAATCTTTGCCCCAGACAGATATTTCATATGAACAATTGTTGACCTTATTTAAAAGAAGACGATCGGTACGTTGGTATCAAAATAAACCTATTGAAAATGGAAAATTACATAGAGCTATTGAAGCTGCGAGCCTAGCTCCATCAGCCTGTAATAGACAGCCATTTCGTTTTTACGTAGCTAACAATCCAGACAAAGCCACTGAAATAGCCACCTGTGCAATGGGAACTGTTGGTTTTGCTGAAAATTTACAGTGTGTTATTGCGGTAGTAGGGGATTTGAGTGCTTATCCATTCGAACGAGACAGGCACATTATTTACATTGATGCATCTCTTGCATCAATGCAGTTTATGTTGGCCTGCGAAACAATGGGATTATCTACATGTCCAATAAACTGGCCAGATGTAGAGGTACGTGAACGTATGCTTGAGAAGAAACTAGGACTAGAGGCTTATGAACGAACTGTCATACTAATTGCAGTGGGTTATGGAGCATCAGATGGTGGAGTACCTTTTTCACAGAAAAAAGGAAATGATATTTTGATGAAGGAAGTGTAAGACGTGAATATTGAAATTAAAGGTGTCCAGTTTGTCAACAAAGGCGCTGAGTTAATGCTTGCCGCAGTGGTTGCCCGTATCAAAGAATATTGGCCAGATGCTGAAATTGTATTGGAAGGAAATCCTTTGTCGCCATATAAAGAGCGAGCTTTGTTAGGGGCATATCAAAAATTATCCCTAAGAAAGAATGTTATAGATTTTAACTTGTTGTCTTATTATTTACCTAAAGCTGTCCGTAACTATTTGAAAAAATGGGGCGTGGTTACCGAAGCTGATATTGATGTTGTTTTAGATGCGGCTGGCTTTGCCTACGGCGACCAGTGGGGCGCGTTAAAAATGAAACATTTAGGTGGCGAGCTCAAACGATATAAAAAACACGGTTGTAAATATATTTTCTTACCTCAAGCGCTCGGACCTTTTAGTCGTATATCTGATCAAAAAGTCATTAAAGAAGCCTTTCCTCAAACTTCGTTAATTTGTGCCCGTGAAATTGATTCATATAACCATGTGCAAACATTTTTAGGGGAAGCCAATAATTTAGTGCAATTTCCGGATTTTACTAATGCAGTTAAAGGTATCGTGCCAAGCTATTGGAAAAATGGCCAACAAAAAGTTTGTTTTATTCCCAATAGCAATATGGTCGGTGTTAAAAATCCAAATGAAAGTTGGAAGAAAAATTATATTAATATCATGACTTTACTTATCAAGCAGGTAACAGAGTTAGGCTTGAAGCCAGTGTTGCTTAATCATGAAGGTGAGGGAGACAAAGAGATTTGTAATACTTTGAATCGCTATTTCGATAATCAATTAGAGCTAATTGAAGAATCTGATCCTCTGAAAGTTAAAGGGATTATAGGCGACTCTAAGGCCATTGTTTGTTCCAGATTTCATGGTTGTGTGAGTGCACTTTCACAAGGTATTTTAAACTTAGGTACTAGTTGGAGCCATAAATATGAGCAGTTATTTAGCGAATATGGCGTTTCAAATTTATTAATTGATCCCAATGCAAGTGAACAAGAGCTTGTTACATTGCTTAATTCGTTGTTTGATCCTAAACAACCACATTTGACTTTCATCAAAGAAAATGCTGAAAAATATAAGAAAATTACAGAGAATATGTGGAGCCAAGTAGTTGATGTTGTTAATTCATAATTTTAAACCCTATACACTTCAATAAATTATATTAATAAATAAGGTGAATCAGTTGTCAGAACTATCAAAAAAGCAGGATATTGCTTTATCTGAATTAATAACTGCAATTTTAAGCGGAAAAATCAAAATAATAGTGGGAACTCTTATTTTTGCTATGCTGTCTGTAGCATTCGCTTTGTACTTACCTAATCAATATAAATCTAAATCCGCTTTGATTATTAATTCTGAATCAAGTGGTGGCTTGGCTTCATTAGCCGGAAGTCTTGGTGGATTAGCTGGTATGGCTGGCATTAATTTAGGAGCCGGCCAAGAAAATAATAACCCCTTAATTGCTAAAGAACTTATAAGATCACAAGCATTTATTTTAAAATTCATAAATAAACATGATCTTCTTGCGCCTATAATGGCATCTACAAGTTGGGATGAAGCAAATAACAGCTTAAAAATTGATGCTGACCGCTATGACGTAGACAAAGGTTTATGGCTATTTAAAGACATCCCTACTAAGGAAGATACCCCCAAACAAGAGGATATAGTTAAAGAGTTCAAAGAGATATTCACACTCTCAGAAGACACTAAAACAGGTATTATTACCTTAAGTGCCGAGTTTTATTCCCCAACCCTTGCTCAGCAATGGTTAAAACTCCTTATTGGTGATATTAATGAAACTATCCGTCAATACGATATTGAGCAATCAACTAAAAGTATTGATTACCTAAAAAAGTTACTGGCAGAAACAAAAAATGCTGCTTTTCAAACATCCTTTTACAGTTTAATAGAAGAGCAAACTAAAACGTTAATGTTGAGCAGAGTGCGTGATGATTACGTATTTATGACGATAGACCCTCCTAATTTACCTGAAAAAAAATCCAAACCTTCGCGAGCGATTATATGTGTTGTAGGCTCAGTTTTAGGTGGGTTTTTAATGACGTTATGGGTATTAATTCGTTACTTTATCAAGCGCTAATTCGCAATTAACCCAAAGTGAACTTAGTGAATAAAGCAAACATTAGCCTAGCATTTGTTGCCCCTGGTTCTATCGTCCATACTATCAAATGGGTCAATGGTTTAGCCGATAGAGGGATTGATGTTACGTTGATCACCCAGCATAAAGTCGTGTCAAAAATCCACCCTGACGTTTCGGTTGTATATCTACCTTATAGCGGTGGTAAGGGTTACATTTTAAACGCTTACGCTTTAAAAAAAGTCATAAAAAAGTTGTCCCCTAGTGTTACTAATGTGCATTACGCCAGTGGTTATGGCACGTTGGCATTATTATCCGGCATCAAACCTTATATATTGTCTGTTTGGGGGAGTGACGTTTATGAGTTTCCCTCTCAATCTAAATTTAAACACTGGCTGATTAAAAAAAACCTACTGAATGCAAAACGTATAGCCTCGACTAGTTATGCAATGGCTGAGCAAGTCAATACGATATTGAACAGCAATGAATTAAAGATAGCTATTACCCCATTTGGTGTCAATTTAGCGAACTTTACAAAAACTAAAGAGCCTTTTGCAAGTGATGTGATCACTATTGGTATAGTAAAAAGGCTTGAGCATAAATATGGGATTGACTTATTAATCGAGGGATTTGCATTAGCGGAATCTCAACTTAAACTCATCGAAAAGCATAAAAATATAGATTTAAAGCTGATTGTTGTTGGAGACGGTTCTCGTGAGGAAGAGCTTAAGCGTCTTGCAGATACGTGTGGTGTTTTATCACGCACTAACTTTGTTGGATCGGTAGATAATCTTCGGGTGACTCACTATATAAATGAAACGGATATTTTTGTGGTGCCAAGTCGCATTGAGAGTTTTGGTGTTGCTGCAATTGAAGCGCTTGCCTGTGAACGTCCGTGTATTGTGGCAAATACAGGTGGTTTGCCCGAAGTAATAATGAATGGTACCACTGGCATGGTCGTTGATTCAGAGTCCGCAGAAGCCATTGCCAATGCCATTGTGTATTGTATTAATAATAAAGCTGCAGCGATAAAAATGGGCGAAAAGGGCAGGGAAAGTGTGATAGAGCAATATACAGAAGCCGCAGCACTTGATGTCATGATTAACTTATATCAACAATTTGATCAGCAAAATGGTAACTGAACACTCTAAAACTAATTTGCCCAGTCAACATCAATTTCGGTATGTGATTTTTTTGATATGTATCTTAGTTGGTCCTTCATTAGCAATCTTACAACTGAAAGGTTTTCATATAACCTTCGGTTTTTTAACGATGATGGGCATTCTTTATGTCGTAAAGATGGATAGTATAGACCTTAAGAAAGTTAAGTTGTTTATCAATTTTGTTACCTTTGTCTCAATCTGGGCCGTTAACCACCGATTAACAGGTGTGTTATCGGCTCGGTATGTGCTTTATCTATTTTATTTTACGTTTACTTTAAGTGTCTTTTATTTTTCATTTCGGCTACTAACAACAGTGCCTAAAGATACGATTTATAAAATTATTCAGACATTTATTTATCTAGATTTTTTCATGGTATTACTTGAAGTCATTACCAATGTGGCCTTTTTTAATTATTACCCATTAGCCGGCAGTGAATATCAAATTGGTTCAGCCTTTTGGTCAAATGTGAATACCAACGCTACTGCCTTAATTTTGTTAAATACATCGCTATATTTTCTTGGATTTAAAAAAACGTTTTATTTTAATTCCGTACTTTTAATGATGTTGTCTTTAATAGTTGACGCTAAATTGTGTTTTATTGCTGCTGCAGGACAAGTGATTTTAATGCAATTATTGGCCAGTGGGCAAGCAAGAGTGGTGTTTTCTACGTCGCTAGTGATAATTGTACCTATCATTTTTTTCGCCTTCCAAAAACAACTTGATTACGTTTTATATACGCTGAATCAAACATTAAATTTCTTATCAAATACCGAAGCTCTGGAAGCGATTGTTTCTTCGGGTAATATGTTTTCGGTCGCAATTCGTGCTTTTGCCCTTTCTGAGATGCTAAATATTATTGACCAGTTTTCTGTTTTGAATTGGTTGTTTGGTATTGGCTTTGGCAATATTAATATTGCCTTTGTTAACAATGGATGGGGTGGGTTAATTGAGCATTTTGCCCCCCATCTGTTTTATTTAGAAATGTTGATTTATGCAGGTTTTAGCTACTACTTATTTTACTTTATAACAATGAAGATTGTCGGTGGACGTGTTCCATGGCGCAGCATGTTAATTGCCATGCCCACATTAGGCTCGATAGTGGCAATTAGTTCGGCAGTCTATTTTTTACCCTTGTATTTCTTTTTAGCTGTTTTAACTTTCTGGGAATATGAACAACTTAACAACGAGAAAAATGATGACAAGTGATGCATTAGTCACTGTGTACATAGCTACACATAATCGTGCTGAACTGCTTGTTAGAGCAGTCAACTCAGTCCTTAGTCAGACCTATTCAAACATCGAATTGATTGTTGCAGATGATGGCTCAAGTGATGATACCTACAAGAAACTAGTACCATTTATAGAAACTGGCAAAGTGATTTACGTGAAGAATGCAACACCAGAAGGCGCGTGTGTTGCACGTAATAAAGCGATTGCTATGGCAAAAGGTGAGTTTATTACTGGTATGGATGATGATGATACGATTGAGCCTTATCATATTACCCATCTATTGGGCGAGTTTCTGGCGGGAAATTACTCTTGTATTGCTAGCTCTATTATGGAACGTACCCCTAAAGGTGACATCGTCCGTAAAATGGATGTTGGTGAGGTGAAGCTTGATGATTTGCTGCACTATAATATTTTGGGTAATCAAGTGTTAACCCGCACTGAAAATTTACGGGCGATTAATGGGTTTGATCCTGAGATACCCGCATTTCAAGATTATGATACTTGGGTGCGATTAGTCAGTAGGTTTGGGGTTGCAAAGAAGTCAGCTCAGGCAAGTTATATTTGGTATACCAATCATACCCACGGCCGTATCAGTGAAAGCTCAGATAGGCGTAAAAACGCTTACGATATCTTTTATCGAAAACATTCTCCTCTTATGAGCAAAGCACATAAACACTCCTTTGTTATTTTAAGGCGAAAACTAGTTAATGAACCTTATGGTTTCATTGATTTTATAAAACACACCAATTCAGGCAATTGGAAAGCGTCACTTTCGTTGTTTATTAATCAAAACCTCAAACCTTTGAAATATTTACTCGATTTAACCCGCACAAAGTTGAATACCAAATAATGCACATTCTTTTTATTGCTGATAATTTCCCTCCCGAAGGTAATGCCCCAGCTACCCGCACTTATGAACATGCCAGAGAATGGGTTGAATTAGGTCATAAGGTGACGGTGATCACGTGTGCTCCCAACTTTCCAGAAGGTAAAGTTTTTGACGGTTTTAAAAATTCATTGTACTCACGTTCCACTATGGAAGGTATTGTTGTTGTTCGGGTAAAAACGTTTATCTCTTCGAATGAAGGTTTTGTTCTTAGAATTCTCGATTTTATGTCTTTTATGTTTTCATCTTTTTGGGCTGGAGTTTTCCAAAAGGAAGTAGATGTTGTGGTGGCTACATCACCACAGTTTTTTACAGCTGTTGCGGGGTGGGCAATATCCGCGTTTAAACGAAAAAAGTTCGTGTTTGAATTAAGAGACATATGGCCAGCATCAATAACGGCGGTTGGTGCAATGAAAGATTCATTTGCGATAAAGTTACTAGAAAAGTTAGAAATGTTTCTATACAGACGAGCAGATTCAATCGTTTCGGTAACAAACTCATTCAAAAAAGAGCTGGTTGAACGCGGCATTAAGGGTGAAAAAATATCAGTAGTATTGAATGGCGTTGACCTCACTAAATATCAGCCCGTAGTTGAAAAGAACAAAGAGCTATCCGAGCAATATCAATTAGAAGAAAAGTTTGTTATTGGCTATATTGGCACCCATGGTATGGCACATGCGTTAGAACATGTGATTGACGCGGCAGAATTACTAAAAGCCAACGATAACATTCGCTTTATCTTTGCTGGTGGTGGTGCCGCAAAAGAGAAACTTGTAACTTTAGTTGAAGAAAAACAACTTAAAAACGTAGTGTTTATCCCACGCCAACCCAAAGAAAATATGCCAGCCATATGGAGCTTGTGTGATGTATCGCTCATTAGTTTACGTGACGCGGCATTGTTCAAAACTGTGATTCCATCAAAAATATTTGAGTCTATGGGCATGGGATTACCTATGATTTCGGCCATCCCTCAAGGTGAAGCCAGTGAAGTAATTGAATCGGCAAATGCAGGAATAGTTTGTAAGCCTGAAAATGGACATGAGTTAGCGCAAAAAATTAGCGAGCTGAGAAGTTCAGATGCGTTACTCACTCAATACCAAACTAACAGTTTAATCGCGGCACCTAAATACGATAGAAAAGTACAAGCCTGTTTAATGTTAAACCAGCTTAAAAATACAATAGATAAATAACAAAAACACAACGGCATAAGATATGATGTTGCTTTGAAAAGTCGTAAAAAAAACCATGAAAATATTCACTCGGATGTTATGTACACTTTTATAATAAGGATGATAGTTTGTTAGGATATAGAGCCGATATTGACGGCTTAAGGGCTATTGCAGTGTTGTCGGTATTGTTTTTTCAAATTGATATTTCACTATTTAGTGGCGGCTTTGTTGGTGTTGATGTTTATTTTACCATATCGGGCTTCTTAATTACCTCCATTTTGCTGAAAGCAAAACAAACGGATAATTTTTCTTTTCGTGGATTTTATGTCCGAAGAGCAATAAGAATATTGCCTGCTTATCTAGTGCTTGTTTTTCTGACCACAATAGCTGGTTTAGTGCTTTTAGCTCCTGTGGCTTATAAGCTATTACTTAAAGCACTATAGCTTCTTCATTATTTGCCTCTAACTTTTATTTTTTATTTACCCTTGGCGGATACTTTTCTGCTGCAGCACATGAATTACCTTTATTGCATACTTGGTCATTGTCGGTAGAAGAAAAATTTTATTTATTTATGCCACTAGCAGTAGTTTTATGGTTCAAAATTGCATGCGAGGCGAAGAGATTGTGGGTTTTGTTTGGAGTGTTTGTATTAAGTGTTTTGGTCAGTATTTTATTGACAGAAATTCATCAAAAACCGCCTACTTTGTGGTTTTTAGTCGGGCATATGAATTTTTAATTGGCTCAATACTATCTGTGCTATTGATGAAATACGGTAAAGCATTAGTACCATCTAAGATGGTTTCGAATTTCGTGTTTTATATCAGTATCATCACAATAATTTCATCGTCAATTTTTATCAATGCTAAATTGGCATTCCCAGGTTATTTGGCCCGGAAGTTTGTCGAGTGTATCAACTGGTTTAGCCTTAGTAAGAAGTATTCCGTGCTGTTGAACCAGTAGGATTGCTGATCCTGATATTTGGCGAGAACAATTTTCCAGGCAAGTCCGGCGGCGCCCGTGGACTGGCCAGACTGGATCTAAGGACAAATAATTTGAATCCGGAAAAAGATGCGGAATGTCGGTTACATAATATCGGCAGTAGACTAAATGATACTTTTGCTTACCGCAATACTATTTCTCTTCATTATTTTATCTTGATAAATCATTAATTGGTTATAAAACAAAAATAAAACTAGAAACAATCCAGCCATTATATTTTCGTTGATATTTTGCAATTCTGAAAATAGCCCTAAGGCACAAAAAGTTGCACTTAGTGCCGAAATTGTTAGCGTTGTTCTAGTGTTGCTATAACCATGGAATAAGAACACATGGTGTATATGATCTCGACTGGCTTTTAAAGGTGAGTTACCTGCCATGATACGCCTATACATCACTGAAAACATATCCATCAAAGGTATGGCGATAAACCATACTGCCGTGATTGGGTTCATCAATGATTGATCTCCCTGGCTTGAATAACTCATCAACCAAATGATTGTTAAGCCAATTAGCATACTTCCAGCATCACCCATAAATACTTTGTATTTATTGCCTTTAAACCTACCAACGTTAAAAAATAGAAATGCCAAGATGGCACCTAAACATATAGTGGGTAGACTGGTATTAAAGGTTGTACTGGAAAAATAAGCCAACAGCCCTATGGCAATAAATGTGTTGATACTTAATGAACCAACCAAGCCATCTAAACCATCCATCATATTAAATGCGTTGATAGCTGTTACCACCGCAAGCATGGTGAAAATAGGGCCGAAAATACCAAGTTCTAAAACGCCTGTGCCGATTAAATCACCGAGATTAGTGATATACAAATTTGCACCAAACACCATAAGTGAAGCGATCAAGAACTGAGCGATTAACCGCAAGCCCGCGTTCAGATCATAAAAATCATCTAGAGTGCCAATAAGAACCATAAAGGATGTTGATATTAGGTAAATTTTATAATTTGTATCAAGGGGAATAAACAAAAAGCTGCTTAATGTCACCGCGACATAAATTGCTAGCCCACCTACTAACGGTATATCGCCTGTGTGCTGCTTTCGAGAGCAAGGACGATCTACTAATCCAACACCAATGGCTAGCGGCCTAAAGGTCATTACACAAAAAAATGATATAATGAATGATGATGTAGCAACTATAACGGTTGTTAACATTCTACTATCCTGTAAAGAAAATCAATGTATAAAACAACGCTATAACAATAATTAAGCATCACTCTAATTGTATCTCGATTTTATGGTAAATTCAGATAATGTTCAAGTTATTGAATGGCATTAGACATTAATCTAGTAAATATTTTATTTCTTTGTTATTCGGCTCAACTCGACTATGACAGTTGTAAATTTTTACAGATTTTGGATGTGATAATTGTTAAAATATTTTGTAAAAGGGTATCAATTTCAGCACGTTAATTTTAAATAAAGTGTCTGAAAATTAGTCACATCCAAAATTTTGATAGGAATTTAATGAATTTATTGTTTTATAGTTATGATGCCGTGTTTTTTGGGGCATTTAGTATTGCTTGTATTACGATTGTAGGACTTAGACCTATCGCATCAATAATAGGTTTAGTTGATAAACCCAATATACGTAAAAAACACCTCGGAGACATTCCTCTTATTGGCGGCATTGCCATTTACTTTACTATTTTGATTGCAACACAACTTTTTTTACCAAAATCGCAGTTGATTAACCTTTATCTGATTTCTTGCTCGTTCATGGTGTTGATAGGTGGGTTGGACGACTTCTATGATGTGAGTGCTAAGGTTCGCTTGGTTGCTCAATTGCTTATCGGATCGATTATGGTGCAAGGGGCAGGATATGCATTATACGACATGGGAAATCTGTTTGGGTTTGGCAATTTATATCTAGGGATATTAGCATTACCCGTGACATTATTGGCAGTTGCGACCGCGATTAATGCCTTTAACATGACAGACGGTATAGATGGCCTAGTTGGCGTATTAGGTGTAATTACCTTTTCAAGTTTATGGGTGCTTTTTTATTGGTCTAACAACGTGAATTTGTTTACTATCTCAGCGATTTTTGTTGCCGCCTTAACCGCGTTTTTACTTTTTAACGTAGGTGGCCTGCGGCGAATATTTGGAAAAATATTCATGGGTGATGCTGGCAGTATGATGATTGGCCTAAGTGTAATCTGGTTGTTAGTGTTAGGTACGCAAAATGGTGAGGTCAGTTTCAGGCCCGTCACGGCATTATGGATTATTGCCATACCTTTGATGGATATGTTTGCAGTGATGCATCGAAGAGTAAAGAAAGGTAAATCGCCTTTGTCTGCCGACCGAGACCATTTACATCATATTTTTATGCGTTTTGGTTTCTCATCAAATAGTGCATTGTTATTTATAGGTAGTCTATCGATAGCGATGGCAGGTTTTGGTTTAGCAGGGGAGTATTATGAGATCCACGAAGGATTAATGATGTTAGTTTTTGTTGTGATTTTTATAGTATACGATTACTCATTCATCCATATCTGGAAGCTTTCTCGCTGGTTTCGAAAGTAAAATAATTATAAATAGCAATCAAGCTCTTATTTGCTCGATTAACTTTTTTGCAAAATCATCTTTAATGCACTTAAAATTTTGTGTCATTTATTTGTTAATAGTCGACCTAACCCCAATGTATAGAGTCCACTACTCTAGCCCAGCTAAAGTGGTGTCTACTAAAGCTAAACAACAATTTCTCTCGATTTAACCAAGAATGTTATTCAAGTTGGCCATATCGACAGGCAGGGTGAGATATTACTCAACAACTCCATGACTGCAGAAAAAATAGAACTGTTTTTAGTGCAAGCTAAGCCTTGTGTTCAGGCCATGGAGGGATGTGGCAGCTTTCACCATTAGGCGCAGTTAACCCAAAAACACGGCCATATCGTGAAAGGGATGTCGCCCAAGCACGTAAAGCCTTTCATCAACAAACAAAAAACCAATGCCAATGATGCTGATGTTATCGCGTCATTTCAGATAAGTATGCCATTGTGCCAGGTGAAAACGGTTGAACAGCAGTCCCTGCAAAGCTTACTAGTGAGCCGTAAATGGTTCGACAAACCATTACCTTATTCGGCAATCAAATGCGGGCATTATGTTATGAACTTGGTGCCACCATAGCCAAAAGCAAAGTCGCTTTACGTCATCGCATCGTGGCATTACTGGATGATGAAAACACGTTAACAACACAAATTTAAGTCGTCGCCGCTGATTCCCCAATGCCAACAGTTAATGAAAATACAAGGGGTTGGCAGTATTGTTGCTGTTGGCTTAGTCAGTAGCTTAGGTGATGCGCGAGGGTTTAAAATGGACGGCATGCATCAGTCTATATTGGCGCCACACCAAAACAGTTTAGTCGTGGAGGGAAAGTCGTCATGCTACATGGTCAACATTTTTCGGACACCCCGGTTAAGCTGCTTTTTCTAATTTAGCCATATTCTGCACATATTGATTTGGGCTTTGATAACCAAGATATGAGTGCAGTCTGCGGCTGTTATAAAACATCGAGATGTAATTCAGGATGTTCTGTTGCGCTTCAAAGCGTGTTTGGTAATTTTGCCATTGCACACGCTCTTGTTTCAGACTTCCAAAGAAACTTTCTGCCACTGCATTATCCCAGCAGTCGCCTTTTCTACTCATGCTGCCTTTGATACCGTGGGCTGATAACAAGTTTCTATACTGATGACCCGCATATTGCGACCCTCAGTCGGTGTGAATAATCAAACCGTCTTTGGGTTTACGCTGCCAAATAGCCACGCGTAACGTATCAACAACCAGTTGCGCTTTCATCCGAGAACTCATGCTCCAACCCACCACTTTGCGCGAATATAAATCAATGACAACGGCTAAGTACAACCAGCCATCGCGTGTCCATATGTAGGTGATATCGCCAACATAAACCTGGTCTGGCGAATCGACATCAAACTGTCGCTTCACCAGATTGTCAAACAACGGTTTGTTGTGATTGCTATCAGTAGTGATTTTATACTTCTTACGGTATTTAACCCACTCATCGGCTTCATTCATCAGTTTACGCGCCTTTTGGCGACTAACTGGGTATAACTTAAACCGTTCAGTGCATGCTTCATTCTGCGGCTGCCATAAACGTTCTCAGCCGCCTTGGCTACTTCCTTAACCAGCTCTATCATCTCACTATGAATTGGGTCAATGTCGTCGTTCATTTTCTTGACCCATCGATAATAACCACTGCGCTTTACTTCCAATAATTGACACATTCTATCAATCGGATAGGTCTTCTTCTTTTTGGCAATAAAGTGGTACTTTATTAGATTTCTTCTGTTCGGGCGTAAGCTTGCTTTTTTACCACGAAAAGCCTGACCATCATTATCTTGTTCATGTTCATGCTCATGCTCTTTTATCCAATGGGTAATTAAATTTGGATTCACTTCTAAACTTCGAGCCGCTTCAGATCTGGTGTATTGTTGGTTAAGTACCAAGCTGATCGCATCTAACTTAAATCCTTTTGAATATTTCTTTCTAGCATTCATAGTCCTCTTCATTTTTGAGTATTATTACTTTATAAGAGTGTCCGAATCAATTAGACCACTTCATGCTGGTCATTAATAAGCATGGGGGTGAGAAAGCATTACGCCCAGTCCTTTATCAATGCGCAATGTCCGCTGTCTCACGATTGCCAGACGTTGCTCAAACGTATAAGCAACAATGGCTCATTGAGCTTGTGAGGCGAGCGGGCTTAAAACGAGCTTGTGCTGCGTTGATTAACAAAAATATCAGTGATTAAATCTACTCCTCCCTTGGTATCCCCAATAACACCGCTAGCGTTTATTTATCATGGTGTAACACTGAGTGTGACTCAGCTAGATGAATTAAAATGGCTTACAGATGTTATGAAGGCATTAGCATCATGAAACTGTTTTCAAAACCTAATGATATTTATCTGCATAGTGGATTTGTAGACCTCAGAAAGTCAATCAACAGTCTGCTTGTTATGATTGAATATGAACTAGAATTATCCCCATTTAACGACTGAAACGGCAAAATCCAATGGCCTAAGCCTTATAACTACATCACCTTTCTGCTTGAGCAATTTAGTCATCCCGAGCGGGACGTCGAGTGACTGCTTTGTAGAATGTTAACTTAGGTGAGCGTCTTTTAATAGACGCTCACCCTAGAAGTAGTTGAGTCAGAAGTATAAACATTTTTTTAATTATAATGTTGTGCACGATTTGCTTATTAGTCCTGCCGATTCTGAGGATTCATTTATAGCGTTGTTAGGCAGTGTATTGATAATAATCAATACACTGCCTAATTATCTCAAAAGGCTGAGAGTTATATGCAACTTACAGAACAAATGTGGTCACAATTCACCAGAACTAATTAGCGGAGAGAATATAATGTAATGAGGCTATTACTAAAGTAGATGCTGGTTGGTTTTATTCACCTTTTCCATGTTTATGCCATTATAACCACGTCTTTTAAAAAAAATCGCGTTAAATTAAAACTGATTTTGCGCATTTACCTGCACAAATATTTATTAAAAATGTCTAAATATACCTCGTGTATCCATTATAACTTTAGTGTTGATATCGTTGTGTGTAAGTGTTTTGAAAGGCTTGTGATCCACTAAGACAACCAGAATATTGGCCTCTTCGAGGGCTTTTTTGAGTGAGACTAGCTCTATACCTGCTTCTTGTAGTTTTGGAGGTAAATGACTTATATTAGGCTCTACTGCGAGTATTTTACCCTGGTTGCTTTGTGCTAATTTTAAAACGATATCCACCGCTGGACTTTCCCGTAAGTCATCAATGTCTGCTTTAAAAGCTAAACCTAAACAAGCAATCACAGGCTTTTTAAACTGAACGGCAGCATCAACGACCTGCTTGACCACATAGTTGGGTTTAGCATCATTAATTTCTCTGGCGTGACGTATTAATATCGCTTCTTCTGGAGCTGAATCAACGATAAACCAAGGATCGACGGCTATGCAGTGCCCACCCACACCAGGACCTGGATTAAGAATGTTGACCCGAGGATGGCGATTAGCTAATGCTATTAGCTCCCACACATTGATTTGTAACTTGTCACATATAATCGACAGCTCATTTGCAAAGGCAATATTCACATCGCGAAAGGAGTTTTCGGTTAATTTTGCCATCTCTGCAGTGCGGCTATTGGTGGTATAACACTCGCCTCTGACAAAGGTTTTGTACAATTTAATGGCCAGATCACTGCACTTTTTGCTCATTCCTCCTACAATGCGGTCATTTGAGACTAGCTCTTCTAATACATGCCCTGGAAGCACTCTTTCTGGGCAGTGGGCAATGTGTATATCTGCATTTTCTGCTGCTGTCTGCGGGAAACTCAAATCTGGCCGTAAGACTTGTAACCATGCAGATAATTTTTCTGTTGCCCCTACGGGAGAAGTAGATTCAAGTATGACCAAGTTGCCTTTTTCCAAAGCAGGGGCAATAATTTTAGCGGCGCTGTGAATATAACTTAAATCAGGTTTGTGGCCTTCTTTAAAGGGTGTAGGTACCGCGATGATAAATGCTTGCGCGGGCTCTGCTAGAAGCGTAGCTCGCAATTTACCTATATTTACCGTCGCTTGAACTAGCATGTCCAAGTCAGGTTCTACAATATGTACTTCGCCCCGATTAATGGTATCAATGACTCTTTTTGATACATCGACTCCAATTACTTCTATGCCACGTGATGCAATAACGGCTGCCGTTGGTAAACCAATATAACCTAATCCCACTACACAAATTTTTTCAAACGTCATTAACTTCATCCCTGCTTATTAATATATTGGTAATTCTTGAACATGTCTTTCCGTCACCATAAGGGTTATGGGCAAATGACATGTCTTTGTATGCTTGCGTATCGTTTAATAACTGATTCGTTTCATCAACAATTTTTTGCAGATCAGTGCCTACTAGTTTCACCGTTCCTGCTGCTACTGCTTCGGGTCGTTCAGTGGTATCTCGCATAACCAGTACAGGTTTACCTAGCGAGGGAGCTTCTTCTTGCACCCCACCCGAATCGGTTAAGATAAGATAGGATTGACTCATTAAATAAACAAAAGGTAGGTAATCCAAGGGCGCAATTAGATGAATGTTACTGACGTCTTTGAGGATACGGTCGACAGGCCCTTTTACGTTCGGATTAAGGTGCACAGGGTATATTATTTGTACGTCATCCCTTTGCGCTAATATTTTTAAGGCTTCGCATATTCGCTCGAATCCACCGCCAAAACTCTCTCGTCTGTGGCCTGTCACTAGGATGATTTTTTTAGTCGAGTCAATAAAGTCAAAACGTTGCTGCATCGAATCTTTAAGGGCCTGATCATGGTCTATGATGTTAACTACCTGTAATAGGGCATCAATAACAGTGTTACCCGTCACAAATATTTTTTCATCAGGCACATTTTCTGCCAGTAAGTTCTGTCGGGACTTTTCTGTTGGCGTAAAGTGGATGTCAGCCAAAGCCCCAGTCAGTTTACGATTAGCTTCTTCTGGCCAGGGACTATAAATATCACCTGTGCGCAACCCCGCTTCAACATGGCCAACAGGAATTTTTTGATAAAATGCGGCTAATGCGGTGCTAAAAGTAGTGGTGGTATCTCCATGTACTAACACCAAATCTGGCTTTGCTTGGTATATCACGCCCTTTATACCTAGTAACACACGACTGGTTATATCGTATAAATCCTGCCCAGCTTGCATTAAATTTAAATCATATTGTGGTGTGATTTGAAACAAATTTAGCACCTGATCTAACATTTCACGATGCTGTGCCGTGACACATATCTCTACTTCTAACTTGGGGTTTTTCATCAGCTCTAATGCTAAAGGCGCCATTTTTATCGCTTCTGGGCGAGTGCCAAACACGAGCAGTATTTTTTTGAATTTCACTTTTTTCAAGACCCTTGAAATGATGGATGTAAAGATTGATGTCAATAAGTAACGTTATAAAGTCTTTAAATATGCTTTTAAAGCATAAGATTATGCCATTAACAGTTGTAGTTATAAAGAAAAACCTGCTTTAAGGAGGATGATGCAAGCGTCAAGCAAAGGCTGTCTTTTAGATATCAACCTAGTATTTCAGAATGATATCTTTGATAATTAATCAAGAATATTATGCGACAACAACGCCAAACATCAGATAAGTGCGAAAACAAGGTTGCTGCTCAACAAGTCAGTGGTTTAAAAGCGTATGAATATTGTACGAAACACAATATTCATGCTCAAACCTTTATGCACGTAGAAGTGTAACAAATAAAAAGGCAGTTAAGACAACCAGCAAGTTGGTTAAAGTCCTTAAGTCCCAGTCATAATTAGTGACGTGGTCAGCATTTTTCAGGCTTACGAAGGAGCTTTCTGCCACAACATTGTCTCAGCAATCGCCTTTGCTACTCATACTGCCTTTGATACAGTGGGCCGATAGCCCGTTTCTATATTGATGACTCGCATATTACGAGCCTCGTTCAGTATGCATAATCAAACCCGCTTTAGGTTTACGCTACCAAATAGCCCTTCTTAACGGATTAATAACTAATTGTGCTTGCATGCGTTAACTCATGCTCCAACCCACTACTTTTCGCGAATACATATCAATCACAACAGCCAATTATAACCAGACCTCACGCCTCCATAGGTATGCTCGGATTTAACTCATTATTACCGTTTTAGTCTAGGCTCCATCCACATTATGTTTAATCAAGTGGAAGTTACAATTATTGTTAAAAATGTGAACGTTCTTCTGTTACATTGTAAAGTGAAATTGGGCGAGCTAGTGCCTGTCCACCATCTCTTGCTATGGGTATCCAAGGTAATCGACCTGCGCCTTTAGCTGGCTTGAGCGAGAATAAGTCAAAAGGAATAGATAAGTAAAAACCTTTGGTAAAACTACCTTCGCCATATTCTTCTGCACTGACGTCAGTAAAAGCTGCATATGCGCCTACAACAACGCCACTGTCAAATCGTTTAGCAAAGTCTACAGTTACCCCTTTGTCTTTGGCTAAATATTGACCAATATTTAATGTCAATAAAGTGCCAGCTAAAAATTGTGGCTGCCAATATATATTTGCGTGTCCGGTTAGTACCTTATAATCGAAAAAATCAAAGTCATTTTCGTATGACCGCTGTTGTACGTAATTCAAATCAAAACCAAAAGTCAGATTACTATCCACTGGACGATAGAGTAGTTCAGCACCAACCCCACCAAACATCGTCTCTAAATATCCACCATAAACTTGGGCATATAAATTAGGAGTAATACGATCGTTCCAGTGTAAGAACAAGTTTTCCATGGTTACCTCACGGTTTGATACATACTCTCTTGCACGGGTTCTAACTCTTGGTAAGGTGCTTAGTGCACCGTCTGTAGTGAAGTTGAATTTATCGAAATTTTCAAATAAATTGACTTTAATCGTACCTGCGATACTGCTTTTACCATTAAAGCTATACCCCCCAATTACTAAGACACCAGCTTGATATAAATAAAAGTCTTCTGGGTTACCAAATGTCTGGATCCAAAAGGCTTCGATACCGCTGAAAAAACCAGCCGTAAATAATGGATCGTAGTTAATAATGGATTCTTCACTAACAGATTGTCGCTGGTATGAACTAGCTAAGTTGGGTTCTAAAGACTGGTATTTGGCTTGCATCTTAAACATGTCAGCGTCAATGACTGTCTCCACTAAAGGAATAGATCCTAATGTATTAACAATTCGATATTCTTTTACGGATTCTGGCAGCTCATAGGCCATAATACGCCCCATCCTTTCAATTGCTTCATCATTATCGCGGTAGCTGGTCTGTTGGCCAAACACTGTTAGCGAGTCTGATGTGAAATTCGAGTCGTCAAGTGCAAAACCTGCTTGATAGTAAAGGTCTTTTATTAGTCTATTACGGTTTACCTGTTCGATAGGAAAATCGTTGGTTTTGGCTTTAAGTTGACGGGGTGGGTTGTCAATTTTAACCTGCCGGATAGTATGCAAGTTAAAATTATAATTGACTCCAAAACCTATAGTATTACCTCGCTGGTAGTTGACACTGAAGTCAAAATCATTCCAAGTGTACGCTGCGCCAATATTCCAATTACTATCTTGATCTAGCGAACCTGCGCGGTCATCAATATAGTTGTTACCTTCGTATTCAAATTTTAAACGCAAGGGCGCCCAGGGGGTTTGATATTCTACCCCCCCAAATATTGAGGCTGGTCCTTTGAAAAATCGTTGATAATCAATTTTACCACCACGGCCGTTAAATCCATCTGGACGCTCGCAAAACTTTTGGTTTATATCACAAAATGGATTGGCCGTATTTCCTGAGGTACCTATGTAGCCCCAACCCATGTTGATGTGAATGTCAAAATCACCTACATGTTTACTTAAGCCGATAAATTCACTTTCAAAAAAGCCTGTTCCACCAAAATCTCTAAAGCCAAGTGACAGCTCTGGTAGATAATGACTTTCTTTTAATAAACGAAACTTGGCATCTATGCCTTTATCTTTGAGTGTTTGGTTTCCACTAAAGCCTGGGAATTTGCTATACAAGCGTGTGCGCGCATCAGTGTAGCGCAAAGTTGATTGCAACCAAGGGAATAGTTGTATCGTTGCGGACCAAAATCGGTACTCGTTGTTATCGGTATAACTCACACGTAAATCGCCATCTGCTAACATGCGTGATGTGGGAGTTTGGATCAATCCAGTTCCACCGTGGACCATCAAAGAACTGCCCACAGGTGAAAGGTTCCATGCTTCGCTGGTTTCTTGTGCTTGCAAATAAGAACAAAGCACCAATGAAATTATAAAGAATAGGTATAATTTCATTGGATTATTGTTTATCTTAAATTTCATTGCTGCAGCCTATTTAGTGCTAATGACATTATTTGTTGATTGATAATGGCGAACTCTGGTTGAAGTAACGACTGACTAAAGGGAATAAATAGTTGGCTGCCAGGCATAGCTTCTTGATGAGCTTTATTCCAATAAGCAATGGGTGTTTTTATTGTGCGGCCATCAGCCTGAATTAGTATTAAAAAGTCTCTATTAGCCAAATCAGATCTGATTTGATCCGGTAAATACATACTGACATCGGCATTGTCAAGATGAGTTACTTCAGTTGTTTTCTTAATAGCACCAAACAACTGTAAAGTATTCTTTCGTTCCGTCAGCTCTAATATAAATTTACCATGAGGAAGTTGGGGATTTGCTGCAGCAACAATTCGAGCTAAATCGTAATCTATAGCAATAGGTAATCTTCGAGCTAAACACCAACTAGATATAGTAATTTTTAGCTGTTTTATGGATAGTGCTAGGTTTGGCTTTTCTGATTGGTAGCGATTGAAAAGTGTCGAAAGATTGTTAAGTAACAACTGACGTGTTTTTTCTAATTGACTCCCATCTTCTTCAAACAAGACTGCACCTGGCCAATACCAGTCTCGTTGATTCGCTATGGGAGCTAAAATTTCAATTAAGCGAGGCTCGTGTGAAAATATGTACTGCTCTTTACCTACAGCCACAGTTACTGAAGCCATTACAGTATTTAATGTAAGGTTGCTTAATAGCAATAAACACATCAAAACGGGTTTTTTCATTATTGTTTTATCCGATGACTATTGATTCAGTCGTGCAATTCGACTTAGGTAAGTTATTTCTAGGGGTTCAGAAAGAGGTGAAATCTTTTGTATACTTTTTACCAGCTCACCTCTTTTTGTGTACCAGAAAAAATTTTGCCATATTTGATTGAATCGGAGATAGTTTGCAGGGGCCTTATAACTCAACGTTTCTACATATAAAATTGCTTCTACATTGAGGCTTAGGGCTTGTATTGTAACGGGCGATACTTGGCTAAATGTCGATTCTACGGGGTAGCCATATTCATCACCTGTCAAATCTACTCTGCGTAGCCATATTTGCTGCTTATCGGTTGAGTGATTGGGAAGTGACTTTAGAGGATCAAAATCGGTGTTTGATAAATGCAGTAGGTTTTTATTTAAGCCTAATGTGCGTTTTATGCGGCCTTTATCCATAATAAGCATTGTGTTGTCACTTGATACCCACTTATGGTGATTGTTTTCTAGGTAAGCTAATGCCAAAATGGCGACTGGTCGCTTCCCGCGTTTCACCGAAATAACGTCAATATCTGATTTTTGCACCTGATCCAATGTTAAGTCAGTTTCTTTTTGAGTAGAGAAAGCGATTTTTAATGTCTGATAATATGCTTTGTAAGTGCCGCTGCAACTGCTCGTTAATATTGTAATTAACACACAAGTCAGGAATGTTTTCACGTTTATGATGGGTTATATATCCGGATTAATGGTGACTAAAAACAATAATAAAAAAGCCGCCTTGAGGCGGCTATCTAAAAAACTTAACTATTAAAGTGTTGTTGTAGCTGTAACTGTTACAGGGGGCGCAATTGTATTAGTAACTGCATTCGTAACTGTGTTTGTTACAGTTGTTGTAACAGTAGTAGTTGTTGTAACTGGAACACAAACACCGTCTATTAACTCTTCGCCAGCACCACACTCTGGACCAGGACCAGGACCAGGACCAGGACCAGGACCAGGAGGCTCAACAATAATTACTGGTGCACTTCCACGGTTGTTAGCAACCACTGCACCCACTATGCCAAGTCCAACTGCAGCAGCAACAACCTTCTTTCCATTTAAATAACCAAATGCAGAATCAGACGCATCATCGCCGCCAGGATTTTCCTTAGCAGACACATTACCTGCTAGACATAAAGCTGCTGTCGCAACAATAATAATTTTTTTCATAACGATTCCCTCAGATAAAATTTAAATGTTTTTTGTATTCTAGTTCAATAATTTTCCAACCTCAATAATTATTAATGGAATGGTTGATAAATTAATGGACTATTTTATGTGCTTTTTCAAAAGGCCTTATTCATAATCATACTTATTAATGCCACCTAAAGGATAACTTAACGATTATTACCATAGATAAGGTGATGTTATCAATGGTTGCTTTGCTCAATTAAATCTCATCATTGAAAATCTAATTAAAACAGATGTTGCGTTTAGATTCTGTTTTTGCTGTCATTGGGCATTTTTCATTATAAACTTAGTTATTATATGTTTGAATTTTTGGTCAAAGGATTTTAATTAGATGAAAGTAACAGTATTTGGAATTGGCTATGTAGGTTTAGTGCAAGCTGCCGTAATGGCTGAGGTGGGTCATGATGTGGTGTGTATTGACATTGATCAGAATAAAGTCGACCAATTAAAGGAAGGGAACGTCCCTATTTTTGAGCCAGGTTTAACACCTCTGGTTAAGTCTAATTACGACGCTGGAAGGGTAGACTTCACTACCGATGCTGCTCGTGGAGTCGCGCATGGGGAGGTGATTTTTATTGCAGTAGGAACGCCTCCTGATGAGGACGGTTCAGCTGATCTTAAATATGTATTAGCAGTAGCAGAGACAATAGCTACACATATGGCATCCCATAAGGTTGTGATTAATAAGTCCACTGTGCCTGTCGGTACGGCAGATAAAGTGAAAGCTAAGATTGCCAATACTTTATCTGATGCGAGTAAATCTGTGACGTTTGATGTGGTGTCTAATCCTGAGTTTTTAAAAGAAGGAGCGGCAGTGAATGACTGCATGCGTCCTGACCGTATCATTTTAGGGACTGACAGCGAGTCAGCAGAGAAGACACTCCGAGAATTGTACTCACCTTTTAACCGTAACCACGACAAAATCATTGTAATGGACATTCGTAGTGCCGAGCTAACTAAGTATGCGGCAAATTGTATGTTGGCCACCAAAATTAGTTTTATGAATGAGATGTCTAACCTTGCGGAAGTCTTTGGTGCGGATATTGAAAATGTGCGCCGTGGCATAGGGTCAGACCCACGCATTGGTTATCAGTTTATTTATCCGGGTTGTGGTTATGGCGGCTCTTGTTTCCCCAAAGATGTGCAAGCGCTTGCAAGAAGTGCAACGGCTGCAGGTTATACCGCTCGAGTCTTGGAAGCTGTCGAAGCCGTTAACTATGCGCAAAAAGAAAAATTATTTGAATATATTTCTCAACATTTTTCTGGTGATTTGAAAGGCAAGAAAGTGGCATTGTGGGGGTTATCATTTAAACCTAACACTGATGATATGCGTGAAGCTTCGAGCCGTGTTCTTATGGAAAAATTATGGGCAGCAGGCGCCACTGTCAAAGCTTATGATCCTGAGGCTATGGAAGAAACCCAGCGTATTTATGGTAGTCGTGATGATCTGGCGTTGATGGGAACGAAAGAAGCAGCATTAGAAGGTTCAGACTTTTTAGTAATATGTACTGAATGGCAAGCTTTCAGAGCCCCAGATTTTGAGTTAATAAAGCAATCGCTATCTATGCCATTGCTGTTTGATGGGCGTAATTTGTTTGAGCCTACATTAATGATGGAATATGGATTGCGTTACTACGGAATTGGTCGTGGTTTATCAGTAAAGGAACACTAATATGAGTCAAGTTAAAAAAGCAGTTATCCCAGTAGCGGGATTGGGAACAAGAATGTTGCCAGCCACTAAGGCCATTCCTAAAGAAATGTTGCCTGTGGTGGATAAGCCACTCATACAATACGTGGTAGCCGAGTGTGTTGCAGCGGGGATAAAAGAAATTATATTGGTCACCCATGCCAGTAAAAATAGTATTGAAAATCATTTTGATACCAGTTTTGAGCTCGAAGCCACCTTGGAGAAAAGGGTTAAACGTCAATTGCTAGAGGCTGTACAAGCTATTTGCCCTAAGGACGTAACCATCATGCATGTGCGCCAAGGTGTAGCAAAAGGCTTAGGCCACGCTGTGCTTTGTGCGCGTCCTATGATAGGTGATGCTCCCTTTGCAGTGGTGCTTCCTGATGTCATTATCGATGAATACACCAGTAACCTTAAAAAAGACAATTTGGCGGATATGGTCGCTAAATTTAATACCAGCCGTGTTAGCCAGATCATGGTTGAGCAAGTCCCTCAAGAAGATGTGAGTAAATATGGCATAGTCGATTTAGAAGGCTTGGAGTTAACACAAGGCGAGTCGGGTAAAATCCACGATATGGTCGAAAAACCTGACTTAGCAGATGCTCCGTCTGATTTAGCGGTAGTCGGGCGTTATGTTTTATCTGGACATATTTGGGATATGCTGGAATTCACTCCTCCGGGGGCTGGTGATGAAGTGCAGTTGACTGATGCAATATCCTCTTTGATGAAAACAGAACAGGTTGATGCTTATTACATGAAAGGTAGAAGCCATGATTGTGGTAGCAAATTAGGGTATATGACTGCGAATGTGGAGTATGCTTTGCGTCATCCTGAATTGGGTACAGAATTTAAGGCATTTCTTAAAGACTTAACACTTTAGTATTTAGGCTGCTCATATGAATAATGAGCAGCCTAAATTTTCACTTATATCTAACCTGCTGTTACTTGTTCTTTTAACTTCTCAAGCATTTTTTCACCTACACCTTTTACGTTCATTAGATCTTCTACCGATTTAAACTTACCGTTTTTTGTGCGGTATTCGATAATAGCGGCTGCTTTTTTCTTCCCAACACCTGGCAAAGAAACTAATTGTTCTAAAGACGCTGTATTGACATTGACCTTAGTCATATGCTTTTGACTAACGTTACTTTTTGCCGTATCAGCAATGGCTAAATTGGACGACATCGTCAAAAATACGCTCGAAAGTAATAGTATAAAAATGAGTTTTTTCATAAATAGTTCCCTCTTGTTAATTCCTTTTTGATGCGAATGCATCAGAATAAACATAGTAGAAACAGATTAGTTCGTAAAGTAATCAGCTAATGTCCAGTAAACGAGCCTGTGCTTGGCTCAAGTAACCCTGCCTTGACGTAGAATGTTGATCCATTGCAGCGCGCAGTTTCTGACAGTAACTTCCGTAGGTTAGGAATAAACTTATGCTAAGTAAAAAGTGAAATTAGCGGGGATACTCAATGAGCCACACATTAACTGAATTGTGAACGGCGGATAAAACTTCTTTCTTACAGCTAACAAATAGGTAAACACAACCGAATTGAGCGCGAGATTGATGACAATTGGTCATTGGAGTTTATACAACTTGGCTGCACCATAATAATTTTTTGCAAAAGTGGTGTGATGCTTTCAGTAAATTTCTGTCTAGAGATGTACATCGATAAATTTTGAGCAACTTTGTCAGTGTAACATTGTGTTGCTTAATTATTTCTGATGGTAGAGTGCTTTTTAGCCATCAACATAGGATTGATAGGCACTATCTCCCCAAGCAATCAGCTCGTTGTTCTCAAAAAGTAGTGCAGTACATTCGTCTTCTGTCGTTATCCCATCGGCTTGTTTGTGCTGAGTGCGATAAAACATCACTTGTAGCTCATTATTATCTTTCCGCTTAGCTTCAGTTATATCTGGGCTACCTAACAACTCTAAAACTTGTTTTTTTTGAAGGCCTAATTCAAGCTTAGATATCTGGATCTTGTTATATTCTTCGCGGTCTTTCCAGTCCATATCTTTTGGGGTATCTGGATAAAACATAATAACCGCCATAACAAAAGCGGCATACAGACCTACACCGATACCAATTCTCTTAACCACTGTTTTATTCATGTGCTTCTTTCTTATCTACGCCCAATCTAATCATATAAAAATTGTTGATCAATTGCAGCGAGTTGAACGTGAATTTTCGTTAACCTAGCGTGATATTACTTCTACGTTTGTTTATGCTTGTTTGATGGATACTTTGAGTCCCTGACCTCAGTAATTTGGCTGTTTGGTCTCTATTTTTTCACTATTCAGTTATTTGATAGCAAGGGACATATTTGCTTCCAGGTAGTTTCATTCTTTGTTGTTCAACAAAAGATTCTAACAAGTCGTCCATCATCTTCATCAATTTGGGCTCTCCTTTAAGTTGAAAGGGACCATGTTCTTTTATCAAAGCCATTCCCTCTGACTTTACATTGCCTGCGACTATTCCAGAGAAAACTTGTCTTAACGCTGCAGCAAGTTCGGTTTTAGGTTGGTTAAAATGTAAGTTGAGTTCTGCCATGCTGCTATGATTTGGAATAAAAGGACTCTGAAACTCCGCAGCAATTTTTAGTGACCAATTAAAATCATATGAATCGCCAGTTTGTTTGCGGTAATCCCTGACTAAACTATTTTTATGCTTAATAATCTGCGCTACTTTTGCCGCGTCGCCTACGACTATTTCATATAGCTTTTGTGCTTCAGATCCCAATGCTTCACCTATAAAATGGTCAATGGATTCAAAGTAAGCTTTACTTTGCTCAGGCCCAGTGAGAATGATAGGTAATACTTGTTCTTTGTTTTTGTCATCCAACATGATACCAATTAGGTAAAGCAGCTCTTCTGCCGTGCCTGCTCCTCCCGGAAAGATAACGATTGCATGGGATAAACGAATAAAAGCTTCTAAGCGTTTTTCGATATCTGGCATTATTACTAGTTCATTAACGATTGCATTAGGTGGTTCGGCGGCTATGATCCCTGGCTCTGTTAAGCCTAAGTAACGGCCATTTTTGTAACGTTGTTTGGCATGACCTATGGTGGCACCTTTCATTGGCCCTTTCATGGCTCCTGGACCACAGCCAGTACAAATGTTGAGTTTTCGCAAGCCTAGCTGATAGCCTACTTCTTTCGTGTATTGATATTCTACAGTTCCAATCGAATGTCCACCCCAACATATCACCATGTTTAATTCTGCAGTATTTTTGATAGTTTGCGCATGGCGCAACATATCAAATACAGTATGTGTAATGTAATCAGAATCTGTTATCACCCGTAGCGCCTGATCTGAATACTTTGCGCCCATATGCAATAAATCACGCAGCACACAAAAGATGTGTTCATGCACACCTTCTATTAACTCTCCATCCACAAAAGCATGAGCTGGTGGGTTTACCAACTCTACTTTCACTCCTCTTTCTCGGCTAATCAAATTGACGGAAAAGTTGTGGTGAGGAGCGAATATATTTTCACAATCATCTATTTCAGCACCACTATACAAAACAGCTAAACAGCAGTTGCGAAACAGTTTGTATAAGTCACTATCTGAAGACTCGCTAAGCAAGTTAACTTCCATATGAGATAGTTGGCTCATAGCCCCTATAGGATTGAGTTGAATCTTATGCATAATCACCTGAATTTAGTTGTTTTGGTGCATATAGGCTCTTTATTGTCTTGCCAGCCTTACTTCTGGGTATATTTTTTCGAAATTACTTCTAAACGGATTGATATCGAGCCCCCCACGCCGGGTATATCTTGCGTAGACGCTTAACTTTTTAGGTTTACAATGAGTCATGATGTCACAAAATATACGCTCTACACATTGTTCATGAAATTCATTATGTTGTCTAAATGAAATAAGGTAACGTAATAATCCTTCGTGGTTTATTTGTTGACCTTGGTAACGAATGAAAACACTTCCCCAATCAGGTTGATTGGTTATCAGACAATTTGACTTAAGCAAATCACTCGTCAAAGTTTCTTCAATCTGTTTACCGGCGGCGATTAAATTAGATGGATTAAGTTGATAGTTCTTCACTTCTATATCTAAATCGTCGATAGATACCGCATCAAGGCTAGAAATTTGCATTTGGGAAAATGCTGCTGGTTTAAAGAGTTCGATTTGAACCTTTTCCCCCGCGCATTGAGATAAGTCTTTCGTTAAGGCTTCAGCGACTAGACTTATAGAGTCAAAATGGCTTTGATTAAAGCTATTTAAGTACAATTTAAATGATTTTGACTCAATTAAATTTGGTGAATACACTGGTACTTCACAGCGCATAATAGCTACTTGAGGTTTACCTTTCGAATTTAACCAAGATAATTCGTAGCCATTCCATCGATCAGTGCCATAAAATGGCAATTCAGCCGTTAAATTTAGCTCCACCCTATTCATGCTTCTAGGAACTGCTTGCAACAAGTCTGGCGAGTATATTTCTCTGTACTCGGTCGCTTTGCCTAAACTTAATCCGACAAGCGTCGTTTGTTTATCAATTATTTCGCTCACATTCACTCTTTATTGTTATGTTCACTTTGTGCCGATAAGTCTACCTCATGACTGCTTTGGTCAAAACCTTGAGATATCATTTTTTCAAAATGATGTTAGATTAGCAGGATATATGGTGGCGTTTAAAGAGAATGTTGATGAGTAAACAAGTAACAGCTGCGTTAGATGAGTATGTTAAAAAATATTTGATTGCAGCAAAAAATTATCCTGAGATGGTCACAGTTGAATATGATAATGAATGGCCTTCAGACTGCTATACAACCCCAGGAAATGTAGGTGATAGAGTTACTTGGCAACCTATTAAACGCTCTGGGTCAGCTAACTTTAATGATTTAGAAAAAGCTTTAGAAATGAAAATTCACCAAGATGTTATCAGTTATTACTCTGCATATTGGAGCGATAATCTATGTGCTGAGTCAAGCAATGGTTATTTACAATTGTTACAGCCATGGAATCAGAACGATTTTGAACGATTACAGCAAAACCTGGTTGGGCACATACTAATGAAAAGGAGGTTGAAGCAACCAGAGACACTCTTTGTTGCCTTAACAGACGAAGATGATTACATTCTTACGGTGGATAACACCAGCGGCGAAGTGATGCTAGAGCAAGTCGGACTTTTACCAAAAAAGGCAGTGGCAGCAAACCTAGCGGTCTTTATTCAGTCTTTACAACCGTCAGTTTCCAAGAATTAACCGTTCTTTTTATTCGATACTCCATCCGACATTCTAATTAGCTGTTCCATTATAGTCGCTACTTGAGTCTCAAGCTGTGAGACACGTTGTTGTAATGATTGGTTGGTGGCTGAACCATCATTTAATTGTTTGTGTTGGACTTTAGGGCGGACATTTGAGTCTGCTTTCCAATGACGTAAACCTTTAATGACCTCGGGAATAGCTAAAGGGTGATGAGCCATATTCCTGATTAAAGCCACAGAAGGGGTTTTACCCTGCTCAGAAATGTCAAAACACAAATTGATAATGTAGTCGATGTTGCTCATTCGATTGGTTAAAAGTCCTAAATTTTTATCAGAAATACTTATATAATATTAACCACTTGTTCATGTGATCACCATATATTTATATAAAACATAAGGTTAACGGTTTGGCCTCAATTTTGAATACTCATAGCCAAATTGACTATTGTAGTCGCTTAACACTAAACATTTTAAAATGATGAATATTAAGGAACGATCAATGAAAAAATTAGTAATCGCCGCATTATTGGGATTATCACTTGGGTTGAGTGGCTGTATTATTTCTGTAAATACTGATGGCGAATATGGTCATCATTCTGAGTGGCAAGAGAAAGAGCAAAAAAATCGTAAACATATTTCGCTATTACAACAAAATGCTACTTATGAGCAAATTTTAAGTCTCATGGGTATTGCAGATTTTAATGAGCGTTATACCCAAGGTAACGATACATATCAGGTGTTATATTACCGAACTCAACGTAAAGATGGTGACGGCGTCACTACACAAGATGAATGTACTCCTTTGATATTTAAAAATACTGCATTGGTAGGGTGGGGCGAGAGCGCCTATAACATTTATGTTGATCAGTCATTAGCTCACTGATTTTCTCAGTGAGCAATTAGACCGCAGATGTATTTCCCGACACATGTGTTTCTAATAAATGATTTTTTGATTTGCAACAAACGATTAACAAGTCAACATCCACAGGGTAAAATACGGGCATAACATACTAGGAACCAATCGTTATGGAATTGCAAGAAGAACAAATCGCAGACGTGGCCAACATAAAAGCGGTTTACTTAGTGGCCGAAGATCTAAAGATTGCCGCATCAATATTGTATCTCGCTTATTATGATGACCCATTATTTGTTGATATATTTCAATACGAAAAAGAGGGATATGAATCTCGTTTACGTTCAGCGATCAGAGAAGAATTAAATGCCTTTTGGTTAGCTAAGCAGCCTATGATTGGTTTGTTTGATGATGCACGATTGGTTGCTGTTGCTTGCTTAATGAACCCTGATGCCAAATTAGGTCCTAATAGATTTTGGCATTGGCGATTGAAAATGCTTTTGACCGCAGGTTATTTTGGTACCAAACAAATGGTCGAAAAAGAGACTATAGTGCGAAGCCGTGTGCCTGCCAAGCACTTCCACATGTTGTCTCTAATTGGTGTGCATCCTGATCAACAAGATCATGGATTAGGACATGTATTGATGAGTGCAATTGAAGGTATTATGCTCGAAGACTTGGATAGTCAAGGGGTTGGTATGTATGTGACATTGCCAAAATGCTTATCTTTTTTTGAAGATGGTCACTACGATTTGGTTGAAGAATTAGACGTAGGCCAGATTAAAGGACACTTGATGTTCAGGCCTCGCGAAATCCAATAAACTAGGTTGTAAGCATATCGCTATCTTCATGTAAGAGATTTCGTACAAAGGCGTAAGTGAAGTCGTCAATTAATATTGCTTTTACACCTACAAAAATTTCAACTTATTGTTTTACAACAAATAAAGCAGTCCACCTTTTTTTTGTCCGTAATATATTTCCATATTATTTTTTTACCCCCTCGTAAACTTTCCTAGTTCCTCTATATTTACACCTGTCACAAGGAAACACGACGAGTCAGGAAGACATCAAGGATGAACTTGGACTACTTTAGGATTGAAGGAAATTGCGGCAAGGCTGCTGCATCAAAAGGATAGGAACTCAGGATGAGTGCTTTGCAAGGATGTAAAGCTTAGGAACTGGGATCACAATGGACTGTGCCTCGTATAGGATACGAGATAAAGGATAGGAACTTAGGATGAGTGCTTTGCAAGGATGTAAAGTTTAGGAATTAGGATCACAATGGACTGTGCCTCGTATAGGATACGAGATAAAGGATAGGAACTCAGGATGAGTGCTTTGCAAGGATGTAAAGCTTATGGATTAGGATTCACAGTGATGTGATACTTGAAAAGGAACACCAAGTAAAAGGATTAGGATACACCAGTAAGGTGCCCCATTAGGGTTTATGGGATGTAAGGAATAAGGACACACTTAGGATGAGTGGCTCATCGGGATGATTGAGACTAGAGGGAAAGGGCGTAATACGGATATTTTCAGGACAAATTTTGCAACGGACAGCAGAGAGGGAATCTCAAAATTCCTAAAAGGCGTGGCTTGAAAATTTCAGGCTACGCCTTTTTCATTTCTACTCAATTATACTTTGTTAACAACACAAACTGTTCATTATCATCACACTCAAAACTACTCAACTCGATAGGCTGGTGTATCGATATTTTGTACTTTTAGACCAATCATATTCACTTGACCCTGACAGCTATCTTCACCATTTCCAGAAAAATCGAAGACAAACTCACTGTGAAAATCAAGCTTACCTTTATAACTTCCGAGACGAGTTTTTACCCTGGCCACACTAATTAATTGCAACTGTTGTCTTTCACAGTAGGCATCTAGCTGTATTTTGACAGCTTCGGATATGGCTCGAATACGCCAAAACATCGCTGCCAGTAGAAAAATGACAATAAGTAATATTAAATCATATAAGTTCATGGTGTATTTTGACCAAATAGCTGACCGATAGCGTGCGTGAGCTGTGTGCTCTTTTGGGGCCAGCGTAAAACCCCTAACATAGCTTCCCGTACTTCTGGTATTTGCACTAAGTCAGAATACAACCCAATGAAGGGTGTGTCTTCGCAAACTGCCAATAGTTCGACATAAATACTCAGAATTGCTGATTCTTTTAAATATTGCCAATGCCTTGCGGCAATCAGCATTAGTACTGAACTTTTTAGCCCGTCTGAGGAATTGAGTACTGAAGATATCAGCGAACTGACTGCTGTTTTATCTTGGCTTTGGCACAGTCCTCTGAGAACACTGTGTAATCTTTTTTCATCTCTGACATCTTGGTGATACCAGTTAATTAACAATTTACTAATATCTTCATCTATCTGATGATTCTCTAATGATGCACACAAAGCATATTGCATGTCTGGGGGTAAGGTCGAGAATTGTTTTAACAACAGATGTCTGCGTTGGCCGTGTTGTAAAGACGCGGTAAAATCAGCTATTCCCTGCAGAGGAAGCGTGCGCCAATCGTGTCGTTCAGGATGTGTTAAATATTGTTCAACTAAAGCTAAGTGTTCTGACAAGGGAATATCTAATTCAATTCGCCCGATACTATTAAAGTCAGCCAGTTGTTGTTGGTTGGGAACAAATGTAAAAGGGTTTTCAGGCAGCTGATTATTTGTACTGTTTTGCTTGTCTAGCGTCTGCCCTAATGCTTCTACTACTAGCTGCAAAAACTGTTGTTGTGCTGCAGCAATTACTAAGCCCTGTTCATCTAAAGGTAATTTAACAAACCAAATATAACGTTCATGGCTCATTTTTTTGTCAAAAAATAAAATACCAAACCAAGCATGCTGTTGTCTGGGGAAGGGAGCGGGCAAAGTAGCACTTTCGATCTCTAAAAAAAGTTGAGACTCAAGTTGCCTGATACCACGAGCCATGTCGAAAACGCGATAGTCTGTGCCAGCTTGGAGTAAAAATTCGCTGATAGTATTGATCTGACTCATGTTATTATTACGTACATTATTTGCTTATTAAAATTAAAATGATTAGAAAATACACATAACATCTATTTCCTCAGGTAATTACAGTTGAGCATGCCACGTAGTCATAAAGAAGTCGAAATTCTAATCATAAAATTGGAACAAAGTCTGCGAGAAGAGATGTTGTGGTCGAGTTCTACACCGCCAGACAAAGCCCTTCAAAGTATATTGCCCTTTGCCTTAGACACTTTGTCTTTTGAACAATGGTTGCAGTTTGTTTTTATTCCAAAAATGATAGTAATTGTCAATTTCAAAAGTACATTGCCAGATGATTTTAAGCTGCTGCCAATGGCACAACAACGTTTTGGCACTGCTTATAATAAGCCAAAGCTTATGGAAGTGATAAGACAAATTGATTTAATTTCTGCCCCTTCATAACATGCAGCGTTCTGTTATTTACCAAGATGAATATTTAGTCGCTATTAATAACCCTCTGGGGCTTTTAGTGCATCGCAGTATGCTGGATAAGCAAGAAACTAAGTTTGCCATTCAATTATTACGTGATCAAATTGGTCAATATGTTTTTCCAGTTCATCGATTAGACAAACCAACTTCCGGTGTATTGATTTTCGCTTTGTCTGCTGATATTGCCAAAAAATTAGGTGAACAGTTTGCCGCTCAAATAATTGAGAAAACCTATCTGGCGATTGTACGAGGGCATATTATGGATGAAGGTGAAATAGATTATGCACTGAAGGAAAAACACGACAAAATAGCTGATAAAATGACTAAATTAGATAAACCAGCGCAACAAGCAGTGACAGGTTTTAATTGTCTAGACAAGTTTGAATTGCCCTTCGCTGTGAGTAAGTACGCATCTGCTCGGTATTCATTGGTGCAACTAACGCCTAAAACAGGTCGTAAACATCAGCTTCGGCGACATTTAGCCCATATCAACCACCCTATTGTCGGAGATACCGCCCACGGCGACGGTAAGCACAATACATTCATACGACAACAATTTAACTTTCATCAATTAGCTTTGACATGTAAGTCAATGCTTCTAACGCACCCTGTATCTAAAGCGCAGTTATTTTTACGTTGCGATTTAGATAAGAATATTTTTGATTTACTAGAAAAATGGCATGTAAGTCACCATCAAATACACAAAATAAATAAATTGTAGATGTGTAGGGTATCTCCAAAAACCAAAATTCAATAAATTAGCACAACACAATTAGGATTTTTAATATGAGTAAAATCGGTATTTTTGTAGGATCAGTCTATGGCAATGCACAACATGTGGCAGAAGAAGTCAAAACTATGTTGAGTGGGCAAGGAATAGAATCTGAAGTGTTTACTGTTCCGACACTGAACGACTTTAAACAGGTCTCGTCTATATTGTTTATTAGCTCAACCACAGGGCAGGGTGACATTCCGCCTAATTTAGAGTTTTTTGTTCAAGACTTACGTGATCAATCTCCATTGATGGGACAAAAACCTTTTGCTGTTGCCGGCCTTGGTGATAGTAGTTATGGTGAGACATACTGCGGTGCAGGACGACAAATTTTCGAATTGTTAACTGAATTGAAAGGCAAGCCCATTACAGAGCTACTGGAAATTGATGCATCCGAAACTCTTGAACCGGAAGTGGAAGTTGTTGCATGGGCAGAAAAATGGTTGTCAGAATTGAGATGAAATTTTAAGTGTCAGATATAAAAAAAGCGCCATCGGCGCTTTTTTTTAAACAATACAAATCTAACCTAAAGCTTTAATTTGTGCTGCAAGACGGCTCTTATGACGAGCAGCCTTATTTTTATGGATCAAACCTTTAGTTGCCATTCTGTCAATTAAAGGTGTTGCTGCAGTGAATGCAGCTTGAGCAGCTTCTTTATCACCAGAGGCGATTGCAGAAAGTACTTTTTTCAAAGATGTACGTGTCATAGAGCGACGGCTAGCGTTATGTTGGCGACGCTTCTCCGCTTGTATGGCACGTTTCTTAGCAGACTTGATGTTAGCCAAGTTGGAACTCCCAAAAAAATTCTAGTCAAAATTCAAGGGTGCGGATTATGAGGATCAAGTGGGTTTATGTCAATTAGTTTTGCGGGTTTTATAGGTATATAGTGGATTTTTTTCAATTTAATCAATTAAAATTGTTTTACAGACATAAATTAGTCCTTCTAAGCCTGACTGAATCAATAGACTCTTTGTTAGTTGTTGAAGCATAATAACTCTTTTATTGGTAAGGAAGAATTGGGTGTCAGGTAAGTTATTTAAATCAGGCATGATTGTCAGTGCTATGACATTTATCTCGCGTATTTTGGGTTTAGTAAGAGACGCTGTCATTGCCAACTTAATGGGGGCAGGTGCCAATGCTGATGTATTCTTGTTTGCCAACAAAATCCCCAATTTTCTGCGGCGTTTATTTGCTGAAGGTGCATTTGCTCAGGCATTTATACCCGTTTTAGCTGATGTTAAACATGAAGGTGATGAAGAACACTTAAAACAATTTGTTGCCAAAGTCAGCGGCACTTTAGGCGTAATAGTGACCATGGTTACTGTTGTTGGTGTAGTTGCTTCGCCAATACTGGCAGCGCTTTTTGGAATGGGTTGGTTTGTTGAATATGTTAATGGGGAGCCAGCAGGAGAAAAGTTTGAACTGGCGTCGTTAATGCTAAAAATAACGTTTCCCTATTTGTTATTTGTATCTTTGACCGGTTTAGCCGGTGCTATTCTTAATACATTGAATAAGTTTGCTGTAGCTGCTTTTACTCCAGTACTGCTCAATGTCGCCATTATTAGTTGCGCAATTTATTTAGCCCCAAGATTTGATGAGCCTGCGTATGCTTTAGCCTGGGGAGTGTTTCTGGGTGGTTTTTTTCAATTAGTTTTTTTATTACCGTTTTTATTTAAAGCAGGATTATTGGTTAGACCAAAATGGGGATGGTACGACCCCGATATTATCAAAGTGCGGAAATTAATCATTCCCGCGCTTTTTGGCGTGTCTGTTGGTCAACTTAATTTATTGTTTGATACTGTTATTGCAAGTTTTCTTGGAACCGGCTCGATATCATGGCTTTATTACTCTGACCGTCTATTAGAGTTTCCATTGGGATTATTTGGCATTGCTATAGCGACTGTTATCTTACCGACCTTGTCACACAATCATGTATCTAAAGATGATAAAGCGTTTAGCGCTAATATTGACTGGGCAGTAAAAATGGTGTGTTTATTGGGTATCCCCGCCGCTACAGGTTTATTTATGCTGGCAGAGCCTATGTTATTGACTATTTTCCAGCGTGGTGAGTTTACCCCACAAGATGCCACTTTTGCTTCACATAGCTTGAAGGCATATTCATTTGGTTTATTGAGTTTTATGTTGGTTAAGGTTTTAGCTCCGGGCTTTTACTCTAAACAAGATATCAAGACACCTGTTAAATTTGGGATTTGGTGTATGGCTGCGAATATGTTGTTTAACTTCATTTTAGTTTGGCCATTTGACTATGTAGGCTTGGCCATGGCAACGTCTCTTTCCGCCCTCATGAATGCCTTACTTCTCTACGTAACATTGCATAAGAGAGGCGTTTACATTGCCTCATCACAGACAATTACTCTTATTGTCAAAATCGTGTTTGCTAGTAGCCTAATGGGTATTGTTATTTTTATGCTTAACCCTATGCTCGTCTACTGGGTTGATTTTTCATTAATCGAAAAGGTTTTTGAGCTAGCTAAATTAATTTTATTCGGGGCAACGGTATTTGTCATTAGCCTATTGATACTAGGGGTGAGAAAACAGACTTTCTCAACATCAAAAGTTGTCACAAAATAACACTAACTAATGCAATTAATGCGCGCCTTTGTTTAAAAATGAGTATTCCTTAAGTTTACTGCTTTCAATCGGTCTATAGTCAGTTATAATCCGTCCCTTTGATTGATTTCCAGCAAGCCTTTGGGCTTTTATAGCAAGCCTTTGAGCTTAAAGAGAGTGCAGTGGAACTGATACGTGGACTTCATAACCTTCGTGATAAGCATCGCGGTTGTGTATTAACAATAGGTAAGTTTGACGGGGTGCATTTAGGTCACCAAGCTGTACTTAGCCAAGTAGTTGAAAAAGCTAAAGAATTAGGTTTGCCTTCGACAGTGATGGTTTTTGAACCACAACCTGAAGAGTTGTTTACTCCTGATAAGGCACCTGCCCGTTTAAGTCTACTTCGCGATAAATATACTCAGTTAAAAGCTTTAGGTGTTGACCGTTTGCTGTGCGTAACTTTCGATCGACATTTTGCTGCTTTTAGTGCCACTGATTTTGTTAAAGGTTTATTAGTCGATAAACTGGGCATTAAATACTTGGTAGTGGGTGATGATTTTCGTTTTGGTAAAGGCCGAGTCGGTGACTTTTCTACTCTTTTGGAAGAAGGTAAGAAATGCTTATTTGACGTAGTCAGTACTCAGAGTTTTCGACTTGAAAATTGTCGTATTAGCTCCACTGCGGTTCGTAATGCCCTCAGCGACAACGATTTTGAACTCGCTCAGCAGATGTTAGGTAGACCCTTTACTATTGCTGGTAAGGTATTGCATGGTGATAAAAGAGGGCGAACTATAGGTTTCCCTACAGCTAATGTTTTATTAAAACGTTGTAAGGCCCCTGTAAATGGTGTGTTTGCGGTTACCGTCACCGTGGCAGATAAACATTATTCGGGCGTGGCGAATATTGGCCATAGACCTACTGTGAACGGTCAACGTTCACAATTAGAAGTGCACATGTTTGATTTTAGCGGTGACTTGTATGGCCAGTTTATCTCTGTGGCCTTAGTGAGTAAAATCAGGCAAGAAATGAAGTTCGATTCTTTTGAGTTACTTCATCAACAAATAAAAAAAGATGCGTTAGCGGCAAAAACACTGCTATACGCAAAATCATTGGAATTGCGCGACGGCGAACGAATGAAATCCCATGAGCTTAGTTCACTAAGTGATGGGGGCGGATGAGTTTAGCCAATAAACGTGCAGTTTCAAGGATGAAGGGTATAACAGCCTCTTAATATTTTACTGTAACAATTGACCAATTTGGATTTAACCAGCAATGAGTGATTATAAACATACCCCCTGAATTTGCCTGAAACTGACTTCCCCATGCGCGGTAACTTAGCTCAACGTGAGCCAAAAATGCTTGCGCAATGGACAGAGAAAAAGCTGTACCAGCAAATTCGTGATACCCAAAAAAGGCCATACGCCTTTTATTTTGCATGATGGCCCTCCTTATGCAAATGGTGATATTCATATTGGTCATGCGGTTAATAAAAATTCTTAAAGATATTATTATTAAGTCTAAAACCTTATCTGATTTTGATGCCCCTTATGTGCCGGGTTGGGATTGCCATGGTCTACCAATTGAATTAATGGTTGAGAAAAAAGTGGGTAAACCCGGTAAAAAAAGTTTCCGCTGCGTGTGTTTAGGCAAAAATGCCGAGACTATGCCGAAAAACAAATTGCTGGTCAAAAAGCAGATTTCATTCGTTTAGGTATTTTGGGTGAATGGGATAATCCATACAAAACTATGGACTTTAAATCAGAAGCCAATATTATTCGCGAATTTGGTCATGTTGTACGTTCAGGGCATCTTGAAAAAGGTTTTAAACCAGTGCATTGGTGTACAGATTGCGGCTCAGCACTTGCTGAAGCCGAAGTAGAATATCAAGACAAAAACTCTCCTTCTATTGATGTGCGTTTTAAGGTTGTGGATACTGCAGCGGTTGCTGCATGTTTTTCTGCTGAGGTTTCCAGTAATATATCGGTGGCTATTTGGACAACGACCCCCTTGGACCTTACCTGCTAATCGCGCAGTATGTGTCCACCCGACGCTAGAGTACAGTTTGGTCCAGGTCAGTGGTGAGCAAGGTCAAGAGTGTTTGGTGGTTGCTACCGATTTATTAGCAGATTGTATGCAGCGTTTTGGTTTTGAAAACTATCAAACCCTAGGGGTGTGCAAAGGACAAGAATTAGAAAATAAAGCATTACACCATGCTTTTTACGACTTCCAAGTGCCGTTGATTTTAGGTGAGCATGTTACCACCGACGCTGGTACAGGTTGTGTGCACACAGCTCCTGGTCATGGCCTTGAAGATTTTAATGTCGGTAAAAACTATGGCCTAGAAGTAGCTAATCCTGTTGGCGCAAATGGCGTATATCTAGAAGGCACTGAGTTGTTTGCCGGCGAACATGTATTTAAAGCCAATGACCATGTGGTTGACGTGTTAAAAGAGCATGGCGCACTGCTACATCACCATGTGTATAGGCATAGCTACCCTCATTGTTGGAGACATAAAACACCTCTTATCTTCCGTGCTACTCCGCAGTGGTTTATCAGTATGGATAAAAACGGCTTACGTGTAGCATCGATAAAAGAAATTCATAATACTAAATGGATACCTGAATGGGGCGAAAGTCGTATTGAAACGATGGTTGCTGGAAGACCTGATTGGTGTATTTCTCGGCAGCGTACATGGGGCGTGCCTATTGCACTTTTTGTACATAAAGACACGGGTGAATTGCATCCGCGTACCAATGAGTTACTCGAACAAGTGGCGCTGCTGGTAGAACAAAAAGGAATTCAGGCGTGGTGGGATATTGAGCCTGAATCATTATTAGGTGCCGATGCTGAAACCTTTGTAAAAGTACCAGACACCTTAGATGTTTGGTTTGATTCGGGTGTCACCCATTATTTTGTGGTTGATCAACGTGATGATATTCCAGCTTCCGCTGATTTATATTTAGAGGGTTCAGACCAACATCGTGGTTGGTTTATGTCGTCTTTAATGACCTCTGTAGCTACAACAGGTCATGCACCATACAAGCAAGTTCTGACCCACGGTTTTACTGTCGATGGTGAAGGTAAAAAGATGTCAAAATCTTTAGGTAATACTATTGCACCTCAGCAAGTCACGGGCAAACTAGGCGCAGATATTTTGCGTTTATGGGTGGCGTCTACAGACTATCGTAGTGAAATCGCGGTATCAGATGAAATTTTAAATCGCTCTGCTGATGCATATCGACGCATTCGAAATACCGCTCGATTTTTATTAGCCAATCTTAATGGTTTTGATCCCAGTAAGGATGTAGTGGCCATAGAAGATATGGTGGAACTAGACAAGTGGGTGGTGGGTCGTGCTTATAGCATCCAACAAGAAATCATTGAAGCGTATGAAAAATATGACATGCTGGTCGTAATGCAAAAGTTAATGCAGTTCTGCTCTATTGAGTTGGGCAGTTTTTATCTGGATATAGTTAAAGATAGGCAATATACCGCAAAAGGCGACAGCCTGGCTCGTCGCTCTTGTCAAAGTGCTTTATATCATGTTATCGAAGCATTAGTGCGTTGGATGGCGCCTATTACCAGTTTTACTGCCCAAGAATTATGGCAAGAAATGCCTTGGCAACAAGATGAATTTGTTTTTACTGGTAAATGGTATAACGGTTTAGATGAAGTCACTTTATCCGGTGATTTTAACAACGATTTTTGGCAACAAGTGCTAGCAGTCAAAAATGAAGTGAACCGCTGTATTGAATTAACCCGCAAAGAGGGAAAAATCAAAGGCTCATTACAAGCTGAAGTCATTTTATACGTAAACGGTGATTTGTTTACTTTACTCAGCAAACTTGAGGATGAGTTACGTTTTGTTTTGATCACTTCTGCGGCGACAGTCATCCAAAGCAATGATGCACCACAAGATGCGGTGGCAACAGAAGTGCAGGGGTTGTCGGTGACGGTGTCTGTTTCATCAGCACAAAAGTGCAGTCGTTGTTGGCATCACCGTGAAGATATTGGTAATCATGTTGCACACCCCGAGCTATGCAATCGCTGTGTAGATAATGTTGAAGGCGAAGGCGAAATACGCGCCTATGCATAGACTCTTTACTCAAACGGGGTATCGTTTTTTATGGTTATCTGTGTTGGTGTTAGTGACGGATCAATATACCAAAGCTTTAGTGCTTGAGAATATTGAACTCTATCAATCCATTCAGATATTGCCGTTTTTTAATCTTACTCATGTATATAACTATGGTGCGGCTTTTAGTTTTTTACATGATGCCGGTGGCTGGCAGCGCTGGTTTTTCACTATTATTGCTTTTGCTGTCAGTGCTTTAGTGCTGTGGTGGTTAAAACAAACCACAAAACAACAGATAATGTTACCCATTGCTTTTAGCCTGATTGTTGGCGGTGCTATAGGCAATGCTTTTGATCGATTAGTCTACGGATACGTAGTAGATTTTTTAGTGTTGTATTATCAAGATTGGTATTGGCCGGCATTTAATGTGGCCGACAGTGCCATATGTATAGGTGCCGTTTTGTTGATTATTGATATGTTTAAGAACAAAGAGGAAAAACATGGCTGAGCTAGAGCAAAAGTTGATAAAACAAGGTAGTGAAGTGATTTTACATTTTGACTTGAAATTATCCGATGGTTCGGCCGCAGATAGTACTCGAGTGAATAATAAACCGGCTAAGTTAGTGGTGGGGGATGGAAGCCTAACGCTCAGTTTTGAAGATTGTTTATTAGGTCTTCAAATGGGTGATAAAAAGTCATTTACCTTAGAAGCTGATGACGCATTTGGTATGCCTAACCCTGATAATTTGCACCATCTTGAGCGTAGTAAATTCAGTGCAGAGACACCTGCCGAAGAAGGTATGATTATCGCTTTTACTCAGCCAGATGGTACAGAGTTGCCTGGCATTGTGCGCGAAGTCACGGGAGACTCGGTAACAGTAGATTTTAATCATCCTTTGGCAGGTCAGGTTATCACCTTTGATGTAGAAATACTGTCAGTCAATTAACACTAATTTTAATAGGTCAAAAGGAGAATTATGCAGATCCATCTTGCTAATCCACGAGGTTTTTGTGCTGGTGTAGACCGTGCGATTACTATTGTCGAGCGTGCTTTGGAAATGTTTCCTGCACCTGTTTTTGTGCGTCATGAAGTGGTACATAACAAATTTGTGGTCGATGGCCTCAAAGAACGCGGCGCGGTATTTGTTGATGAACTTTCTGAAGTGCCAGACGATAGCATTGTGATTTTTTCTGCTCACGGTGTCTCTCAATCGGTACGAACTGAAGCTGATTCGCGAGGTTTAAAAGTGTTTGATGCCACTTGTCCTTTGGTCACTAAAGTTCATATGGAAGTGATGCGTGCAAGTAACAAAGGCATTGAGTGTATTTTAATTGGCCACCATGGGCACCCAGAAGTGGAAGGCACAATGGGCCAATACGATAATGCTGAAGGCGGTATTTATTTGGTAGAATCAGTTAAAGATGTGGCTGCACTGTTTGTTAAAGACTCATCCAAACTCTATTATTGTAGCCAAACCACCTTATCGGTAGATGATACTGCGGATGTGATTGATGCATTAAGGCTACAATTCCCAGCCATAGAAGGCCCGCGTAAAGATGATATTTGTTACGCTACTCAAAATCGCCAGGACTCAGTCAGAGAATTATCTTCTGACTGTGAATTATTATTAGTCGTTGGCGCACAGAATAGCTCTAACTCTAACCGACTCAGGGAGCTAGCTGAAAAAATTGGTGCCTCAGCTTATTTGATAGCAGATGCAGACTGTATTCAGCAGGCATGGCTTGAAAATGTACAAAATATTGGTGGTCACTGCCGGTGCATCCGCTCCTGAAGTCTTAGTGCAGGGTGTGGTTAACCGTTTAAAAGAATGGGGAGCCGAGAAGGTCATCGAAAGGCTAGGTCGTGAAGAAAATATTGAATTTGCAGTGCCCAAAGAATTACGTATTAAAAATATCTCTTAATTATCAATGATGCTTGATCAATTGTGCGGGCTTTCGTTTTCTGTAGCAACAGCATATCGGTCAAATGTTATCGATATGTAGATAGCTATTGGTCGCATAATTTACATTCTTATTATGTCTCCTTTTTTCTAACGAAACAATTTATGCGAATGTAACATTGCATATGTAGCTTACCTTGTTCTATATTTTCTTCTGAACTGTTGCCTCTAATGGATTGATGGTCATGATTGTGTTTGTGCTTAACCAAAACTGTTTACCTTCTGAAAACTTTGGGATGTCTGTTAATGTGTAAGTGGCTATTCCAGGTCGTTTCACAATATTTGCAGCCATGATGGCTTTGGTCACGACCTATGTTTTTAGGCGCCAATATCCAACCACCAAGCCTTTTTGTGCGCGCATTTCTGTGTGATGTTTTTCTGATTAGGTTAGTCATATCATTGCATAAATGACCTTTATATTAGGTGGTGAGATAGAAAGGGCACCACCGCTGTTGGAGCTTGTTTGGAAAATAGCAGGAGCCTTAATAGTGAAGGTCTTGCTCAAAGGTGAGCGATAACCCATAAATATATTCGTCATTTAAACTACCGTCACCATCACGTAAAGTGATAACGGTGTTCTATCACCTAGAAAAAACAATGTGCTGGTGTTTTATTCAATGATTGATCAATCTGTATGGTTAAACATGTTTTGTCTGACATTTGACTGCCTATCGCTTTAGCGGTAATCGTATAGGTTGTAGCAGATACATTAGTGACAACAAAAGTATAATATTTACTGGTTGTTAGATTGAGTTCTTCAGTTTTTGCATAGCTAATGTTTTCTATGCGAAAAGCCTCTTGTTGTATTTTTAGTCGCAGTAAATGACTGATGCCATCCCCCTCGTCTTGAAGTTAAAATTTGCTTTTCAAAAGATGGAAATATCAGTGTTGCCAACAACCCCTGTTATTATAACCACCACCATTAACTCAATTAGCGTCATTCCTAATTCCGCACAATATTCAAATCTATCTTGACCATTGTTTTTCCTTTTTTCTGCATCGGCATATCCATTCCTTTTATGCACTTGAAATAAATTGAACTATATTTTGAGTAATGGATTTGATTATAGGCGTTTTTAAAATTGCTGCTGTGTAAGGATACTTAATATGCGCAACCTGTCTGGTTTAACACTGCTAGAGTGTCTCATAACAATCTCAATTATTGTGCTACTTATGTCGCTTGTCTCACCCGCTATCATTTCAATACAAAAACACATGCAATTAAAGGGGGGCTGCGCAAAGTAGCTATTTTGCCTTTCAGCAAGCCCGAGGAGCTGCCATAACAAAAAATATTGATGTGACAGTTGCTATTCGCCCAGGTAAACACTGGTGTGCTGCATTGAGTGATAAAGGTGTATGTGATTGTACCACTGCAAATGAATGTTCCTTGGGACGGGGTCGAATATAAGGTCGATTTTTACTGATTATCGTTTTGTCAGTATCGATAAGGTTACATTTGGTGCAGACAATGTTGCTGTATTTGATGCAAATAGAGGCTTGGCGGTAGGTCATGCAGGTACCGTTGTTTTCACAGATGGGGATAAACAACTTAAATTAATTTTGAGTAACATGGGTCGGGTTAGAATTTGCGCAATAGGTAGTCGCCTCGGAGGATTCGAGGCATGTTAGTTGCGCCGGTAAAACAATATGGTAATAGCTTGGTCGAGCTGATGATTTCTATGACGTTAGGGCTCGCTTCTATTACGGCAATGGCTTCTTTGGTGGGGCAAGGTATCGCGTTAAACTCTAGCTTACTTGCAAAGTCCAGATTAGACGAAGAAATGAATGCCGTAGTGGCTGTTGTCAGTCATGATCTCAAGCGCGCAGGATACTTTGCCCTCACCAACGAGTTGGTTGAAAATCCCACAAATGTTTCAAACCCCTTTGATGGTAGTTTGAATTTAGCGGCGTATGCGGGTGAACCTGTTAATAGTTGTATTAATTTTGCCTATGACCGCAATAAAAATGGTGTGTTGGATCCCTCTGCTAATAATGAAAAGTATGGCTTTCGATTAAGAAATTATGCAGTTGAGATCCGTTTAAATGGGGCCGCTTGTGATGAGTCTGGATGGCATGATTTAACTGATCCAAACGTTGTTCAGGTAACGGCACTTGAATTTATGGTCGAAAAAAGTGCTGTCCAGCACGTTATTCAAACGCGAGTCACTATCAAGCTGCAAGCACGCCTAAAAAACCATCCTGACATTTCACGTAGTATCAACACCAGCGTACTAATAGAAAATTATGAATGAATTGCTGACCATGTCTACCTCACAAACTTTAAACCAGAAGGGCGCAGCAATATTACTGACTGTGGTTTTGTTGTTAATTATGGTGACATTAGTCACACTCTATACTGGCAAAATTCAATCCTTTGAACATCAAATAATGATTAACACCCAAAATCAAAAATGGGCGCAGTTATCAGCTAAGGCAGGATTGAATCAAGGCTTAGGGATGCTTAAGGTTAATAAATTTTTGTCGGGTGTTAAGGTATTAGGAAATTTAGAGGATAACAGCACATTTATTATTTCTGCTATCAGTGAAGATTTACCGGGTAGTCGAAAACTTGTCACTATTAAAGCAAGTGGTAAGTCTGCTGATGGTTTGGCTAAGGCTACAGTTAGTGAACAATTACTGGTTTATCCAATACTGTTCAATCAACCGCCAGCCCCGCTAATGGTTAAGTATGGCTTTAGTAGTGCAGGTGAATTTGAGGTGGCTTCTAACCCTGATGGGCGAGGTATTGCAGCACCATTGTCATTGTGGTCAGATGCTGTTGTTACTTTATTTGGCACCCATCATCATAGCTGTATTTTAAGTGAGTTTCATGCTGGTAATTGTAGTACTAACACCTATTCTGATTATAGTATCAAGCAGTCTGATATAGCTGATGCTTCGGCTTCATTCCCAGAAGAACTGGTGAGTTATCTGTTTAATATCCCTCCCACTGAGTGGATTCAATTACAGCAACAATCTGACTTTTTATTAGCAGATTGTGACACTCTAGATATCGGTAGCTGGGGGATGATTTGGGTTGATGGTGATTGTGAAGTGAGTGCCAGTACACAAATAGGAAGTCAATCAGAACCGGTAATATTAGTCATTTTTGACGGAAACGTGGTATTTCAGAGCAATGTTACTTTGTATGGCCTACTGTTTTCATTCAGACCTACAGATTCAATTAAAGTGCTGGATATTAATATGCAAGCACAGAGTGCGGTGTTTGGTGCCGTTGTCACAAATTATCAGCTAGGCACAAAAGGTGCTTTAACCCGTGTCGTATATCAGGCTGATGTTATCCAAAGATTACAAGAAATTAAGAGATTGCAACGAGTGGCTCGAGTACCCGGCAGTTGGCATGATTTTTAGCTCAGGATAGGCACATGTATACAGAAAATGGTTTTTCCCTAATTGAAGTGTCGATCGCTTCACTACTCATAATGTTCGGCGTCACGGGTTATGTCACCTTGCAAAGTGAATATGTAGTCGCAGACGCAAAAATTAATTTACATACTGTGGCCCTACATCTTGCCCAAGAAAAATTTACCGATTTAGTCTATTTTCAGCAATTAAATCATATAGAAGGGAGTACATCATATCAGAATATAGCCACTAACTTGGGAGGTACTATTTTAGCAGGAGAGCGTAACGTAATTTTGTCTTCAGAGTTGAATCTACAAACATATGATACGCAATGGGAAGTTGAAAACGTGTATTATGTCGATACAACCTTTAATGGTATTGCTGACAGTTGGGTAAAAGACGGGGAACCTTTTTTCCCAGTAGATTTGCCTTTACATGCCGATCTCAAACATGTTCATATTGTGGTGAAATGGCTTGATATTAGTGGGGATAGTAAAAAAATTGAGATGTTTGGAAACATTGCCCCTATTTTACAAAGCCAAAGTTTTCAAGCTAAATACCGTTTATTAAGTACTCTAGCCGTGCCTTAGCGGACGAAATTAATTATTTATCAAGCTTTTACTATGCTTTGCACAATAAAAATAAATTACAGTCCAGTACTATTAAAAATATTGATTGAATACTTCATCTTCATTAAGTCAAAATATATACCTTTATTCCCTTACTAATAACGTAATACTCAATGTTTTTAGCTAATATGCTAAATATAGATTTATACAGACACTTAGCCAAACTAGTCAAATATCTGTGTTTTGCCACCAGAGTGAGATAAGAGCGTGAATAGCAAACCTAAAAAACAGTATGTAAATAATCAGCAAGGTGTCGGCATGATTGAAGTGTTAGTGACTTTGTTTATTTTATCTGTGGGGTTACTTGGTGTAGCATATTTACAATTTGTTGGTTCATTCACAAACTCTGAGGCATTAAGTCGTTCTCAATCAGTATTGGTTGCCCAACAATTAACAGAACGTTTGCGAGCCGCCGCAGTTTTTTCGCCACTTGGTAAAGGTTTGGTGGTGCATAATGATTATTTTGATGAAGATTTGTATAATTTTTCCGGCATGATTTGTGCCACTGGACTACCACATGCTTGTTATTGTTTAGAGCACCCAATCTCGGTCCCTAACTGCAATGACAATGCTTGCAGTGCAGCTCAATTAGCCGCTTTTGATGTCTATGAAGTGTCATGTTCAGCCGTGGCAGCGAATCCAGAAATAGAAATTAGTTTAAGCTGTGAATTGGATAATAACACTGCTGATACAGACGCTTGCAGTGTTGGTTCGAAGCATATTGTTATCTTAAGTTGGCCCGTGGAAAACTGGAAAAATATTGAGCGTACTTTAAACGATGATTGTAATGTTGGCGAAACGCTACCTCATGACTGCGTGTCAGTGGATGTGACATTATGAGCACTTATAGTAAACAAGGGGGCTTTAGCTTAATTGAGCTGATGATATCCCTGACTCTAGGGCTCATTTTATCTGCAGCCGTGGTGCAGGTGATGATTAGCAACAATTCTACCGAACGACTAAACCGGTCAATTGCATCTGCTCAAGAAAATGGACGTTTTATTATTGCCCGACTTCGCAACGATTTAATCATGACTGGGCGCTACGATATATTACAACCAGACCTCAATAAAGATGTCGATATCATTGTTGAAGGGGCTTTTTTACATAATAATCCTATTCCTGCGGTAGGCGATTTTAGTAATGGTTTAACCAAAGGTGTGATTGAGGGGGCTGGTACTACAAGTGATACTTTGATGGTTGCGCTACAAGCACGTCAAGACTGCAGAGGCGCTACTCATGGTTATGTCGACGAAGAATTTATGGTGGTCAATGAATACTTTTTAGAGGACACATCGCTAAAATGTCGAGGGTTCGATGGCAGGGTGTTACGCGGTCTTAAACCAGTGGTTGATGACGATAGCGCTTACACTTTGTTGGACGACGTGGTTAGTTTTCAAGTTCAATACGGCCTTACAGATAATATTGCTTCACAAGACAATTCGGCAAGACCCGTAAAATTTATAGACGCTGACATGTTAGGCGCAGAAAAAACCGCCGGAGCATTGGTTGTAGCCATTCGAATTGCACTATTACTAAAAACTGATTCTGATTTATTAATCAACCCCGTTCCTAAGTTTAAACTGCTTAATGAAGAAGCTATTCAACCCTCTGAAGAAAGATTATATAAACAGTTTGAAACCACAATCACTTTGCGTAATAGCAAAAATTTCGCTCGAAGTAGAAATATATGAGTTATCTATCAAAACATAAAAATTCTGGCATGGTCATGGTGTTTTCTTTGCTGATATTAATGAGCCTAACCATTCTAGGTGTGTCCTCAGTGTCCAGTAGTTTAATGCAGAGCAAAATGGCAACATCCATGGAAAAACGCTCTCTTTCATTTGACGCGGCTGAATCTGCAATCGCAGCCGTGATGTTTGAATCTGAGGATGAAGAATTACTGAGTAACATAGCATTAGATGATCCATTATCCGCTGCCAGAGGAGGTAATCTTTTAGATTTAACCGTTGAAACGATGAGTTGTTTTGAAGATGTAACGTGGACTAATAGAGTGCTTACCAAAGCGGGTTTAAGCGCGGGAACACAACATACTCGTGCGGGTAATTATACTGATAATCCTGTTGTTAAAAGCTGGTCTCGTGCGGCATTTGTGCGTGAGCAACCTTGTGTCGGCTCAAGCAATGTTATTGGTGGTAGCAACATTAGTTGTCACATTTTTGTTGTCAGGGGATGTGGGCAATTAGAGGATAGCAACTACGCTGTAGCCAATTCTGTCAATGCTTCAGTTTTTGCACCTGCAACTCAATAAGTGGTGTTTTTATGAAATCTATTAACAAATTTATAGCAATATGGCTTGTGACTAGTTTGACGCTTTTCAGTGGTATTATTAGTGCGGATGATGTGGAAATATACCTTGGAACCGCAGGCAGTGAAGTAACCTATAATCCCAATGTACTCTTTATTATGGATACATCGGGTAGTATGACCGGTAAGGATGGTGGTGATGAATCAAGAATGTTTCGGGTACAAAATGCACTAAAAGAGACGCTTAATTCTGTCACCAATATCAACGCGGGTTTAATGCGGTTTTCAGATTTTGGTGGTCCAGTGTTATACCCTGTTAGGCCAATTGATGACTCTGTTTCCCCTGAAATTATCACTTCTATTTCACAAGCATCAGATGATGCTTATGAAATAGCTTCATCTGTCAACCTTTCAAGTACTTCGCTCAAATTATCCCAAAGTACCAATGCAGTTACCATAGGACTTCGTTATCAAGACTTGAATATTCCTCGTGGTGCGATAATTACTAATGCGTATATTCGTTTCAGTTCAAATGGCTTTAATAGTGGGGCAACAAACTTAAATTTTAGTGGCGAACTAATTGGTAACTCAATCACATTCAGTGAAACTAGCAATAATATATCTGCTCGGACTAAAACATCTAATTCAGTACTTTGGGATACTGATAATGACTGGCCAGTGTCGAACGAAACAACAGTGTCTCCTGATCTAAGTAGTATTGTGCAAGAAATTGTCGATCAATCTGACTGGTGTGGAGGGAATTCTTTAAACATCATTGTTGATGGTCAAGGTATCAGCACCAGTAGTGAGCGTGTTTCACCTGCATTTGAAGATGGTGAAGGATTGGGGCCTCAACTAGTAATTATCTATGACGAGACCACTGCAACGGGTTGTGTGAAAGGTAAGTTAAGCTATCAGGTTAGATCACAAAAAAACAATGCTGAAGAGCGCAGCGACGGGTATCAATCTACAGGAACAGAACTAACGTTTAGGGACTCTTCAAATAAGTATATCGCTGTCAGATTCAGAAACATAGCGTTGCCTCAAGGCGCGAGTATTTTAAATGCTTATCTGGAGTTTACTGCTTACCAAAGTAGTAATAGCGCATTCGCTAGTTTTAATATTGCAGGGGTCGACCAAGATGATCCAAGCAGTTTTAAATCCTACCCGAGGTATCTATTGAGGGATAAGCCAAAAACGACAGCTATTGCGTGGTCTGGTATCCCTCGGTGGTATAGAAATTATACTTATCAAAGTCCTCCTGTGACTGGCATCGTAGAACAAATTGTTGGGCGAGCAGGTTGGACGTCTGGCAACGAAATGATGTTTGTATTTTCAGATTTTGTGGGTGTTCGAGGTGCCTACACCTACAATGGGAAACCCTCAGGCTCAGTAAGCTTGATAGTAGAGTATCAGGGAAATGCTACGCCAGGCAGTACTTCAACTGTGCGTGAACTGCTTGTCAGTCAAGTCGATGCATTGAGTGCAAGTGGAATGACGCCCATAGTCGATACGTTGTACGAGGCTGCCAGTTATTATGGAGGACTTCCCGTTGATTATGGAAAAACCCGTGGTCAATCATCTGTTTCTAATACAGTAAGACGTAAAACCAGAGTGAGTCATAGGTTGTCATACATCGGAGCAGATTCTGTTTTACCTTCAGGTTGTACTGTAGATAACCTGAGTAGCTCATACTGTATGAATGAATATATTCCACTAGGTGCCAATTACATCAGTCCAGTGACTGATAAAGTTTGCCAAACCAACAATCACATCGTGCTTTTATCGGATGGTGTAGCTAATAATAATCATAGTGTTACTGAGATTGAAACATTACTTGGAAAGTCATGTACCGGTTCTGGTGGAGAAAAATGCGGTGTAGATTTAGCTAAAAATATAGGTGATGGTGATGATTCAGAGATTGATACACGAGTTTTCACCCACACAATTGGCTTCGCTGCAGGTTCAACAGCAAACGCCTTCTTGAATGACTTAGCGATTAGCGGTAACGGTGATTTCTATACTGCTGATAATACTGACGAATTAGTGGGGGTTTTTCAATCCATATTGAAAACGGTAAAAGATGTTAATGCTACATTTGTTTCACCCGGTGTAGCTGTGAATCAACTTAACCGATTAACGCATAACGACGAGCTGTATTTTGCTTTGTTTAAGCCTGCAGAAGGTGCGATTTGGCCAGGAAATGTTAAGAGGTATAGGTTAGATGGCTTGGATATTCTGGATAAAAATGGCTTGAATGCTGTGGACAGTGTCACTGGATTTTTTAACGATAGTGCCCACAGCTTTTGGTCACTATTGGCTGATGGAAATGACGTGCGAGAGGGCGGAACTGCTGAAAAAATGGGCTTGCCTCGGGAAGCTTATGTGTTTAATGGTGTCGGGACTATTATTAAAACCGAAAACACCTTGCATGAAGATAACGTTAGTTTAACCATTGCAGATTTAGCCGTTGGTGCCTTAGCAGATCCAGCAACAGCTCGTGAAACCGTATTGAAATGGGCACGTGGAGTCGATGTTAAGGATGATAATGGCGATGGCAGTACCGATGATGCTAGACAAGCAATGGGTGACCCCATTCATTCTCAACCAGTCATCGTTAATTATTCCCTCACAGACAGTGCTGTTTTTGTGGCAACTAATCATGGTTTCTTGCACTCGTTCGACCCCGCTACAGGTGAAGAAAATTTTGCGATTATGCCAAAAGACTTAATGGATAATTTATATGATTTATATACCGATTCTTCGAAATTTACACACATTTACGGTTTAGATGGCGATATGGTGCTCAAAACAGTGGGCAGTAATATCTATTTATATGTTGGCATGCGCCGTGGTGGTAATAATTATTATGCTTTTGATATTACCAGCAAAACTAACCCTAAGTTAATGTTTAAAATTGAGGGAGGTGCTGGGGATTTTGTAAATTTGGGACAAACGTGGTCAAAGCCCACCGTGACAAAAATTAAAGTGGGAGCGACCAGTAGAAATATTTTGATATTTGGTGGCGGTTATGACGAAGATCAAGACAGTAAATTACTCAGAAGTACCGATACCGTAGGTAACTCAGTATTTATTGTGGACGCGGATAGCGGCGAACTTATCTGGTCTGCAAGCAAAACTGATGCTGACTTAAATCTACCTGAAATGGAATATAGTATTCCTGCCAGGATTTCTGTGATTGATCGTGATAATGATGGATTTGCCGATCATATGTATGTTGCAGATATGGGAGGCCAGCTATTTAGACTGGATATCCATAATGGAGAGTCTGTCGTGGACTTGGTCACTGGTGGCTTATTAGCTAATTTTGCTGGCGATATCGAGAAAGATAACAGGCGCTTCTATTATGGCCCAGACATCTCTGAGATCAGCTTGGGCGCTGAACACTATTACGCAGTTGTTCTAGGTTCTGGTTTTCGTGCACATCCATTAAATACAACTATTAATGATCATTTCTACATGATCAAGGACGACGGAGTCTTTACCCTTGATGCAGATGGAGAATTTGGTTTGCCCTCTACTCCCTTGGGCTTAAGTGATTTATATGATGCCACCGAACATTTTCTGACATCTTCAGATTCTGTGGCTAAAGAATTAGCATTTGAACAATTTGCAGAGTCACGGGGTTGGTATATTAGTCTTAAAACAGGCGGAGAAAAGGTACTTGCCTCACCACTCATTTTGGACTATCAAGTGATATTTACCACTTATTTACCAGCCACGGCTAGCGATAGCGAATGCGCGCCACCGACAGGAAACAGCCGTGCGTATCTGGTTGAACTGCTCAACGGTAACTCGGTGATAGATCTTAATAATGATGGTACACAGTTACATGAAGACCGGTATGCACAATTAAAACAAACAGGTATCGCTCCAGATACCAAAATTTTGATTGAAGATATTATTAAACCTATTATTTGTTTGGGAACTGAATGTGCGTCGACTGTCATAGAGGTCGATGAAGATGGTAACAAGGTTGCCTGTGGTTCAGATTTTGAGTGTTTAGCTGAAAATATTCACAGTTATTTTGAGCGAGTGCAAAAAAGTAGTTGGAAGACAGAGACAGAGAGACCATGAAAATAACGCTAAATACACTGAGTAAAAAGCAAAAAGGATTTTCATTAATTGAATTGATGATAACGGTGGCTATCATTGGCATTATTACCAGCATTGCATATCCCAGTTATCAAGGGTTCGCTGTTAGTACTAATAGAAGGGCGGCCCAAGCTGATTTGATGAGCCTAGCGGCTGCTATGGAGCGACACAAAGCAGCCAGTTTTAGTTATAAAGCTGCCGCAGATTCTGCTGCAGATACGGGGAAGCCCGCTATTTTCCATCAGCATTCGCCATCTGCTGAGCTCTATGATAATCGCAAATATGATTTGTATATTAGTTCAGCCAGTGGCAGTGCTTATCTTATTGAAGCTAAGCCTTTAGCTAACACTTCCCAAGTAGGTGACGGAAAGGTTGCCTTTTACAGCGATGGACGACGGGCTTGGGATGCAAACAATAATGGCACTTTCAGTTCAACTGAATATTGCTGGAGGTGTTAGAGCATGGGTTTTTACTGATGAACTTGTTTAACTCTGCCCACTTCACCGCTGTCTAATCTCACTTTAATGCCATGTGGGTGATTGGGCGAGTTGGTGAGGATTTTTTCGACCACACCCTCAGTTAAATCACCTGTTCTTTGGTCTTGTTTAAGCACGATAGAAACTTGTGCACCTATCTTTATATTGGCTCGCTTTGTGCCTTCCATTGTTATTTCCTAGTCTTCAGTCTTATCTTTAAATCCACATAAATCTTCAATTAAACATGAACCGCAGCGAGGTTTACGTGCAATACATGTGTACCTGCCATGTAAAATCAACCAGTGATGCACGTCGACCTTAAATTCGGCAGGTATCACTTTCAACAATTTTTGCTCAACTAAATCAACGTTTTTGCCCATAGCTAATTTAGTTCTGTTCGATACTCTAAAAATATGCGTGTCTACAGCTATGGTAGGCCAGCCAAAAGCAGTATTTAATACTACATTAGCTGTTTTTCGGCCCACGCCTGGTAAGGCTTCTAGTGCCTCTCTATCTTGTGGTACCACTGACTCATGAAGATTAATTAACATGCCACAGGTTTTAATCACGTTCTCAGCCTTGGCATTAAACAAACCAATGGTCTTGATGTAGGTTTTTAAGCCATCTACACCTAGGGCATAAATAGCCTCTGGGGTATTCGCTACTGGGTACAACTTATCGGTTGCTTTATTAACACTTACATCGGTTGCTTGTGCAGATAAAATGACCGCAATTAGCAGCTCAAATGGGCTAGAAAAATTAAGCTCTGTTTCAGGATGCGGGTTAGCTTCGCGCCAGCGAGTCAACATTTCTAAACGTTTGAGTTTATTCATTTGATATCGTTTTACACTCTAATAAATATTGTATCGCAGGGTGAGCAGATATGTATCTTGTAGCTTCAGCTCTCTGTGGTAACGCGTGCCCGCTGGACCACTTTTTCTTCAGTCTTGGCAGCAAACAATTTTTCCATATGACTATCTAATATATTTTTAAGGGCGATTAACAGGCCCATACATAAAAAAGCACCAGGGGGTAAAATAGCTAATAAAAACGGACTATTAGTTTCAAATACCGTGATTTTTAAGACAGTAGCCCAATCACCTAACAATAAATTGGCACCATCAAACAAGGTGCCATAACCTAATAATTCGCGCATCGCGCCTAATAATACTAATACCACAGTAAAACCTAGTCCCATCATTAACCCGTCGAAAGCTGATTTCCCCACCGTATTTTTAGATGCATAGGCTTCAGCCCGTCCAATAATGGCGCAATTCGTGACTATCAGTGGGATAAAAATACCCAAGGCTTGATAGAGTGTAAAAGTGTAGGCATTCATCAATAGCTGCACTATGGTGACAAATGCAGCGATGATCATCACAAAAATTGGGATCCGAATTTCGCTTGGTACCCAATTGCGGATTATCGACACTGTTGTATTTGATCCGATCAATACTAGAGTGGTGGCAAGACCTAAACCTAAACCATTGGTGACTGTGGCTGTTACTGCGAGCAAAGGGCATAAACCTAATAGCTGTACCAAGGCAGGATTGTTTTTCCAAAGTCCTTGCCAGCTTAACTCTTTAAACTCATTCATCACTTTCGTTCTCATTCTTAGCAACTGCGTCTTCAGAAACGGCATTTACTGCGCACTCGTTAACCGCATTAAAAATTGCGGCTTGATTCGCTGAGTAATAATCGATACTTAACTTAACTGCACTGACCACTGCCCTAGGGGTAATAGTGGCACCTGTAAACTGATCAAACTGCCCTCCGTCTTTTTTGACTGCCCAATTGGTGGCTATTTCTTCACTATAAGTTTGATTGTTGAAGTCCAGCACCCAATTACTAATCCGCAAATCAACTTTGTCACCCAAGCCTGGGGTCTCTTTGTGTTCCAGTACTCTGACACCTGTTACTGTGGCTGAACCTGCTTGAGAACTGGTGATGCCCACCACTAATTGGATCTTTCCACTATAACCATCTGGCGCTGTAGTTTCGATAGCCGCCGCAACAGCTCGCCCTTGTTTAGTTGCTCGATAAATATGCTGTGGCTGATTTGAACCTAACAATTCAGCTGAAGTCACCAACGCGCAGTCTAACTGGATGATATTGTCGTAACTATTTTCATCAATAACCGCATTAAGAATGGATAAGAGTTTTTGTTGCTGCTGTAAAGCAATCTGATTTTTAGTACCAAAGAAGGTAACCGCAATGAGTCCCGTTGTGATTATCGCGAAAACCGCTAATATCAAGCCATTTTTGGTCATAGTATGTTGCATGCTTTTTGTCATGACTGAGCCTTGTCTTTGGGTGCTCGCTTGTTTGATGTATGACCATATGTGCGTGGACGTGTATAATAATCAATCAAAGGCACCGCCATATTCATTATTAATACTGCAAAAGCAACAGCGTCAGGATACCCCCCCCATTCTCTTATGATGTAAACCCATACCCCAATAGCTGCGCCAAAAATTATTCGACCTTTATTCGTGGTCGATGCAGATACCGGATCGGTTGCAATAAAAAAGGCGCCGATAATGATACTTCCGTTAAACAGATGGAACAGGCTGGATGGGTATAAATCACTGTCTACCATCGACATTATTAACGAGCAGATAAACAACCCTGTCATCATACTAACGGGTATATGCCAATTAATGACTTTTTGTTTGAGTAAATATAGGCCGCCGAGAAGATAACCCAAGCTTATCCAGCTTGATGCCACACTTAATCCAGAAATGACACTATCAAAAATGGGTAATTCAATTGTTTCTGAATAGGTAAGTCCTTGAGCCATTGCTGTTTTGACAGTGTCCAGCCCTGTGGCCATAGTCACACCATCGATGCCAGTTTGGAGTTGTGCAAGGCTAAAACCCTCCACACTGAAATCAGTAAAAACTGCGTACAGTGCATCCATGAAGTTATGGCTATATTGTGCCAGATTGACAGGTGGTAGCCATTGAGTCATTTGCACAGGAAAAGATACCAACAACATGACATAAGCCGCCATCGCAGGGTTGAACACATTAAAACCTAAACCTCCATATAATTGTTTAACCACACCAATGGCGAAAAATGTGCCAATCACAATCACCCACCAAGGGGCAAAAGGTGGAATGCTCACTGCCAATAATATCGCGGCTAAAACCGCACTATAATCTTTTAATGCTCGCTCAAAATCGCGTTTACGCAACTCTAAAATGACAGCTTCGGTGACAATTGCCGTTATGACTGCAAGTACAACCTGGATGATCGTGCCCCAACCAAAGAACCAGGTTTGCATTAATATACCCGGTACCATAGCGAGAATGACTAAGCGCATCACTTGACCGGTATCACGTCGAATATGCTGATGCGGCGAGCTGGCTAACCTAAATCTCATGAGGACTTATCTACTTTGCTGGTCTTTTCTTTTTCATCTGCTTTTTTGGCCTTGGCTTTAGCCAATGCCGCCGTAATTTTGCGCTTTTTCATATCTATTTGTTGTTCTTGTGTTTTAGCTAGTTCAACTGAAATGTTTATTTGGGGGCTATTCATATTGGCTGCTGGCGCTGGATTTGGCAAGTCTTGACGGCTTGCGTTTTTTTGAGCTTCATGTTTTGCTTTCGCTACGGCAGCATTTATTTTGAGTTGTTTACTGTCAGTTATTACCTGCTTTTGAGGTTGCGGGGAATCATCAGCTGTGTGGAGGCTATGATTGACATCAGCTTGTTCCTTCATCTTGGCGTCGCTAGCTTGTTTTGATGCAAATTTAACATCATTGCCTTGATGCTTTATTTCAGGCTTATTTCCTATTATTTGACCAGCGTTGATTTTATTATTTTGCTCAGTTTGGGTGATGGTTACTTCAGCCGCCGTTTTTTTTGCTTTTGCTCTAGTGATGGCAGCTTGAACCCTTTGATTTGAACTGGCTGCTTTTGCAGATGTAGTAGATTCATCAGTTTTCACTTCTTGCACTGTTCTATTGGCAAGGGGAGCTTCTGCAGGGGCTATTGGCTTTTCATTCACTATTATGGCGTTTTGTTTTTTTGCTTTTGCTCTAGCTAATGCTGCTGCAATCTTGTCTTTAGCTGTATTACCATTACTTGCCATAGCTTGTTTTCTGGCCTGAGCCGCCAAGCGATGTTTTTCGTCTCTTGCCTGTTGTTCAGCAATTAACCTCGCTTCGCGCTTTTCAAAGCGATCTCTTGCCTTATCTGACTTTTGTTTATCTTCTTGCTCTACCCTTATTTCTGATTTTGCAATGCGATAATAATGAACTAAAGGTATTTCACTGGGGCAAACGTATGCACAAGCACCACATTCAATACAATCAAATAAATTATAATCTTGCGCTTTGTCTAATTCTTTGGCTTTTGAATGCCAAAATAATTGTTGTGGCAACAGGCTAGCAGGGCAAACATCTGCGCATGCACTGCAGCGAATACAAGGCTGTTCGTTATTACCTGCGATTTCATTATCAGTCGGTGCCAAGATACAGTTGGTGGTTTTTACCACTGGCACCAAATCGCTTGTCACACTGAAGCCCATCATTGGGCCACCCATTATAATGTTTGGCCGGTTTTGACCTGTTTGCTCATACTTGCAATGTGCCAACAGGTCAGAAACAGGGGTACCAATCAGTGCCCACATATTGCCAGGGGTTTTTATTGCTTCACCCGTGACAGTCACTACTCTTTCGATGAGTGGTTTGCCTGAAAAAATCGCATCTGCTATGGCAAAACAAGTCCCCACATTATGCATGATTACACCCACATCGACTGGTAATCCCTGCGCAGGTACTTCTCTGTTGGTCAACACTTGGATCAGTTGCTTCTCGCCGCCAGCAGGATACTTAGTCGGTATAATGCAAACACGATAATTGGTGTTTTCTCGACATGCTACTTGTAACGCTTCGATGGCTTCAGGTTTGTTGTGTTCAATACCAATTAATACGTGTTTTGGCTTGAGTAAATGGCACAAAATATCGATCCCTTGGCGAATTTGCCAAGCATGCTCGCGCATTAAACGGTCATCAGAGGTGATGTAAGGCTCGCATTCAATTCCGTTGATAATCAAAAAGTCTATATCTTTTTTAGGTGCTGACTTAATATGAGTAGGAAAACCAGCACCGCCCATACCACTAATACCGGCTTCACAAATAGTTGTCAACACTTGCATTTTTGGTTGATGTCGATAATCAATCAGGGGGAACAGTTTAGTCCACCTGTCTTCTTGGTCACTGCTTATTTCAATCGTCAATTCTGGAAAACCAGAAGGGTGGGCTGACACATGTTTATGGATGGCTGCTATCTCGCCCGATGTGGGTGCATGAATGGGTACCGCAAATGGGTTCATACTTTTGGTCAACGCTTGACCTTTGAGTACCTTTTGACCGACATCAACAATTATTTGGCCCTCTACTCCTATATGCTGTTTAACGGTCACGTAAAGGCGTGCAGGGATGGCTAATTTACCTATTGGTGTTTGATTGGACAGTGTTTTACGTTCAGCAGGAAACACGCCTCCGGGGAAGTCCCACAATTCGTGGTTGTCAAGTTTCTCCATAATGTCTTCAAAGCTATTTTGCATAATTCCTGTCTAGCCTATTTGCTTTATAGGTATGGCATCGATATCCCAGCGCCAGGATGAGGTACCATTTGCCACCGGTAACATATCAATGCAATCAACAGGGCAGGGATCAACACATAGATCACACCCAGTACATTCGTCTACGATAACAGTGTGCATTTGTTTTGCAGCGCCTAAAATGGCATCAACAGGACATGCTTGAATACACTTTGTACAACCGATACATTCGTCTTCACGGATATAGGCAATTTTTTTTATATCTTCTTGACCGTGTGCCGCATCTAAAGATTTAGGCTCTACACCCATGAGGTCAGCCAATTTTTTTATGGTAATGTCGCCACCTGGTGGGCATTTATTTATTTCGTCACCATTAGCTATTGACTCAGCATATGGCTTACAGCCTGGGTATCCGCATTGGCCGCATTGGGTTTGAGGCAGAATTTGATCGATTTGTTCGACTAAAGGATCGCTTTCAACTTTGAATTTTACAGAAGCAAATCCAAGTACCACTCCAAAAACGAGTGCCAACAGACCTATGGCTAATAAGGCAGTTAAAATAGCAAATGTGAGTGACATTAAAATTTAACCAAGCCAGTAAAGCCCATAAAGGCTAAAGACATCAATCCAGCAGTGATCATACCTATAGAAGCTCCTTTAAAAGGTTTAGGTACGTCTGCAACGGCTAAACGTTCACGCATGGCGGAAAATAAAATCAGTACTAAAGAAAAACCAACAGCGGCACCAAAGCCATAGATAACAGATTCGATAAAATTATGTTCTTGATTAATATTTAATAGTGCAACCCCTAGGACAGCACAATTGGTGGTGATGAGCGGCAAAAAGATACCTAATAGGCGGTATAAGGTTGGGCTAGTTTTGTGTACTACCATTTCTGTGAACTGCACTACAACGGCTATCACTAGTATAAAACTCAGCGTACGCAAATAGCCGATACCCAGCGGCAGTAATATATAATGTTCAACTAAATAGCTGGAAAGCGAGGCAAGCGTTAGCACAAAGGTAGTGGCCATAGACATGCCAATAGCTGTTTCTAATTTCCCTGACACTCCCATAAATGGGCACAAGCCTAAAAATTGAACCAACACGAAGTTGTTCACCAGCACGGTACCAATTAATAATAATAAGAATTCGGTCATGTAAAGTAGATATTAGCCAGGAGTTATTAATGCGACGTTATTATCTTTATTTAAGTGACCATTAACAACTTGATATTCGAAAGTTTATTAATTTTAAGTGTTTTTTATTAAAATAAGGGTCGATAACTGGGATTAATAAGTGGGGAAATGTATAAGTCTTGAATTGGCTCCCCCTCCCCGACTCGAACAGGGGACCTGCGGATTAACAGTCCGTCGCTCTAACCAGCTGAGCTAAGGGGGAATTCAATTTCTGGCTAGATATCATTTTTTAAGTAATATGTAGCTGTAAGTATTATTTGGCTCCCCCTCCCCGACTCGAACAGGGGACCTGCGGATTAACAGTCCGTCGCTCTAACCAGCTGAGCTAAGGGGGAACATTATACTTACGTTAAAACGTTACTTAGTTTTAAACTAGGTGCCTTTTCAACGGGGCGGAATATTAATGAGCATACCGCTCGCTGTCAACACTCAAAGTGAGGTTTTTAACTATATTTTTATAAACTTTTACTCAATTTGTGCGTATTAACCACATATCTAAACAAACTCATTTTTATTGCTTCAAATTTGTTCGATTTTGGTTTGCCAATATGATGATCCAATAAAGGCTATTTTTTTTCTTCTTTATAGCTAATTGTTATTAACAATTTATTGATAACTGTACATAACGCCAGTGTTTGAGGAATGTGTAACATTCGTCAGTCACGCTAAGGTTAGTGGTCACCAACTGAAATAAAACCACACAGTGGTGTCAATGTACGCCAAATAAAGGGCGAGGGCAGTTATCCACGAAACTTGTGGATAACCTTGTGGATTAAATTGTTTGAAATTATCAAATGCTTATCAAATAAATGTCAAGAGTTGAAGTGAGTATTATTAATGATATTTAATAATTTTATTTAAAACAATAGGTTATGATTTTTTTGAGTTTGTCCCACGAATAAAAATATTACTCTAAATTATGTTGTGTTTCGCTTGTGTGTTGTTTTTAAAGAAAAAAATAAAAATAGCGTTTTTTTTATTTTTTGAATCGATTTTTTTTTAAACAATGTCATTTTCTTACAGTGATGCAATGTAAGAAAACTTTAAATGTCACAAAAAAGACAATCAAGTGTATTTAAAAAGGTACGTCTGTAAATGATGAATATTGTAACAATTTCATAACATTAATGATAATAAATATAATAAAATTCAAGGAGGAATCGCGTATTATTAGTATCTTGAATACCTTACCAAGACTCCATTACGGATAACTGAAATTTTAAGGTATAAATCTGTGACATGTGATTATGAGCTAGGTGAACTATTTACCATCAACATTTTCAATTAAGAGAGAGTAATATTGACCTTCAACACTAAAACATCACTCCCCACAGATTTGTTAAATACCGATATTACTTTAACGCTGCGTAAAATGACTCTGCCTATGATAGTAGGTATGATTGTACTTATGACATTTGGTTTGGTGGATACCTTTTTTATTGGCATGTTAGGTACTCAACAACTTGCTGCTATCAGTTTTACTTTTCCGGTTACCTTTACGGTTATTAGTCTTAATATTGGGCTGGGTATTGGTACTTCAGCAATTATTGCTAAGTTGCTTGGCGCAGGTCAACACAGCCAAGCAAAGGAGACAGCGACGGGCGCATTGATGCTAACCATGTTGCTAGCCATTGTTTTAGCTATTATCGGCGTTATGACAATGCAACCTATCTTTCGTCTGATGGGGGCTGATGAGCAGCAATTAGTCTTTATTAAAGAATATATGTTCGTGTGGTATGCCGCGGGTGTATTTCTGGCAATGCCTATGGTCGGTAATAGTGTGTTGCGTGCTTCAGGTGATACTAAAACACCTAGTTATGTGATGGCCTTCGTTGGGCTTATCAATGCGATACTAGATCCGATACTTATATTTGGCTGGGGCCCAGTGCCAGCGCTTGGCATTCAAGGAGCGGCTATCGCTACGCTGATAGCCTGGGCAGTTGGGTTGTTTTATATATTGTATATATTGGCTGTAAAGCGAAAGTTGATTGAACCTAAATTACTTAGCTGGCAACAGTTAAAGCGCAGTGCAGGTAGTATTTTAAAGATTGGATTACCTGCTGCTGGAGCAAATATGTTAACCCCCATTTCTGCTGGTATAGTCACAGCAATCGTTGCAGATTATGGACCAGAAGCTGTTGCTGCCTGGGGCGTCGGTGGTCGCTTAGAATCTATTGCTAGTATAGTGGTATTGTCTTTGTCGATGTCATTGCCACCCTTCATTAGTCAAAATTTTGGGGCGAATAAGTTAGAGCGAGTCATGCAGGCATATAGTTTATGTGTGAAGTTTGTGATTGTATGGCAACTGTTTATTTTGCTGTTTTGGCATTACTCTCAGGTGTCATTGCCAATATATTTACCGATGAGCAAAAAGTTGCCTCCACCATAATCATGTTTCTAGTGATTGTGCCCTTAGGATATGGATTGCAAGGGGTGACGATCCTGACCAACTCATCCTTTAATGCCATGCATATGCCTATGTCAGCGCTATCATTAAATTTTATGCGTTTATTTGTGTTTTTTGTGCCTTTTTCTATTTTAGGCAGTTATTGGTTTAATTTATCCGGACTTTTTTGGGCAGGAGCATTCGCTAACCTTACGGTTGGCTGTATTGCTTTTATTTGGTGTAAGACCATCCTTGCCTCTCGATTTGAACAAAGTGTATTGAGTAAATAAGATTTATGAGTAGAAGATTTGAATTATCCTCCAGTTATTCGCCTGGTGGCGACCAGCCCCGTGCGATTAAAGGGTTAGTAGACGGTTTAGATGATGGTCTAGCACGACAAATATTGTTAGGTGTCACGGGTTCTGGAAAAACATTCACTATGGCCAATGTGATTGAGAAAGTGCAGCGGCCAACGCTGATATTGGCACATAATAAAACGTTAGCTGCACAGCTTTACGGTGAAATGAAAGAGTTTTTCCCCAATAATGCGGTGGAGTATTTCGTCTCTTATTACGATTATTATCAACCAGAGGCTTATGTGCCCTCCAGCGACACATTTATTGAGAAAGATGCATCGATAAACGCACACATAGAACAAATGCGCTTATCAGCCACCAAGTCCCTGATGGAAAGACGCGACGTTATTATTGTTTCCAGTGTGTCGGCCATTTATGGTTTTGGGCGATCCTGAATCTTACATGAAAATGTTGGTGCATTTTCGTCAAGGCGATATCATGAATCAGCGTGATATTTTACGTCGTTTGGTTGAAATTCAATATTCCCGTAATGATGTCGCATTTGACCGCGGTACTTTTAGAGTGCGTGGTGATGTGATTGACATATTCCCTGCTGACTCAGAACGACATGGCATAAGAGTGGAATTGTTTGATGAGGAAGTTGAACGCATCAGCATTTTCGACCCGCTTACTGGTGCAGTTGAGAAAACAGTGACACGCGCCACGGTTTTCCCAAAAACCCATTACGTCACCCCTAGAGAAAAAATTATTGATGCGATTGAACATATCAAAGTCGAGCTCAAAGAAAGGCGCGAACAGCTAAAGTCCGTTAGCAAGTTAGTGGAAGAGCAGCGCGTTTCCCAGCGCTGTCAATTTGATATGGAAATGATGCAGGAGTTGGGTTATTGCTCAGGCATTGAAAACTATTCTCGCTACTTATCAGGACGCGCCCCGGGTGATCCACCTCCCACCCTGATTGATTATTTCCCATCAGATGGCTTAATGTTTATTGATGAGTCCCATGTGACTGTTTCACAAATCGGTGCGATGTATAAAGGTGACAGATCTCGTAAGGAAACCTTAGTCGAATATGGGTTCAGGTTACCTTCTGCATTAGATAATAGACCTCTAAAGTTTGAGGAGTTTGAACAAATTAGTCCACAAACTATTTATGTATCTGCCACACCTGGTAAATTTGAACTGGCGATTGCACCAGACGATATAGTTGAGCAACTAGTACGTCCTACAGGTTTGCTTGACCCAGAAATTGAAATACGCCCCGTAGGCACACAAGTTGATGACTTGCTCTCTGAAATCCATAAGTGTGTGTCAGTTAATGAAAGGGTGCTAGTCACCACGTTAACTAAACGTATGTCTGAAGACTTAAGTGATTATCTTGATGAGCACGGCGTAAAAGCCCGTTATTTGCATTCAGATATAGATACAGTCGAGCGTATTGAAATTATACGTGATTTGCGTATTGGTAAGTTTGATGTGTTAGTGGGGATCAATCTACTGCGAGAGGGACTTGATATGCCTGAAGTATCGTTAGTGGCTATTCTTGATGCAGATAAAGAAGGTTTTTTGCGTTCTGATAAATCCTTAATTCAAACTATGGGGCGGGCAGCAAGGCATATCAACGGCCGAGCAATATTATATGCTGATAGGATCACCGGCTCGATGCAGCGAGCTATTGAAGAAACTGATAGACGTCGTGACATACAGCGGGCCTACAATCTTAAGCATGGCATTATTCCCACGCAGATGAATAAACCCATCACCGACATCATGGATGTGGGAGACGGCAGTTCTGATGGTAAAGTGAAACTCAGGTTAGTTGCTGAGTCGAGTAAAAAATATAATTCACTTAGCACACCACAACTTTTGCAAAAAATTACTGAACTGGAAAAAGTTATGTTTAAAGCTGCGAAGGATTTGGACTTTGAAAAGGCTGCGAATTTTCGTGATGATATTGAAGCCTATCGAGCTCAAATAGTGAAAAATTCCTAATAAATCCAAAGCGATTCAAACTACACGGTACCAGCACAAATGTCTGACATAAAAAAGTCTTAGTGTGCTGCTTTGGTTAACTATTAGGCAATGAATAGAATAGGCAAAAGACTATCTGCAGCACAGTAAAAGAGGAATAAAATAAGATAAGCAGTAAAATAACAATATTATGCTTGAGCATTGTATTGGTTCACATTGTGAATCTAGCCACCTGTTGTCCTAAGTGGTTCAATATCTTTTCTATCACTAAAATCGTTTTTTAGCTTTTTTGTTTAGTTACCATTGAAATCCGGCTAAGCCTTTCCTATTATAATACTTTAGTATTAAGAAATATACCTATAAGTGGTGTTGCAATGTTAAATCGTCTTCAAGAATCTGATATCAAATTATTGCGTGTATTTTACGCTGTTGCCTCTTGTAATGGCTTTACTGCTGCGGAGCCTGTACTGAGGATGCAACGACCGAATATTAGTGCTGCCATTAAAAAGCTCGAAGAACGATTAGATTTAGTATTATGTCATCGTGGTCGGGGTGGTTTTCAAATGACCAAAGAGGGCGAGGTGGTGTTTCAGGAAACCAAGCGTATATTCAATTCTTTCGATAACTTTGTGTTTAACCTAAAGAGTTTGCACGATGATTATTCCGGTAACATCACCTTAGTGATGATGGCGGGTTTACCTCTTTCATATCACTTGGCGGTCAGTAAATCCGTTAAAAGTACCATGAAAAAGTTCACTGATATTCACGTGAATATTCAAACCCGATTGTATAACGAAGTTGAGCATGTTGCTTTATCTGGCGAATGTAATTTGGTGTTATCGACTTATGATATGGTTAAACCTGAGTCAGTCACTTTTCACCCAGTTGAAGTTTCGTGTAAAGGAAGACTTTATTGCTCACCTTCCCATGCTCTAGCAAAATATCGTGATGGTTTACCTGATAACGTTAAGATTGGAGACTATCCAGCAATTGGTATCTCTGGCTTGTCCTCTGCCAATTACATTTCTAACGATTCACGTATGGCTATTCAAACTTTTTCTGACTCCTTTGATGCTTGCCTAGCTGCGATTATGACGGGTGAATATGTGGGGCTATTACCTGATTACATACTCACAAACCAAGGCGCAGGGTTAGGACTATTGCCAGTCGGCAAAAATTTATTTGAATTCAAGCACGAATTATTTGTGATGAATGGTAAAAATACCCGGTTAAATCCTGTGTTAAGACATTTAATTAAGGAAATTACTTACTTTATTCAGCAGGTTGATAAGTAGAATTTAGCTAAGGGATTCAAAATTGATTTTAAAAGCCGCTTTGTGCGGCTTTTTTATGTGGATTTACAATGTGTAATTTTATCTAGTGAGGAATGCTTTACGTTCTGAGAAACCCTCTATCGATAGGTTTCTTGTACGAAATTCCTTGTATTTGACTTGCTTTTTTACAAATAGCATCAACATGTCAGTAAAAAAACACTCAAGGGCAACACCCTTCATACGCTAAAGGATCAGTCACCCCATTTTCAGTAAATGCTTCTAATCTTTCCTGACACGCTCCGCATTTACCACAAGCTTTTTCACGGCCGTTATAACAAGTCCAGGTTAGGTTGTAATCCAAGCCCATTTCTAAGCCTGCTGTTAAAATAGCCGTTTTACTGACAGCCAAATAAGGTGTGACAATTTCGACTGCTTCATAGTTGGCTATGGCACATACGTCATTCATTTTGTGGACGAATTCTGGGCGACAGTCTGGGTATATTGCATGGTCACCTGAGTGAGCGCCGTAGTAAACTTTTTTGGCATCGATTGAAACGGCATAACCTACTGCCATAGATAATAAAATCATATTACGGTTAGGCACCACGGTGCTTTTCATGCTGCCTTCTTCGTAGTGACCTTCTGCCACGTCAATATCTGATGTGAGTGATGAACCACCAATCAGTTGGTTGATGGCTGTAATATCGACTGTTTTGTGCTGAACATTTAACGTTTTGCAGGCACGTGCTGCATAATCCAGTTCTTTATTGTGTCTTTGCCCATAGTCAAAAGATAAGGCAAATACCTCTAAGCCCTGCTTAACTGCTAGGTTTAGGACGGTAAATGAGTCCATCCCTCCGGAAAAAATTACCACTACCTTTTGTGACATGGGCGTTGCTTCTTTATAATCAATTAATTAATACGATTTTAAGTGATTTGACGGTAAATTCCCACAACAGGAATGCGTTAAACAAAAAGGAAAGTGATTGAGTTCATATAAAATTAATGAAGTGTTTGAATCTTTGCAAGGAGAGGGCAGTTATACGGGCTTGCCATCGATTTTTGTTCGCTTGCAAGGTTGTCCAGTCGGTTGTCCATGGTGTGATACTAAACATACTTGGGTGGTGTCGCCTGAGTTACAAACTACAAGCGATAAGGTGATGTCCGAAAAGTCTGAGTCAGATAGTTGGTTTGAACAAACTTCTGAACAGTTATTAGGCCTTTTTAATCTTTACGGCTATGTGGCTAAACATATTGTGATCACGGGCGGCGAACCTTGTTTGTATGATTTGACTGACATCACCAGCAGCTTAATAGTAAAAGGTTATTCGGTGCAAATTGAAACTAGCGGTACATATGAAATCATTGCCCACCCCGACACGTGGGTGACTGTTTCACCCAAAGTTAATATGCCGGGAGGCAGGGCTGTATTAAGCAGTGCAATGCGCCGAGCAAATGAAATTAAGCATCCGATAGCCATGCAAAAACATATCGAAGAGCTAGACGAGGTGTTAACACTATTAGGTGACCAAGCTGTACCCAACATTTATTTACAGCCCATTAGCCAACAAAAACGTGCAACTGACCTTGCAATTAAAACCTGCATAGCGCGTAATTGGCGTTTGTCATTGCAAACTCATAAATTTATTGGGATCGAATAGCGGTTTTAAGCACAGAATATGTGTACTTGCTTATTACGCTATTTATGCACGTTTATTCAGGATGCTTTTTGGATATTTATGCAAACGCATTTTTGACGAACAAGAGTAATTATGTTTTGGTGGATAACGTCAGATTCCTGCAAAATTCTTGATAAACTACTTAAGATGATTGTGGCAGTTGTTGTTGACGAAAATAAACTTAAATATATTTTTTCCTTTGCTGAGTGACTTATGAATATAATAATTGCTGTGTTTATCCTACTTTTTAGTGTTAATGCTAAAAGTGCATCATGGCAAATAACTTTTCCTAGTTCGCTGGAAACTGCGTCAACAATTGATGAGTATCCAATAAAACTGTTGGCATTGGCTTTGGATCAAACGGGGGTGAGTTATCAACTGATACCCTCGGACAATTTTTTGTCTAAAGGCAAGGCCATAGATAGGCTGCAAGACAACAGAGAAATAAACATTGTTTGGGGTATGACCAATGTTCAGCGTGAAAAAGATTTACTGCCAATACGCATTCCAATATTTAAAGGGTTGATTGGATGGCGTCTATTTTTAATTCGACAAGATATGGCTGAACGTTTTACCTATATTCAGCAATTCGAGCATTTAGTTAAACTTTCACCATTACAGGGGCGAGAATGGCCAGACACAAAAATATTACAATCAAATGGTTTCGATGTAATCACCGAGCGCAATCAAACCTCTCTTATGAAAATGCTCGGTAGGGCACAAGGCGATTTTTTCCCTCGTTCCATTATTGAAGTTTGGGAAGAGTTGGAAAGAAGTAAAGTAGCAAATGAAATACAGATCCAAATCCAGCCCTCTCTAGGGATACGCTATCCCGCGGCTATTTACTTTTTTGTGAATAAAAAAAGTGTGCCATTGGCAAATCTGATTGAAACAGGACTTGAGAAAGCCATTGAAAATGGAACGTATGAAGCATTATTTGTAGAAAGTTATAAAACTTATATTGAAAAAGCACAGATTGAAAATAGAACGTTTTACCCGTTAGAAAATGCCTTTCTACCAGAAGAGACTCCCTTAGACAGAAAGGAATTATGGTTTGACGGTAAGATTAACCATCCGATTAAACCATAAAAAAACCAGAGCGGTTACTCTGGTTTTATCTTCTTAATATATATAGATTCGGTGACTTATCACTTAGCCTTTACCGTGAACTGAACTCATTGCACGACCTGAAGGGTCCGCATTGGCTTTGAAGCTAGCATCCCACTCTAAGGCCTCTACTGTACTACAAGCGATAGATTTGCCACTCGGGACACATTTGGCGGCGCTTTCCTGCGGGAAGTAACCTTCAAAAATGCTGCGATAAAAGTAACCTTCTTTTGTATCAGGTGTGTTCACGGGGAAACGAAATTCTGCCGAAGCCATTTGCGGATCAGTGACTTGAGTTTTGATATACTCTTTAAGTGAATCAATCCATGAATAACCGACACCGTCACTGAACTGCTCTTTTTGACGCCACAATATTTCAGCAGGTAAATACTCGTTATTATCGAAAGCTTTTCGCAATACCCATTTTTCCATTTTCCCATCAAGGCACATTTTGTCTTGTGGGTTTAAGCGCATGGCCACGTCCATAAATTCTTTATCTAAGAAAGGCACTCGCCCCTCAACACCCCAAGCCGAAGTGGATTTATTGGCACGGGCGCAATCGAACATGTGCAAGCGGTTAAGTTTACGCAGGGTTTCTTCATGAAATTCTTTAGCATTAGGTGCTTTGTGGAAATACAGATACCCACCAAAAATTTCATCAGCACCTTCACCAGACAAGACCATTTTTATGCCCATAGCCTTTATTTTACGACTAAGCAAATACATGGGAGTAGAGGCACGAATTGTGGTGGTGTCGTAAGTTTCTATGTGATAAATGACGTCACGTAAGGCATCGATACCTTCTTGCACAGTAAAGTGCACTTCGTGATGCACCGTACCTATCATCTTAGCCACTTTTTGTGCTGCAATCAGGTCGGGTGCACCTTCTAAACCAACAGCAAAAGAATGTAAACGTGGCCACCAAGCATCAGTTTGATCACCATCTTCAACCCGTTTAGCCACGTATTTAGCTGCTACCGCAGAGACCAAAGAAGAGTCAAGCCCGCCTGATAAAAGCACACCATAAGGCACATCAGACATTAAGTGTGACTTAACTGCTTTTTCAAAAGCTACTTTTAGATCTTCAAGGTTGGTTTCGTTGTCTTTGACATTCTCATAGTCCATCCAATCACGTTGATAGTAATTGGTTAATTGGCCTGTTTTACTCCACATGTAATGACCAGGAGGAAATTCTTGAATGGTTTTGCACACAGGAGCCAACGCTTTCATTTCTGAAGCAACATATAAATTGCCGTGTTCATCATAACCAGTATACAAAGGAATAATGCCCATATGATCACGCGCAATCAAGTACGCGTCTTGCTCTGCATCGTAGAGAATAAAGGCAAACATACCTTCCAATTCGTCGATAAACTCAATACCTTTTTGCTGGTACAAAGGCAGAATGATTTCGCAGTCAGACTTGGTTCTGAAGTCATAAGGTGTATCTAGCGCAGTTTCCAAGGCCTTATGGTTGTAAATTTCGCCATTTACGGCTAACACTTGATAATTATCGCGGCTTATTAGCGGTTGAGCGCCTGTGTCAACGTCGACTATCGCCAAACGTTCGTGACATAAAATAGCATTGTCATTATTCCAAATACCTGACCAGTCAGGACCGCGATGACGGAGTAATTTGGAAAGTTCTAACGCTTGCGTTCTAAGTTCTGCTGCATCGCTTTTGATACCCAGAATACCGAAAATACCACACATAAAAATGTTTCTCTTGAGTTACTTGGTGTTAATAAGGGGCTTGGTATTGCTATTGTGACAAGCCGGAAAAAGCGAAATCTGTTGATATTTTTAGATATGTTTTCGCGTATTTGAATTTGCCAGTCTGAGCGAAAAAAGCAAGGATAAACTGTGATTTTCTTACACTAGAAAGGAATTAGTAAGAACAATGCTTGTTTTAGAAGGTGTGGGTGTGGATATTTGTATTCGATAGGTTGTAGCGATACCGCTGGTATTCTTTGTTGGGCGAGTCTGACATTGGGGGTCGTCATTGAATGTTTTATGCCCAGCGGGCACTGACATCCTGCGCAGCGTCGGCAAGGGCATGGTTTTAGCTTAAAAGAGGCTTACGCTGCAAAAGCGTAAGCCTGAACCCTACATCCTACTTCCGCTGAAACTCACTCGTTGCTTTCCACTTTGGCCAATCATCCGATGATACTAAGTCATACCCGACTTCAAACAATAATTGTGCATCCTGCTGGATACCTGATAAGTCCCAGTTTTCGCGAAATTTATCACAAACCTGATGATAACAACCTGTGACAATCACATTAGTACGTTTGCGATATTGTGCTGTGGCTTCATCAATAGGTTCTTCACCACCTTTAGCATACAGTGCTGGTACTCCTTGCTTAGCAAAACTGAAATGATCAGAACGATAGTAATAGCCTGCTTCTGGACGACCTTCTTGAACCAAATAACGGTCTTGGCGTTTGGCCGCTTTTTCAAGATACGCTTCTAGTTCAGACTTGCCCATGCCAATAACAGCGACATCTTTGGTTTTGCCCAAGACACTCATGGCATCCATATTGATATTGGCGACGGTTTTATCTAAAGGGATAATGGGATGTTCTGAATAATACTTTGAGCCTAACAAGCCTTGTTCTTCTGCTGTGACGATTAAAAAGGTGGTGGAACGCTTAGGCTTGATCGTTAACTCAGAATAAGCTTTGGCCATGACTAGAGCCGCTGCTGTGCCTGTCGCATTATCATGAGCACCGTTGTAGATTTGGTCACCGTCTTTGCTTTCATCTTTACCTAAGTGATCCCAATGGGCGGTAAATATTAGGTGTTCGTCAGGTTTTTCAGAACCGGGCAATGTCGTAATTACGTTATAACTGATAGATTTTTTGAAACTATTGTTAATGGTTACTGAGGCGTCTACTCCCAAACTTTTGTTGTATGGGGCGGCTATGGCTTTGGACTTTTCTTCAGCAAAATCAAGCCCAGCATCAGCAAATACCTTTTGTGCGGCTTCAACAGTTAACCAACCTTCAACCGCTACACGATCGGCATTACCATTTTTGCTTACAAGGCCATATTGTGGTCCACTCCAACTATTCGCCACTACAGACCAACCATAAGAGGCGGGCTTAGTTTCATGCACTATAATGGCAGCTTCTGCGCCTTGACGACTGGCCTCTTCATACTTATAGGTCCAGCGGCCATAGTAGGTCATGGTTTTACCCTGAAATTTATCACCTGTTGGATTTTCAAAACCAGGATCGTTGACTAAAATAACCACGGTTTTGCCTTTTACATCTAAGCCTTGATAGTCATTCCAGTCGTACTCTGGTGCGTTGACACCGTAACCCACAAACACTAATTCCGAGTTTTTTAGTGCTACTTTTGCTTGTTCTCGACTGGTAGAGGCCATCATGCCTTCTTTATAGGCAAAATTATTTTCGCCTATCGTCATGGTCATATCCGAGTCGGCAGTTATCTCAATGAGTTCAACCGGTTGCAAGTAACTGTCACCGTTACCTGGTTGGTAACCCATTTGTTTGAATTCTTTAACCAAATAATCCAATGTTTTTTGCTCACCAACTGTGGTGGGTAAGCGTCCTTCAAATTCATCCGAAGCTAAGGTTTTGATATGTTTTTTTAAATCATCGGTGTTAATGCCTTGATAAACATCGATAAAGTTATCTGCAACCGGTAAAGGAACTTTGGCTTGTTTGTCTTGGCAGGCTGATAGAGCCAGGATCATTGGCGAAAAAAGTATGAGGAGCTTGTGGCAAAATTTCATATAGTTGCTCTTGTAGTGAGTAAGGTTAAAGATTATAAGTGTCTCTTTTTACATTAAATCAATATCAAGGGCAATTGTGACAGATTGGCAACAGGACTTTATTAAGCAACTACCGATGTTGCCCATGCAGCAGCTTGAAAACTTTTTTGGCTTATCGCGTTTGACTGATTGGCCCAATGCCCAAGGACTAAATGCCTTAATGAAGCTCAAGGGAGAAAGCCATATTCCTCGTTTTATTTGTCAAAACCATCTAACAACATCTTCTCATTATTATGAACAAATCATCCACCAACAACATATTATTCCGACCCGCCCAAACAGCTGGCACGATTTATTTAATGGTTTGATTTGGCTGCAATTTCCACAAACAAAGCGATTGTTAAATCAACAGCATGTTGAAGATATTGAGCAACATGGGTTATCACCAAGAACCCTTAGAAGAAATAACTTAACCCATTTTGATGAGTGCGGGGTGATTGTCACTTATCAGCGTACAGAGGTTTTTTCCCAACTAATAGAAAATTTAAAGCAGCATCAATGGCATGCTGTGTTTGTTGAAAATAGGCATCATTGGGGTAACGAGATTAATAGTTTTATGTTTGGTCATGCCAATCTTGAAATGTTGCTACAACCCTTTATGGGGTTGACTGGAAAATGCTTGGTAATAGAAGTTGATAGTCGATTTTCAACTTTACCCTATCAAAAACAGGTGGCTGAACTTGATACACGCTTAGTCAGCCATATTAAGAAAACCGACTTATTCTCGACATCAAAGCCATTTAACCCAATACCATTATTGGGTATCCCTGATGTATGGGATGCCAACAACGACCCTGAATTTTATGAGAATACTGATTATTTCAGACCTAGGCCTTCGCCAAAGTCATCATCAAAATCAGCATCAAAGAATAATAAATAAAGCCCAGATTGCCCAAATTAATACGTAGGGAGCGATTGCTATTATATAGGTCTTCTTTACTGGGAGTTGGGTCCATTGACTTAATCCTACTGCAGTCAAGTACATCACCCAGACAGACTCTAAGCGGATAGCCTGCATCAAAGACGCCCATGACGAGTTCATTTCGACAGAAAAAATAAATGCAAATGAAGTGGGAGCCATGCTAACAGGTGATAGTTGATTATCCTGGGCCACTAACACCACCAATATACCCAATAGGCTAGAGACAATGACAGGGATGCTTACCCACCAACTAAAGCCATACCAGTCGGTATAACCTTGCACACACTCTTCATCTGCTTTGGTAACAATATTTAAATAAAGCGCCATTATCGCATTACTGACAAGCAGCATAAATACAGAGCCAAACACACCTGTCCACAAGGATTGTGATTTATCTGCCATCATGTTTCGAAATACATTTTGCTCAGCGGGGCTTAAATCTCCCGCCATAGCTTGAACCATTAATTCGGTATACCAAGAAAAATCCACAAAATTAAAATACATGTAAATAGGTAATGCACCGATAATTGCAATACAGATAAAGGGTATCCAAGACCAATTGTGTGTTTCATTTATAGTGGCAAATACCTGATTAGGCTTAACAAAAATATCCTTCATGGCCTCAAATGGATTACTGACCAGTTGCATACAAATCCTCCTATTAAATTATGTTATAGCAATATGTGCCCAAAATTAGTTGCAGTAGTCTGAACGAATTTAATATTGTTACATATTTTTTTTCTAGATCGCATGTAATAAACTAAAAATTGAAGGACTATAGAAATAAATCGCCCACAAACCAGGAAAATGGAATGATAGAAATAAAACAACTGGCTAAGAAATTCGCTGTGGAAAATCCTAAAAAGCTCAGTGAGCAAGAAAAAAAAGACCCGAGGTTAAAAGGGCGCTTTTTTCATTCTGTTCAAGATGTGTCTTTTACATGTCAAAAAGGAGAAGTGTTAGGGTTGCTTGGCCCTAATGGTGCGGGTAAAACGACGACCTTACGTATGTTGTCTACTGCACTTAAGCCCGATAGTGGCAGCGTAGAAATAAGCGGTGATAATGTGTTAACCAATCCTGTTATTGCTCGCAAGAAGATAGGCTTTTTATCGGGTTCAACGGGTTTGTATGGTCGTTTAACCGGTCGTGAAAACATCCATTATTTTGGTCAGCTGCATGGCATGAGCGACGCATCTATTGCACTTCGTATTAAAGAGTTAGCTGATTTATTAGATATGCATAACTTTTTGGACCGACGTTCAGAGAATTTCTCTACAGGTATGAAACAAAAAACCGCTATTGCACGTGCAGTAGTGCATTCACCAAAGCTGGTTATTTTAGATGAACCCACAACGGGCTTAGATATTATGGCCACACAAACCGTACTCGAATTTATTCGTGGCTTAAAAGAGCAGGGTACTCCCGTGATTTTCTCAACGCATCATTTGGATGAAGTGGAAGAGTTATGTGACAAGGTCACTGTTATCGATCAAGGCCGAACTATGTTTGATGGGCATATCGCTAGCTTTAAAGCCCTTGCTGATGGCTCATTGCACCAATCGTTTATGGCCGCCATTCAATCAACTACTAGCGAATAGAGAGCCTTTAGCTGCTTATAAATAAAGAGATATACAATATGTGGTTAGTATTTAAAAAAGAGATAAAAGAATTACTTCGCGACCGTAAAACATTATTTTTTATGATTGCCCTGCCGTTATTAATCTTCCCTTTGATTATTGGGATTGTGGGTTTTGTGAGTAAACAAGCCATAGACAAAGCTGAAACCCAAGTGCTCAATTATGCATTGATAGGTGGCCAATATGCGCCGGATATTGTTAAGGAGCTGCAACAACCAGAAAAATTTAGCCTAGTCGAAATTGAAGGAAACGCCGATTACACCTCAATTATTCGCAATGAAACAGTCGATTTTGTGTTGGAAATCCCCGAAAATTATTCTAACGATGTGCTTAAAAATGGTCAGGCTAACGTTAAATTATATTTCAATGATGCCGGGCTAAATCTGGTCTACAGACGGGTCAATGAAATAGTAAAGAGTCAGTCTGAGTTATTTCAACAAAGCGCGTTTACTAGTCTGGGGTTAGACGCTGCAGAACAAAGTGCACTAATAGAACCGCTTGTATTAGAGAAAGTGAATACCGCTGACGATCGAGAAAATTGGGGCGAAAAAATAGGTGGGATGTTGCCCTATCTGTTGTTTCTAATTTGTCTATCAGGTGCAATGGCTCCGGCTACCGATATTGGCGCCGGTGAAAAAGAGCGCGGTACACTAGAAACGTTACTGATTTCACCGATAGATCGAAATAAAATTGTAATGGGTAAGTTTTTGACTATTGCTTTTGCTGGCACCATGACTGCGTTGATTACTGTTTTGAGTATGGTGATTTGGGGCTTGGTGTTAAGCCAAGGCATGGCAATCAAATTTGTTGCGGATTTTATGGCACAGATTGCGATCCTTGATTTTCTACTGATTTTTCTAATGTTAGTCCCTGTGGTGGCTATATTCTCGGCAGTCTTGTTGAGTATTTCCATCTATGCCAAAAGTTTTAAAGAAGCACAAAGTTACATGGGGCCTATGACTATTTTGGTTGTTGTGCCTATTATGTTAGCACTTTTACCTGGCGTGGAATTAAAGGGAGGCTGGGCTTGGGTGCCGGTCACTAACGTTTCCCTCGCTATGAAAGAATTAGTGAAAGGAACCATGGATTACTACCAATTATTTGCCATATTTGGTTCAACAGTGATTATTGCAGGCGCGTTGTTTGCATTTTGTGTGTATTGGTTTAACCAAGAAAAAGTGTTGTTTAGATAATCAATACCATTAACGTTAAGTTAAAAAGCCATGCTCTAAAGCATGGCTTTTTAGATCCTTGAGAATGTTGCTTATTTCTCAACTATTATGCAATACATTGCTGTTTATCATCGTTGCTCGCAATTACATTCCTAAGCGGCTCTAATACAATTTTACCTGCCTGCTTGGGAGCATATAGTGCTTCGTTAGTGTGAGAGAAGATGTTTGTTTTTCAATCTTTTCCTAAAAAGTCGCGCTGGCAATACTGCAAAATATTTTCTGCTGTTGCAGAAACGGTTCCGATTCAATAGCTATTTGGATACGCTCCGCAATTAAATTGTTAGTCTGATTATCCACCTTTGGTAATAAGTAGCAAAACACATCCTCACAAAATCTAAAGGCTAAGTCGGACCTCTTAGGCTATTTAAAATAGTATCAGCAAAGCCAACAATACTTTATCGCCTTCTTGATGCTCATGAATATCGTTAACTTGTTTAAAGTTGTCCATATCTAACACTAGTAAACCAAAGGGTTGATGATGCTTTTGTGCTTGGCTGGCAGTCTTACCATGGTTTCGTCGTAACTAGCTTTATTTCCTAAGGTTGTTAAGACGTCCTTCATAGCAAACTGCTTGATTGTGATGTTCTAAGGCATTTTTGAATGGATAACAAAATTTAATATGCATTTATTGCAATATTTGCCAATAACTTAACGACAACGGTTAAGTACAGGAATAATCCATACGGCAATGACATTTTTTATCTGCAAACAGTTAAGGGTTTTTAAGTATGTGTTTTTTAGCGTTTGACCAAACCTAGTTCTATTATCTTCAAACTGGATTTTTAGCTCAGACAACGGTAGGGTACTTTTTAATCACTCAAAATATAATTTACTCAGACTGAGCAAGTCTATGGATATTAACAATTCAAGGATGAGTTTATTAAGCTGACCTTGCGTCAGACCAAGTTTGTGCCCATGCTCAAGGTCTTGATTAGCCTCCTCAAGATTGAAATAAGGCTCACCGACATTTGCGTCGTAAAACTGGTTAAGTTGTTCCAACGGTTTCTCCTGCCAACAATATGGCGAATTACTATAGAAAATGATTCTTAGCTAATATTCGGCAAGTATTGTGCTTAGCAAACAACTTAGAAGGATGAACACAACGTTATGCATGGAAATTTAGGCAGTATTGTTATTCTAATGGCCGTAGCAGTGATAACTGTTTGGCTATTTAAACGTATTAATTTACCACCAATTCTGGCCTATCTTTTTTGTGGTATTTTGGCAGGTCCTGATCTCCTCGCATTATTTGAACATCCAGAAGATATGCAAAATTTTGCCGAGTTGGGTATTGTTTTTTTGTTGTTTTCATTGGGCTTGGAGTTTTCACTTCCCAAAATGTTAGCCATGCGTAATCTGGTATTTGGCGTAGGGCTTGCGCAGATGATGTTGACTACTTTAGTGTTTATGGGGCTGGCCTTATTACTGGATTTTGATGCTAAAGCTTCCTTCGTAATAGGTGGGATTATAGCGCTGTCTTCAACTGCCATTGTGATTAAACAAACCAGTGATTTAGGTATCCTGAATACGCCTCGCGCGCAAATCGCGGTGAGTATTTTATTACTACAAGATCTTGCTGTTGTGCCTTTGCTTATATTGGTGCCCTTACTGGCTGCTGATTCCGAACAAAGTTTAGGCATTGCTATATCAATGGCATTTCTTAAGGGGCTATTGGTTGTTGGCATTTTGTTATCCATCGGCAAATGGGTGTTACCTAAAGTGTTTAGTGAAGTGGCCCGCACTCGCACAGATGAACTTTTTGTGTTGACGACTATTATGGTGGCTTTAATGGCCGCAGGTTTAGCTTTTTCCTTTGGCCTATCCATGGCATTAGGCGCGTTCTTAGCAGGCATGATGTTAGGTGAGAGCCAATATAAATATCAACTAGAAGCTGATATACGACCCTTTAGAGATATCCTGATGGGACTATTTTTTATTACTATAGGTATGCGCCTAGAACTACACAATTTGCCAAGTCAGATCCACTGGGCACTATTAGGCTTGGTGATTATTGTGTTGCTAAAAGTGTTGCTTATCCGGATGTCAGCTGAGATTTTTAAATTAGGCAAACAAGATGCTTGGGCGGCCGGGCTTAAACTGTGTCAAATGGGCGAGTTTAGTTTTGTGTTGGCAGCATTGGCTGTCGACCATGCTATTTTAAACTCAGAGCAAGGTTCGTTACTATTAACTATCGGTGTGATGAGTATGGCCATCACGCCTTGGTTAGTCGATAAAAGTCCACAAATTGCCAAAGCAATCAGTCCTGAAGCAACACCTGATGTAAAAGGGTTTAGAACAACTTTCAGCCCAAGACCAACAACTAACTGACCACGTACTCATTTTTGGTTATGGCCGAGTAGGTCAATCGGTTAGTCGTTTATTAAAAATTGAAGCTATTCCTTACATGGTAGTTGATGCTGATCCCATCCGTGTGCAAGAAAGTCAAAGTGCAGGAGAGCCTGTGTATTTTGGCGATGTTAAGCAAAAAGATATATTGCATTCTGTCGGAATTGAAAGAGCCAAGCTGGTGCTGATCACTTTTGACCAGCATGAAAAAGCCATGAGTGTGATTCGTTTAGTTAAACGCTTGTATCCAAACTTGCCAGTAGTGGTGAGAACTAGAAAAGACAATCGTATGGAAGAATTACTTGAGGCAGGCGCATCACAGGTAGTGCCAGAAATTCTAGAAGGTAGTCTAATGTTAGTGACTCAGGTTTTACAATTATCTGGTGTGCCAATGTCTCGCATACTCAAACGCGTGCGTAAAGAGCGCAAGGGACATTATGCCAATATGCATGGTTTCTTTCCTGGTGAAACCACTGAGCTTGATTATATTAAACAAGAGAAATTTGAATTTATGCACGCGGTCATCCTTACTAAAAATGCTTATGCTGTTGGTAAATCATTACAGCAACTCAACTTGCAACAATGGCGGGTTAGTGTCAAGGGACTGAGAAGGGACAATCATGAACTGTCGGAGCCAGATGAGCACATGGCTTTATTGGCCGGTGATGTGATAGTTATTGCAGCGAAACCACGAAAAGTTGAGCGGGCAGAACGATTTTTGTTGGAAGGAGATTGATATAGGTATTGTTTATATTAACGAATGCCTATGGCAGTGATGAGGTTGCAATCCAAAATACTTTAACCCAAAGTAATTAAGCCACATTTTTGCCCGCATGGGTTTGGTTCACTCATTGCCTAGAGTTTATGCAAGCTCAACTGGATTAAGGTGGCTACTTTGGTAAAGTTTTCTATGCTTTTGGCCAATATTCCAAAATCATGCACCTTCACAATAATGGCTGTGTTTACAGAAGCTTTTCCCTTCTATTTATCAATATTTTTAATAACGAGTCTCGAGCGTTTATTGACCTGTTAGTGCCACTTATAGTTTTCATAATTCATGACTTTTGGCGGCGCTAAATATGCTGGTCAATGTTAGAATAAGAAAATTTGATAATTTGCTGATGACTTTTATGCCCCCCATTTACACATTGTGCGCACCCAATATAGGATCTGTTGTTGCTGTACTGGTCAATCAAAATGAGCGAGTACATATAGATCAACCTTTGGTTATTATTGAAGCCATGAAAATGCAAACCACCTTGTGCGCAGACGTTTCGGGCGAAGTAGGCCAAGTTTTTGTCAATGTTGGGGATGATTGTTTTGTGGGGATGCCCTTGGTGGATATGCACGCAGACGATGCTAGCAAGTCAAAAATTGTAAAAATGCCAACTTCCAGTACTACAAATCAAAGATTACTAAACGAACTGCGCACCAGAGAGGCACTCACACTTGATGAGCAAAGAATCGAACAACAACAAAAACGCCGACAAAAAGGTTATTTAACAGCAAGAGAGAATTTACAAAATTTATGCCCCATTAATAGTTTTATGGAGTACGGACAAATGGCGGTAGCTGCCCAGCGTTTGCGCAGAGACTATGATGATTTGAAATCGGCTACTGCCGCTGACGGTATTATCACCGGTGTAGGACAAGTGAATCAAAATTTAATCACAAAGCAAAAAACACAGACCGTCATCGTGATCAATGATTACAGCGTATTAGCTGGCACGCAGGGATATTTCCATCATTTAAAGTTAGATCGGATATTAGCCGTTGCGGTGGATAAAAAGTATCCAGTGGTGATGTTTACTGAAGGGGGGGGGGGGGCGCCCTGGCGATACCGATATCACGACTGTAAATTCTGGATTGCAATGCCAATCTTTTGCCTCCTGGGCTAGTTTACAAGGAAAAGTGCCGCGCATATCAGTGGCAAATGGATACTGCTTTGCAGGTAACGCTGCTTTGTTTGGCGCTGCAGATATCACCATTGCAACTGAGTCTTCATGGATAGGTATGGCGGGCCCTGCGATGATAGAAGGGGGTGGTTTGGGGGTGGTTAAGCCAACTGATATTGGCCCTAGTGCTAAACAGGTTAAAAATGGTGTGATAGATATTTTGGTCGAAAACGAGCAGCAAGCAGCCAAAATGGCAAAAAAATGTTTGTTGTATTTTCAAGGACCATTAGTCGACGGACAACAAAGTACATATGCTGACCAACAAGCTCTTGAACAGGTTCTTCCGGAAGACAGGCGTTTTGTATATGATGTAAAAGAGATCATTAATATTCTCGCAGATACCGATTCTTTTACTGAAATTAAAGCCCAATTCGGTACTGCAATTATTAGTGGTTTTATGCATTTACAAGGTCATCCGGTGGGAGTGTTAGCCAGTAATTGCAAAGTATTAGGCGGTGCTATTGATGTTGACGCCGGCGAAAAAGCGAGTCAATTTATGCATCTTTGCCAGCAGTTCTCTATTCCTTTAGTGATACTATGTGATACTCCCGGATTTATGGTGGGGCCAGAACATGAAGAGAGAGGCGCCGTTCGCAGGCTGGCTCAACTGTTTGTTGCTGGCAGCCAACTTACTGTGCCATTAGTCGCCGTGGTTTTAAGAAAATGTTATGGATTGGGTGCACAAGCATTGTTGGGAGGAAATACCAGTCAGCCAAGTTACACTATTGCTTGGCCCACAGGTGAATTTGGCGCAATGGGGCTTGAAGGGGCGGTTAAGTTGGGTTTTAAAAAAGAACTTGCAGCCATGCAGGATACGTCAGCAAGAAAAGTACTCTATGAACAACTCTTAGCTGCGCAATATCAAAAAGGCCAAGCCCAAGAAGTGGCCAGTGTTCTAGAAATTGATGCGGTTATTGAACCGGCTAATACCAGGCAAACCCTGCTATTAGCTTTAAACATAACCCAATAAATAAGCTAATAGACTTTAGGCTATAAAAAATAGTTGCACAATTAATAATCAATATTTATACTGTATGTATAAACAGTTGTTTGTTGGAGGCAACATGATCAGTTATTCAAATACCACTCTTTGTATAAAAAGTGGTGCAAATAGCGTTGTAAATAGCGTCAACCACAACCATCCCCTTTGCCCCAAGCATTTCGCCAGTATGGACTTGTGTAGTCAGGCTCAAATTTCTGAGAATGCGGACAATATACTGAATAGAATGAATAAACTCAGAGCCTTTGCAAGAGAACAGCAAGCCAAACGTTTGAAGTCACAAAGGCAACAAACCAGTTTTTGTTTCTAAATACTTTTCAAATACAATAGTAATTAAAGCTAAGTTTAAAAGCATATATTGCAGACCGTTATTGATTAACTGTCAATAAAGTAAAACATTCGTTATAAAAAGCTTTAAACTAGTGACATGTTTAAAGTTGGATAAACCAACTTAGTCTTTAGGAATATTATGATCAACAATGATGTTATGCGCCGTTTGCGCTATATCTTCGATTTCAACGACGCAAAAATGCTTGAAATTTTTGCTCAAGCTGATTACCCCGCTACAGTCGCACAACTACATACTTGGTTGCGTAAAGACGATGATCCTGCTTTTGTTGAACTTACCGATCTTCAGTTTTCTCTATTTTTAAACGGTTTGATAAATATGAATCGTGGCAAACGCGAAGGCGTTGAAGCACCCGTTGAGCGTAAACTTACCAACAACATCATCTTTATGAAATTAAAAATTGCTCTCAATATGCAAGCCGAAGCGGTATTAGAAGCAATGGATTTAAGTGGCTTTAAAATCAGCAAACACGAATTAAGTGCCTTTTTTAGAAAACCAGAAAATCGCCAGTATCGTGCTTGTAATGACCAAATCATGCGTAACTTTTTGAAAGGGTTACAGATGAAAATACGTGGGGAAGGAGCTGTTGAAGGTGAAGATGAGCTGGTTTGACTCCCTATTGGTAAATATATGTACTGAATTTATGTATTTTTATTTGACTCCACATAATCTTTTTTACTAGCATCCAGCCAAGACTCCCTGTTCGCCTTTTTCTTTTCTACAATCAAAAGAAGTAGGGGAACAGAACCGATTTGTTCAATACCTTTTATTAGGTGACCATATTAACTATTTCACTAAACGTTCATAAATATTGGCACTCGTTTAGAGCGTATCATTCTCAATTATTTCGATAACTGGATCGCCAGTAAGGTGAACCAGCATTATTCTTCCTTTATGTGTCCATTTAAGTCGTATGTCGAGCTGTTTAAATGAGCGAAGCTATCCTTTAAAGATGCCAGTTTCATCCCAATAAAGCCGCTTATTTCTAAAGCAAGTTTGACAAAGTTTAAGCATTCACTTAACTTAGTCTTATATAAGACATTAAATCAAAATTAACACTTTATTAATTGGATACAATAGATGCCAAATAGTCATAAAACGATGCCAAAAGTTGGCTTTGGTCTTTGGAAAATACCTAAAGATATCTGTGCAGACGCAGTGTATAACGCCATTAAGGCTGGATATCGTCATTTAGACAGCGCTTGTGATTACGGAAACGAGGTGCAAGTAGGTGAGGGTATTAAGCGTGCAATTGATAATGGCCTGTGTTCTCGCGAAGATTTATGGGTGACATCTAAGTTGTGGAATACTTATCATGCTAAAGAACATGTAAAGCCTGCTTTAGAAAAAACTTTGGTTGATTTGCAGTTGGATTATCTCGATTTATATTTGATACATTTTCCTATCGCACAACCATTTGTGGATTTCGATGATCGTTATCCACCTGAGTGGATAACTGATACCGCAGTTGGCAAAATGGAATTAGCACCCGTGCCATTATTCGAAACATGGCAAGCTATGGAAGATTTATACCAACAAGGCCTGGTTAAACAAATTGGTGTTTGTAATTATAACTCGGGTTTGTTGCATGACTTGATGTCTTATGCTCAAACTAAGCCTTCGGTATTACAAGTAGAATCCCACCCTTATTTGACCCAAGAGCGTTTGATGCGTTTAGCTCATCAGTATGAGCTTCAGGTTACTGCTTTCTCTCCCCTTGGCGCGTTATCATATTTAGAGCTGGATATGGCTGGGGCTTCAGAGTCGGTGTTAGAACAGACAGCAGTGAAACAAGCAGCAAAAAGGTTAGGTAAAACTGCTGCACAGGTCGTGTTACGTTGGGGTGTTCAAAGGGGTAACGCTATTATTCCAAAAACATCTCGTCCTGAGCGTTTAAAAGAAAATTTAGATATTTTTGATTTCGAATTGACTTCACAAGAGATGGATGAAATTTCAGCGCTTAACAGTAATAGGCGATTTAATGATCCGGGAAATTTCTGTGAAGCTGCCTTTAATACTTTTCATCCTATTTACGATTAGACAGAGGCCAAGCTATGCAACCGGTTAATTATGTAGAAGTGCCTCACATCAATTAGACTGTGGTGATTCGGTTTTCCCGAGTGTGGTGGTCAACGATGGCTCGCTGACTACCCAACAAGAATGCGACCGACTGGATCAAAGCAAACTTGACTGAACTTGAGGCTAAGTTGCGTGAAATCGGGTGCGATTCTATTCAGAGGGTTTCCTGTGAATTCGGCGGAAAGCGTTCGATGAATTCTCACACTCGTTTGGTTATCCCAATTTCACCTACCAAGAATCTCTGTCGAATGCCGTCAGGTTAAACTTCACCGAACGTGTTTTTACCGCCAACGAAGCGCCCAAAGACGTGGAGATATTTCTCCATCATGAAATGGCGCAAACGCCTATCTCGCCCAGTAAATTGTTTTTCTTTTGTAAAAGTGCCGCCGAGGAAGGTGGCCAAACGCCTCTATGTCGCTCCGACATGTTGTTTCATGACTCTAGCAGCAACACATGCCGACACTTAGCTGCTGATTTTATGAGTAAGGGTCTCAAATACACTACGCAGATGCCAGCAGAAGGTGATCCTAACTCTGGACAAGGACGCAGTTGGAGGAGCACGTTAAGTGTACAAGATGCTGCCCAAGCCGAACAAAAACTGGCTGAGTTAAGATATAGTTGGAAATGGCTAGCAGATAATAGTTTGCGCGCTACCACGCCTGTACTACCTGCTGTTATTGATCTAGGTAACGGAAAGAAAGTATTTTATAATCAATTGATTGCAGCATTTATGGGCTGGAAGGGGGTACGCGAAAATCCCTCTAGCGCCATTACATTTGGTGACGGTAGTGACATTCCTATTGCAGGGTTGCAGTTGGCAGTAAAATTGTCAGAAAAGTTCACCTTTGATTTACCTTGGCAAGACGGCGATGTAGCCTTAGTCGATAATTATATGACTATGCATGGTAGACGCCCATTTTTTGGTGAGCGTAAGAGACAAGTGTTAGTCGCTTTAGCTATCGACTAAACAAAATGTATGATTATTACGTTGTTCTAACTATTTTACTGGCCATATGAGCGAATACATTGCATATAAAAACTAAGCTGCCAGGTATTTTTATTTCTGTCATTGTTGGCCTTGCTGCACTGTTTTTGAGTGAGCATTATGGCGCCCCTGCTATGTTATTTGCCCTACTGTTGGGTATTGCCATGTCATTTTTATATGAAGGCACTACTTGTAAAGAGGGCATTGAGTTTACCGCTTGCCATATTTTGCGGGTAGGCGTGGGGTTGTTAGGTTTACGTATTGCGTTTGGCGATTTAGCTGCGTTAGGTTGGCAAACTGCATTGTTGTTAGTCGTAGCAATTGTCAGCACAATTGGCCTTGGCATTGTTTTAGCCAAGGCACTCGGCTTACAAAAACGCTTTGGCGTTTTGACCGGTGGCGCGGTTGGCATATGTGGCGCTTCTGCGGCTATGGCCATTGCGGCAGTCATGCCTGAGAGTAAAGATAAAGACAGAGATACCCTGTTAACCATTGTTGGCGTAACTGCATTGTCTACCGTGGCTATGGTCATGTACCCAATATTGGCTGAACTACTCAACCTAGACCCTACCCATACTAGTATCTTTTTAGGCGGTACCATCCATGATGTGGCGCAAGTAGTAGGAGCGGGTTATTCAGTATCAGAACAAACAGGGTGATTTGGCCACATTAACTAAGTTAGTCAGAGTGGCATTTTTAATGCCGGTAGTGGTGTGTATTTTGTTAGTCTTGAGAATGAATTTGGACAAGACCTCAGATGCCAAGCCGCCCGGTATCCCTGCCTTTTTAATTGCCTTTGTTGTGCTGATGACAATTAATAGCTGTGGTGGATTTGCCCGAGGCTTGTTACTCAAGGCGCCACCGATATTTCGCGTTTTGCCTTAGTGATTTCAATTGCCGCCATTGGTATGAAGTCGAATCTCGGGCAATTGCTAGAAGTGGGGCTAAAACCTATTCTACTGCTCCTATTACTAGAAACACTTTGGATAGCGGGATTGATACTCCTAAGTTTACCTTACATTTAGGCTGTATTGACTAAAATGAGTAATATCAAAGATAAGACTAATAAAAGTGTTAAGCCAGAAAAAACACCTGCTGATATACCACCACTATATCAACCAGTCCCTGTTAACAGGCGTAGCTTTTTATCTAGCCTAGCTACCATAACAACACTAATTGGTAGCGAAATAGTGTTTGCTCGATTTTTGCCTGCAGGTCTTATCCCAGTGGCCTTTGCCCAGACATCATCGCCTTTTTTGATCCCCGGTAAAGACCCAGAGTTAGTGCTGTTAAACGACAGACCTATAAATGCCGAAACGCCTGCTCATTTACTTAACGATGAGGTGACACCAGCCGATAAACTGTTCGTACGTAATAATGGTATACCGCCACAAAAATTCGATATTGAAAATTGGACACTCACTATTGAAGGGGAGTCAGCAAAGCAAAGTAAAACCTATACCTTGGCAGAACTTAAGCAACGTTTTACCCATTACACCTATCAGTTAACTTTAGAATGCGGTGGCAATGGACGCTCTGAATTCAGTCCTCCTGCTAAAGGTAATCAGTGGACCAACGGTGCAGTAGGTTGTCCTAAATGGACAGGTATACGTTTAGCTGACGTATTAAAAGATGTAGGCTTAAAAGATGATGCCGTTTACATTGGCTATTATGGTAAAGATACACATTTAAGTGGTGACCCAAACAAAAACCCTATTTCACGTGGCGTACCGATAAATAAAGCGCTAGAAGATGAATCGTTGATCGCATGGGCGATGAATGACCAAGATTTACCTGTGATGAATGGCTATCCGTTGCGATTAGTATTCGGTGGTTGGCCAGCGTCAACTTCAGGCAAATGGTTAGAAAAAATTGTTATTCGCAATCAAGTTCATGATGGCGCCAAAATGACTGGAACTGCCTATCGTGTGCCTTGCAAAACAGTGGCTCCCGGTGCCAAAGTAGCAGATGAAGATATGTGTATTATTCATGCTATGCCAGTGAAGTCGTTAGTCACGTATCCCAAATCAGGTGAATTACACCCGCTTGCAAAAAAGTTAGGGGCGTTAATGGCCACGCCTGGGCGGGTGATAAACAGGTTGATAAAGTTGAGGTATCCATTGATTTTGGTCAAACTTGGCAAGCCGCCAAAGTAACTAAGGCACTAAACCGCAATGCTTGGCAGCATTGGCACAGCACGTTGTTGTTCCCACAAAAAGGTTATTACGAAGTGTGGGCGAAAGCCACAGACAGCGACGGCGTGAGTCAGCCTATGGTGCTACCCCGGCTGGAATCCAAAGGGTTACTTAAATAATGCTTGCCATCGTATTGCTGTGCAGGTCGTTTAGGGTGTACTCCATTAATATTCGCTGTATGCCGGTGTTTGTGCTGATCCTGCTTGGGATGAGCACAATAGCATTATCAATACAGGCAAAAGATAAAATAACATACGACCCCATGACAGGTCTTGTCATCAGTGAAAACTATGACATTGTACGTGCTCATTGCACTGCTTGCCATTCTGCAAAACTAGTGACCCAAAATCGTATGACGCGAGAGAATTGGTTAGAAACGATCCGCTGGATGCAAAGGTCTCAAGGGTTGTGGCCACTGGGTGCCCAAGAGCAAAAAATACTCGATTACCTCGAGACCCATTATAGTCCTATAGCAATCAGTCGCCGCTCTCCTATACCCAGCTATTTAATGCCTGTACTAAAATAACCAATTCTTACCTATAACTTTTTTCATAGCGTTAAACTTGGATCTGGTATTCATATCTTAAGTAAAACCTGCGTTGCCAAGAAAATACAATGCAATCATATTATGACAATTCACATAAGCTTTACACTTAAGATTTCAGGCATGATGAGAGTGGATCACTATCCCTAAGAATACAGAAAATAAAGTGATGTTCACAAGAAGGTATTATATGGATTTTCTATAGGCTGTGAACGTGTTGCAGTGAGTTTACTATTTTATGTTACTTTCAAAGGTGAGCCATATGTATTTGTTAACCTTGCATTATAGTTGGCGATGGTATGATGTTGTTCTTTATCTGCACGTCTGAAAGGTTCTGTTATTGTTTCAATAGCATACCTTTTTACTCACCTGATATTGAAGGGCAGACATTTAGATTGTAAAACGCCCATAAAAAAAGCGCTCTCACTTCTTAGAAGCAGAGCGCCAATACACACTAAATTTTTGTTTAGAACTTCGCTCGTAACTGCACACCAAAGTGACGATCTGCATCCCGTGGGATCTGATAACGGAAGTTGTCTCCGCTGTAAGTGGTGACATAACTTTCATCAGTAAGATTTTTGCCAATGATAGAAATACGGTAGTCATCATCACTGAATGAGAAGGCTAAGCTAGCGTTAAAAATGCCATAGTCAGGTAACAGGTCTACAGGGTTCTCTGCACCGGCTGTATTGCCAGGTGCCCCGACAAATAATTCGTCTGTGTAAACATAAGAACCATTTAGATAGATTTCCATATCATCCATTTCCCACACATATTCTCCTGTCACTGAGTATTTTAAATCAGGAGAAAAAGGTAAGTCAGCACCTGATCTGCCATCACAATTTGGCAAGCCAACGGGGCAGCGGAATTCATCAACTTCAGCGTCAACACTTGATAGCCCACCTGTTAGGGTAAGTTGCTCTGTAGCTTGCCACATAAAGTCAAATTCAACCCCCTGGGTGATGACTGAACCTGCATTAGTCAAACGTGTGATAAATACGCCATCTAATAACTCTGGATTATTGGCTTGAAAGCCATCAATATTGGTACGAAATATAGCGGCATTAAAAATTAAGTCACGACTCGCATATTTATACCCTAGCTCATAAGCATCTGATGTTTCTGCACCAATGGGCAAAGTATCGTTATCTGCCATGTTGTAAAACACGTTAAAGGCTGGGCCTTTGTAACCTTGAGAATAAGTGGCGTAGACCATGCTGCTATCATTGATATCAAACTGCGCGCCGAATTTACCTGACACATTTGACTCATCGGTAGAGCCATCATAGTCGGTATCTAGAGAGGCTTCACGCACACCTACACCTTTACGTCCGTATTCATCGTTACTATTTCTGTTGTGGGTAAAACTCACTTCATCAGCGGTGTAACGTACACCAAACAATAATCTTAAATCATCACTGATATGGTATTTACCATCTGCAAACAATGCCCAGTTATCAAACTCGGTTTGCATATATGCTGTGGCGCCAACGATATCATTAGCGTTACACGTTAGACTTTCATCGCTGATAAACTGTTCTATGTCTGAATCAGAGGGGCTGGCAACGCCCAACACGTCAGTGAGATAATTGCCAATCGCAGTTTGGAATTGACCACCGTTATTTTGACAACTGGCGTCACGAGTGAAGTTACGTTCTGATTTTTGGTTCCACCAGAAAAACCCCGCTTGGTAATCTAAGGCTCCACCAGTGGGAGAGGCTATACGGAACTCTTGTGAGACTTGGTCCCATTCTTGAGGGCCTATATCGTGTAATTGAAACGCTACACCTCCATTGTTAACGTTACCAAAATTAACAGGGAAAGGAATTGAGCCAGTCGTTGAAGTGAAATCACCCTCTCTAAATTCAGTATTGTTCCAACTACGGTAGGCGGTAATTGAAGTTAATTGATGTTCACCTAACTCTTTATCCACTTGAATGGAGAATGAAGTGGTTTCATCTAAAGTACGCGTTTCAAAATCATGGTCAATTTGTCTTTGTTCTAAATCAAGAACACCATTGCCTGAGCTGTTAGGTGACGCTTCAGAATTATGTCGGTTACTTGGAGCCAGTTCTAAATCAGCGCAACAACTGTCATTTGAATTTACATTTTCAAAAATAAATAAGATGTCGGTGTCACCAGCCGCTTCGATATCAAGCATGGCTCGCACACCTTCTTTGTCGTAGCCACTGACTGTTTGATTGTTATATACGTTATTAATATAACCATCAAACTGAGACTTTAAAACCGTTAAACTACCACTTACGTTATCGTTTAGCGGGCCTGTTACACTGGTTTTTAAACGGTATTCGTTATCTTGGAAAAGTGTTGCTTCAAAGCTGCCTTCAAACTCATCTGATGGGCGCTTAGTGGTGATATTAACGACACCAGCGGAAGCATTTTTACCAAAAAGCGTGCCTTGTGGGCCACGTAATACTTCAATGCGATCAAGGTCGTATAAGTCCACGAATGCCTGTCCAGAGCGCCCGAGTACCACACCATCAACAACAGTCGACACGCTGGGCTCAGCAGCAACACTAAATGAAATGGTACCCACTCCGCGTATTGTAATCGCTGAATTTCGTGTGGTGTTACCTTTTCTAAAACTAACTGAAGGAACTAAAGCTTGAAGGCCTTCAATATTTGCAGAAAACGCTGAATTGATTTGATTTTCTCTAAGCACAGATACCGCTATAGGCACCTCATTTAAGTTTTCAACACGCTTTTGCGCGGGTAACAGTGATTGTTTCAAAACCTTGCTTTTCTTCACTTTTAACGTTTTCAGCTTCTTGAGCGTTGGCGGTTAGACCAATCGTCATACAAGCAGATAGTGCAAGAGCTTTTGTGATGCCGAAGTGTAAGTTACTGGGTTTAAGTTGCATAGTATTCTCCCAAGATGTGTTCTTGATCTAGTTATGTAACCGCGCTCCAATGAAAGTGTTTCAACTGCTGGAGTAACGAATTATGTGTTATTGGATGGTTGCACCAATTATTATTGTTATTACTTTACCTGTCTTATATAAGACAGAAGACGTGAGAAAATTTAACCTCTAAGTAAACAATATGCAATCATTTTGTTGCTTGGACGTTAATTTTGTGTGTGGCGAGGTGTATTAATGAATATTTGCGTTACATTTCTCAACTGAGGTTTCCAACAAATCTAGCCATTCTTGTCCAAAATTAGTGATAAACCACTGACGCATGTTGACCGATGCATTTTGAAACGCTTGTTTCTCTGCAATAGAAGGGCGGTAAATAGTACCGCCTGCCTGCTCAAAAATTTTATAAGAATTACTTTCCTCATTGGCTACTAATTCACTGGCTGCCGCTTTTAGTTTAATAAATCCTTCTAGTACAATTTGCTGAATATCTTCTGGCAAGGTTTTCCACACGGGTTCAGAAAACCACCATAGAGTTGCCATGTATGAGTGCCCATCAAGAATAATATATTTTAGATGTTCTTGTAACTTAGCACCAATAATATCTTGAATACCGTTTTTACTGCCTTCAACTACACCCGTTGCTAAAGCGGTATAGAGTTCAGCCCAAGATATTGGGGTAGGGTTTGCCCCTAATTGTCTGACCAATTCTTGTTGGATATCGGCTGGTGTAGTGCGAATTTTTTGCCCTTTTAGGTCTGCTGGACTGCGAATGGGTTTATCGGTAGTGGCAAAGTTACGCCACCCTCCAGTATTAGATACTCCAATTAATCGAATATCTAAGCCTTGGCTGAGAACAGTCTCTCGCATTTTAACTAAGATGGGTCCATCTAAAACACATTCAGCCTGTGCATCACTGGTAAACACATAGGGCAAATCTAACACTTGAGCCGGTGCGAAAAAATTACCAGTGCCACCTGCTGTGCTAGGAAACATTTCCAAGACGCCTGATTGTAAACTCCCGATACATTCGGGTACGCTACCGCAAAATTGCCCTGAGGCATAAAGCTGTACTTGTACACGGCCGTTGCTGTTCTTCTCCACATGTTCTTTGAATGCCAAGAGTCCAACATAATCTTCATCTTGGGTGGAGGCTTGAATCGACGCTTTAATAGTAAACTCTGCTTGGGTCACGCTAGCTCGAAAAATGCCTATTAAGCAGCCAATTGCAATTAGCCCATAAATAATCAGTAATATTAAGCGTTTTAATAGGGGCTGTTGATTTTTCATATATCACCGAGACTGAGGTCATTTTTTTGGATAGCGAGGCGTTTGCCTTGAAGTTTAGTTATTCTAAACGAGAGGTAAACAACGAAGATAGGCGAATAAATGGCCCAGCCCTTTAGGGTTTTCCTCAAAACGCATTCACTCGGCGTTAAAACCTGTTTATTTAAATGGCCAAACTTCACAGATTTTGCCTTGATTGAACACCTTTTGAGGAAAATCTCGGCGACATATGAAAGATAAACAGCCCCTTGCATATTAAGCGAACCCAAAAAAGGTAGGTAAGGTCATTGTTAGGGCCGGGAAGTAAGTGATCAGAAAGATGACAGCCGCTTCTACGGCTAAAAAGGGCAACATTTCTAAGGCTATATTTTCCGTTTTTTCACCTGACACGGCAGCAGCAACAAACAACACTAAACCCATAGGTGGTGTGGCGAGCCCCACAGTTAAATTCACACACATGATCACCGCGAAGTGTAACGGATCTATGCCCAGTGATATAAATATAGGAGCGAGCACGGGGCCTAAAATTAAGATGGCGGGGCCTGCATCTAAGAACATACCGATAGCAAATAAAAATAAGTTTATGATCAGCAACAGCAACAACACATCGTCGGTGACACCCAATATTCCTGAGGCGAGCGTATCGGCCATACCCGATACCGTAATGATCCAAGCAAAAGTGACCGCAGAGCCGACCAGTAATAAAATGGTCCCAGATTGCACAGCGGCATTAACTAATATCGAAGGTAACTTTTTAAATTTGAGAGTGTGAGTCACAAACAGGGTGATAATTAGAGCGTAACCTGCTGCTACTGCGGCGGCTTCGGTGGGGGTAAACACGCCAAGGACTATACCGCCCAACAAAATGATAGGTGTTAACAGCGGTAAAAAAGAACTTTTAAATGCGCTCCCTCGCTCATGCCACGTGGCTTTTGCATTAGCAATAGGGTAATTTCGTTTTTTGGCAATATGGCTGGTCATTAACATCAAACCTGTGCAAATCAAAATGCCTGGCACTATGCCGGCCAAAAACATGCCTGCGACAGATACATTCATGATAAACGCGTACAAAATCATAATGCCTGAGGGCGGTATAATGGGACCAATGACAGACGAGGCCGCAGTTACCGCTGCAGCAAAACGTCTACTGTAACCATTTTGCTCCATGGCTGGGATCAGCATTTTACCTAAGGCCGAGGTATCTGCTACCGCTGAGCCAGATAAACCTGCAAATAACACTGAAGATAAAATATTCACTTGGGCTAACCCACCTCGATAGTGGCCTATCAAGGTTTGGCTAAAACGCACAATTGAGTGGGTGATACCCCCCTGATTCATCAACTCGCCAGCGAGTATGAAAAACGGCACTGCCATCAAAGGAAAAGAATTCATGCCTGAGTAAAGTCTATTTAACAGGGCAGAGAAGAACACTTCCTTACCGTCTAAAATTAAGCTGACGCCGGGGCCAATTAACAGTGCGAATATGACTGGGGCACCGGCGGTTAACAATAAAATAAATACCCAAAAGTAACTTAATGACATATTAGGTCAGGTCCTGATGTGGTGCGTAGCAATGATCTAAGGGTAAGCATAATTGCTCGATGAGTTTTTCTAGACCAACCAGACAAATGGAGCCAAAAGCAAAAGGTGCACAGCTATAAAAGTAAGCTAATTTCACGGGCACAGACGATGCGTTGATACTCAGCCCTGTCTGCCAAAATCCTAAGCTCTGCAGGAAAAATATCCCGCAAATAACGATCACTAATAAGGTGATCATCAGTTCGGTTAGTCTGCGTAAGATTGCCGGTAGTGCATCAGCAAACATTTGGATAGACACGTTTAAGTGCTCACGATACGCCCAAGGTGCCACTAAACAGGCTACCCAAACCATGGCAAATTTTGCCAGTTCTTCGGTCCAAGCTAATGAATCGTTGAGAACATATCGAAAAAACACCTGCATCAGTATCATGCCTAACATAAGGGCAAGTAATCCACCGGCTAAGTTTTTGGCTACACTCGCTACTGCATAGTTAAACTTACCCAATGGCGTATTGATAGCAAACAATTTTTGCTGCAGTTTAATCATAGTAATTTTGCATCTTTAACTGGCCAGTAATGACTGATTTGTTGGCCAATGTTGGGATGTGCTAATTGTTCGGTATGCAACACATTTGGGCCTATAGGTATTTTTTGAGCCGCGGGAACAAACGCGGCTATTTCGTCTAGCGCTAACGTCAGTTTGTGAACGCCCCCTCCGGTAAAGGTTTTTTGTCCAGGGAATCTCAGCCATTGGCCTTGAGGTAAATAAAATTCCACCTCACCACCGACTTGTGTGCAAGGTACCACCAATAAATTGTCACCAAACATAAACTGTATTTCAAAACCTCTGGCTAATCTGTCATCAGGAAAGGCTAAGGCCATAGCACGCATCACCGGTAAACCTGTTTCGCTGGCTTGCTGCATAGTAGTTTGAATATAAGGAATCAGTTGATACCGTAATTTTAACGCCTGATTAACCGCATATTCTGCCTCTTGACTATAACTCCAAGGCTCTCTTTGTCCTATACCGTGAAGACGCATATGGGCCGAAAAAACAGCCGTTTGTGACCAGCGAACAAATAACTCTGAATCGCGGGTGTCTTTGTAAAATCCGCCCACATCGGTGGCATAATAAGGTGCACCAGACATTCCCCAAGACAAAGCACCACGAATGCTACCAATCAGCCCCCCCCAATCTGCTTGTGGATCTCCACCCCATTGACTGGGATAGCGCTGCGATCCGGTCCAAGCGCTGCGGCTAAATAAGAATGCACCTGTTTTGCTATATTTTTCAGCTGCTCGATACACACAGCGGTTATATAATAAGCTATAAACATTATGTAATCGATGCCCACAATCACCGTTGTGGGCAAGCATATTGTCATCTTCTACTTGCTCGCCAAAGTCCGCCTTGATCATATCTATGCCTAGGTCGAATAACGGTTTGTGTGATTCTAGCCAAAAGGCAAAAGCGTCCGGATGCGTGAAATCAACTATGCCTGACTCGGGCAATGGCGTAAGTACTTCGGCAAAGGCACTCATATCCCATTGATACCGGTAGGCTTCGCCACTGCGTTTATCTTTAAGTAACCAGCCCTTATTAGCCATTTTTTTAAACAATGGATTTTGTACAGATACTAAAGGGTATTCCCAAATACACACTTTAAAGTTCATGGCTTTTAAGTCACTAATGACTTTACTTGGCGCGAAGTCGGTAAATCGTTTTGGATCCCATTCAAAGGCGAAGCGAGTGTCGGTATCTTGCCATGCGCGTCCATCTAAAGTGATCACATCGCAAGGCATATTATGTTCACGCACTGCTTTTGCGGTCGACATTAGTTCGGGTACATCTTTGTAATAGGCTTTAGATAAGATCACACCCAAGCTCCACACAGGTGGTATGGGTGCTTTGCCTGTTAATTCGGTATATTGATGGATTATGTCACCACCATTTTCACCTTTAAGGATAAAGATATCTAATGCGTCATCTTCGACCAACAAGCCATAAGCTCTTTGCGACCAAGGTGCATAACCGACAGCATGAGTGACTGGAGCAGGGGTATGTACAAATACTCCCCACCCTGATGGACTCCAAGCAAAAGGGGTGTTTTTATAAGAAATTTCGGCGTTCACCCCAAGGGCGTCATGATTATATGAGCGAATAAATTGACCTCGTTTATTCAAGCTCGACCATTTTTCGCCTAACCCATACACCGCTTCTTCTGCGTCTAAGTCTAAGCTGAACAACCAACCTTGAGCCGTTTTTGCTAAAGGTGGCATACGGAATTGGCGTACAAAATGTCCATCGTTAGGTGTTTTTTGTACGCTTTCTCCATCGTAACTTAAGGCAAATGAAAAAGGAGTATGCTGTATCAACAGTTTATAATCATCGCAGGTAATGGTGGTACCTTGTTCTGAGTGACTGAGACCACAAGTGAGTGTTTCAGGCTCTTGCAGTAGCATTTCATAATGGGTATTAGACTGACCTGCTATTCGAAGGCGTAATCCACATGAGTGAAAACTCACCTGTAACGATCCAACCGAAGTGGGTAATATAATCGAATCATCATCGGCAAAATAAGCCTCACCCATCACAGTCACTTGGGGCACTGTATTCCAATCGGGGGCGGATAGATTAAGTTTGGGAGCAAGTGATGGTGTAAGCAAGGACAAAGGTAACCTCTGATTGTTTTTAAACGCTACATTTTATTCATCAGAAACTTGGTTCTGAACATTCCTGCTAAGTGAACGGATCAAACATGAATAAAGAATACGCCATTAATCTTATATAAGACACAAGTTATAGTAGTGTTAAATTTTTGTCAATCGATGAGAAAAATACATCGTGTATGAATGGTATCTGTCATTATTTTTACTGCTTATTGCCAGTGCCAATTGCTTTTTGTCTAAACTTTTTAGAGATAAAATTTATTTAATATCTTGTATAAGAGTCATAGTTAATAATATTCTATAGGTACGTTAAATTTCTGTTCACGTTAATGAATAAAAATCGCTTTGATAATAAACTCAGCCGCCCTGGGCTAGCTTTCCAACCTTTATATAAACAAGTTGAAGAACATGTGACTCAACTGATTGTCGAGCAACGTTGGAAGCCTGGTGAAATGTTACCAAACGAGTTTCAATTAGCGAGTGAGCTGAATGTTAGCCAAGGCACGGTTCGCAAAGCCTTAAATAGCTTAACCGATGCAAAAATTCTGAATCGTAAGCAAGGTATTGGCACCTTCGTATCTGAGCATACTGGCCATCACAGTTTGTATCGGTTCTTCCCATTAATTGCAGATGGAAGCTCCCCTGAATTACCCAAAGCGGAATTGTTGTCAATAGAAACGCAAGAGGCATCACAGCAGGTTGCACAAGCGTTAGAATTAGACTCCTCAGCAAAAGTAATTGTGCTCACTAGAAGGCGAATTTTGAATAACGAGTTTTGTATGGCTGAAACTATCTTTTTACCCCACAAGTATTTTGCTATATTGGAAAAAAAACCTGAAGTCCCTCATACCCTTTACCACTTTTATCAAACCCAATTTAACCTAACAGTACGCGATACTAGAGACAGTATAAAAGCTGTGCTTGCCACAAAAAAAGATGCCCAGATGTTAGGTATACAAGAAGGGGATCCCCTACTCGAAGTGACAAGAGTCACCCACTCTTTAGACAACAAGGCGATTGAATTTAGATTGAGTCGCTGTCGTAGTGATCATTATCATTATTTGGTGCAGCTCGATTAAGTTGGACTCACTGAGGAGTTGTTATCAAGCTGGCTCCTCAAAAATAACCATAGTATTTAATTGATTATTCCCTTGAGAACCTCTATTGCCTATAACGCCCATTACCCACGTCATTTCATTTTTAATATTCATTTAAATTTGTTGTTAGGCCGTTGTTTGGGTAAAGCGAACACTCGGTATTTTGATTCATTAACCAATCTATTTATATCAAAGCTATTATTTTAAATTCTTAGAATAGCCATTCCAGCCAATGAACATTTTAGTGACGAATGTACGCTGTTTGATTTTAACGTTTTGAAGGGGCGGAACTTTTAAAAAAATGTCATTTCATAACTTAACTGCCATATTACTTTCACTAATACCAACCACCATAGGTGATTGGTATAATGAATGGTAACCGCCATTACTCACCCCTATAAACGGGATAAAAGTCCGTTACAGCGTAAATAACTTGATAACTATGCCGCAACTTCGATTAACTACAGTGAATGATCAATAAAGCATCCGGATTGTGGGAAATACAATATGAAATTATTATCTTTTATCACCATGATATTAATATTGACGGGCTTTCATTTTCAGGCGATTAGTATGACAACAAAAAACCATGATTCTTCGAACATTAAGAAAGTATTTGACCCTAGGATAAATGACAGATGGATAGGGATAGGCATATCTTATGGCTCTTATCGTGACGGTGAAAGCCCAAGCAAAAGCAGTGTTTCTTCTGAGGAAGACATTCTGCAAGATATGATGTTATTGACTGCTAATAACGCTATATCCTGGAATCTTATCCGTATGTATGCGGCTGATGCGGCGAGTGAACAGGTATTAAAGACTATTAAAAAACACAATTTACCTGTCAAAGTCATGCAAGGCGCTTGGCTATCTTCTACTCAGACTGACGAAGAAAATGAGCAACAAATTTCAGAGGTGATTCGTTTAGCCAATGAATACCAAGACATAGTGGTGACAGTCAACCTTGGCAATGAGATTTTTGTCGACTGGTCAGCGCATAAACTCAAAGTTTCTGATTACCCAAAGTATTTAGGATGGGTTAAAAAAGTTAAAGCACAGACGCAAGTACCAGTCACACTAGCCGATGACTATAATTTTTGGAACAAACCATGGAGCCAAGAAATAGCACAAGCATTGGATTATATTGTTCTGCATGCCTACGCAATGTGGAATTCACAAACCTTAGAAAATGCCTTGCCATGGACTGAGAAAACCTTCCATGATATTCAAACCCTGCACCCCAGTAAGCAGATTGTGTTGGGTGAATCAGGTTGGGCAACTAGTGCTGTCACAAGTAATGGTGATGAAAGCTTGATCATCGGTGAAGCTAGCGAAAGCGCCCAAAAAGTATTTTATGACGCTTACAGACAATGGCTGGTAGACAATCATATTGTGTCTTATTATTTTGAAGCCTTCGATGAAAAGTGGAAAGGTGGCGAAAACAAGCCTGATGGCATTGCAGAGAAAAATTGGGGGGTGTTTCGTTCAGATCGCACACCTAAAACAGCCTTAGAAGAATATTATAATATCGACAAATAATAGTTTTATTGAGCCTGTAAAGTGCTTAATAAAGGATTATCTAGAGTTGAATGCCTATTAATTTAGGCATTCAGTTTTCACAGCCTCAAATCCCTTCTCACTCCCTACTATGCCCTTTTGGTATGAAAGTGAAACTGGTCAGCCTAGCACTATTAATCACTTGTGCTTCGTGACGCAGGTCCACTTATCACCCTGAAAGGGGAATAGGTGGGGCGGTGTTTCAATTTAATCCTATCTTATATACTTATTGGTTGGTTGAGCCTAAGGCTTTTGGTTGCCAGCGCTATTTATTATGTAGTTAAACTTTGTTGTTATTGATGTAAATCGAAAAAAAAGAGCTTGGCTATCTTGATTGAAAGAGAGTGAATTCGAATTGACCCATCTTCCACATAAGCGTTATATTCTTTGTCCTAACCAATGGCCTCTATTTTGTTGATGGTAGTTATCAGAACATCCAATATAAATATGGCCAGGAATTAACATGCTCATTGAGTTATTGTCCTTACACAATGCAATTAAGCATGACGTCGATTGTTAAAAATAATAAATAAGGAAATTTAATAATAAGAATAAATACTTGTGACTATAAAGATAAAATTGAAACAATATACTAACGGAAAAATATTAAATAAAGTGAGCCGTAAGATCCATAAATGGCTCATGCTTTTTATCGGTATTCAATTCGTTATTTGGTCAGTGACTGGTACGTATATGGTCTTCTTTGATATTGATTATATTCATGGCGATAGCCTAGTGGTTAATCACCAAGATAAGATCAATCCACATGATATTGAGTATTCATTAAGTACCTTGTTTGGCGAATACCCAAATGCTGAAAATATTCGCCTATCAACATTTTTACAGCAACCGGTTTATCGCTTCAAGGTTAACACTCAAAGCGGACCTGTGCAGTTTTTGCTGGATGCTCGTTCTGGGCAACCACTTTCACCGATTACAGAGTTGAAAGCCATTGAAGCTGCTCACTATTATTCAACACTGGGTAAGGTGAAAAGTGTGGTATTAATTACTGACAATCCCCCTTTTGAACTCAGTCCTCGGGCATTGCCTGCTTGGCGTATTAATTTTGATGACTTTGGTGCACCTTCTCTTTATTTTTCTCAATCAACCGGAGAACTTGTTGGCAAACGTCACACATTTTGGCGTTTGTTTGACTGGATGTTTCGCTTTCATGTTATGGACTATGAAGATGGAGGGGATATAGGTAACTGGCTTCTATTCGCAGTGACTTTTTTTGCAATTTTAGGGTGTGTATTAGGGCTGATAATGACCGGCTTTTTACTTATCAGGCCCACTAAAAAATTAGTCGCCTTGCATAAAAACACGTCGCGAGGGGTCATTAAATGAAGTGGATAAGAAAATTTCATAAATGGGCTTCGATCGTGGTGGGTATTCAATTTTTACTGTGGTTACTGAGTGGTATTTACTTCAATTTAATGGATGCGACTAAGTCCAAAGGTCGAACTTATCAAGCCCGCATCAACTACGAAAGTCCACTCGTTGGTGATCGTCTAGTTGAACCTTCAATCGTGTTGTTAAAAAACAAACCTAGTGTGGCTATTGAGCTAATACACATCCTGGGGGAACCTTTTTATAAGCTGACACATGAGAAAGCGCTTTACCCACATTTTAAAAATAAATATACATTAGTGGATGCTTACACGGCTAAAAGATTCTTAATTGATGAACAAGTAGCAGCTGAAATTGCTAATCTTTCTTATAATGGGCCAGGAGAAATCTTCAAGATCAGACTGCTGGATCCAACTATTCCAGATTTTCCCAAGCAACAAAATCCTACTTGGGAAATATACTTTGATGATGAGATTGATACCAGCGTGTTTATTGAGGCGAATTCAGGAAGGATTATTGGACATAGTGATGCGCACAAACGCTTGGCAGATATTTTCTTTATGTTGCATTTTATGGATTATGGTAACACTGGTAGCTTCAACAATATTCAAAATATGTTCTTTGCTATTGCCGCATTATGGTTAATCCTAAGTGGATTTATGTGGACAATCCACTTAGGATTAAAAGGAAAATACAAGATTAGACATTAAGAAGGCAGGCTAGTCACTCATATGCTTGTCAGAAACGACATATTTAGCCAAGGCCAATTGCCACCCTAGACTCTAACAAGCCAGATATTGTGAGTGCTTTCATGATATTCGCTGGCTGATGCGTTACCCGAATGTTCATATAATCCGATAACTTATCAGCCAGACGATTGCACCGGCAGTTTGCGAGGGCATAGTCGTCAGTATTTAAAAGCTGTGACCTAGGGGGTTCACCTCACCACTTTTTTTTTTGCTCCATGGTTTTTTGCCACTAACGCCTTTAAATTTGGTAATGCGGCCATTGTCGCAGAACGGATTTGACTGGCATCATGTAGAACATTTTTGCTGACATCGGCCATTACATTCCTCAATCGCTGTGCAGGATCAAGGCGTGCGGTGTTGAGGAAGTCCATAATGGCAGTGTTTTGCGACCAAAGCATTCGGTTCATCACGTTGCCCAGCATCGCCTGGGGATAATCTGCAGGGGTATCTGTCATTTGTATTGGAATGGCGAGAGCATTTTTTTCCTCATTGGTGTCGAACGTTGCCTCGATAAATCCTGCGATGGATGCACTGAGAGAGACCAAGGGTATCTGCAGAATGGCAGGTGTGATGCGATCACCCTCCCAAATCGGTGACACTGCAGAGCGTGTTGCGGCGGTGGCGGTGCAATCAATAAATAACGAATCAGCTGGCACTTTGGCGTCACCATCCAATCCGTGTAAAACGCCTGGTTCAATTAAGTTTACGCGTCCGATTTTAATCACATGTTCGATTTTTCGTAGTAAATCGACCTCGCCTTGAGATATCGTTGGATAATGAAACTTGCTTGGCAGGCTATTTTGGTCGAGACGAAGCATATGCCCATGTTTTTCCAAGTGCAGAAATATTTCATCGCCGCTGGTGGCCGTTGCGCCAATGCGCATTTGTTCTAGCTGCCAACCAACAGTGTTCCCTGCGAACTTTGAGCCGGGTTGGGTAGACGCTCGGTTGATCAACCAGGTTTCACGAGGGCGAACCCAACTTATTTTTGAGGCTTCAACACCCATGTTCATAAGCCAAACGCCAACATCCATAGCCGTTTTCCCCCCGCCCATTATGACATAATGTTCAGGGACCTTGGCATCGGTGATCCATGTTTCAGGGAGTTTGCCCGGTGTGGTCAAACGCACACCATCAGTGATCTTAAACTTGCGTTTATGAGTGGCAGGTACAGAAGCGCTCCAAGCACTGCCATCGACCAGTTTACGACGAATATTGACACGGGTTTTTTTTCCAGAAATATTGGACACAATAGTATGCTCGCCGTTAGTGCCTGATTGATACTTAGACATAGGATAGTAACTAACGCGCCCGCTTGGGATGAAACGTTCTTGCATAGCACGCTCAAAATAACCCAGTACTTGTGTGCCTGTCGCGAGCTTGTAAAAACCTTTGTTGGGACCATCTGTGTCCATAAGCTCATCCCCAAGACTCATCGAATTGAGCCCATAAGTTGCGCTAGGCTGATGCAGTGTCACAAATGGATAAGCGACATTCCAGTGCCCACCGGGCTTTGCATGCTGATCAACAAAAGTAATATGTCCATCGCCATATTCGAGCAACGAGTCCGCAAAAGCTAAGCCAAGTGCGCCCGCGCCAACAATTAAGTAATCAGTATCAATCTCATGCATGCACATAATCCTATTTAAATTTGATTTACTACAATCAGAATAAACACTATTCATGCCCTATACAACAGTCCTAGAATGAGTCAATACTGGCTTTATCTCTTAAGAGCGCTCCTGAACTCGCGAGATTAGGAAAAAATCAAATAGTAAGAGGAGACAAAAGGGCATGTTCAACGTCGGCTCTGTAGTCCTTGCTTTTTAAGTCCGTATATTGAACGACAGAAAATGGGCTTTTGAGACAAACACATATTGATGTTTACTCACTTATATTTTTCGCAAGGCTTCAGCTCAAAACAAATAACGAAGAGTATGAATTGTCGTTTAAACTTCTATATTGCAGCTGGTTTTTTGAGTAGGATCATCGCATTTGCTTGGTCAGAGCTGTAAACCAAGAGACTTTACGCCTAAATGTCTGACTTGAATTACAGTTTATCCTAACGGGTATGTAAAAAGAGTGTTGGCCCATTAAAATTCAAAGACCGCAACTTTTTTATATGTTGCAATTTATTTCTGTACTACATAGGCCTATGCCACACTAGCAATGTGGCTATTTGCAGAGCCCTTCGTTAAAAGAAACGGGGGCTGTGTCAAAATAGCCTACAGCAGCCCTTGGGACTGGGACTAAATCGTTTAAAACCCAGCCTGCTGTTTTACATCCGTCATTTTGAGAAGGCATGGGCACATATCGCGACGCTGTCAATTAATTCAAGTCGATGTCGATTTGTTACTCGCCATCATTTTTTCGTTACGAGCTTCAGCCTCAGCCCAATCTTTAGGCAGTGTTTTGGCCGCCCAAAAGAATGCAATAATAGACAGTATATAAGGAACAACTAATGTCGTAATTGATAAGCGTAACGCATGCACTTCACCATATTGCTCGGTTAATGCAGAGCTTAAGAGACCAATATAAGTTGGGCCTCCACCAAGAGCTATCAAATTTAATATTAAAAAGAATAATGCTGTCGACATGGCGCGCATGTTAATCGGTGCCAGCGTTTGCGCTGCAGCAAAGCTTGGACCTAAATAAACGCCTGCCGAAATCAGATAAACCGTTACCAGTGCTAAATGAAGATATATGTTTTGTACCCAAAATGCAGCAATCAGGGCTGGGACTCCAACAATAAGCACTGCGCCCGGTAGCCAGCCATATGCACTGATATTTTTTTTAGCTAACTTTTCGGTAATAAGGGCGCCATAGTAAGTGCCCGCGCCATAGCCAACAAGATGAACTAAGCCAAGCATTAACATTAACCAGCGAAACTTCCCGTTGCCAACGCCAGGTGCATATTCAGGAAGAAAGCGAACAATATAATCAACCCCCCAATTAGCCACAGCATAACCACCAAAACTGACCCACGCAATGCCCATACACATGGCCCACCAACTAGGAATTTTGGCTAAGGTCTTTATAGACTCACCAATACTAACAGGCTCAAAGGTAATGTTGTCGCCTTCCATTTGCCCACGTTTAGGTTCACGGACTACCAGTGCGATAATTAACGACAAAATAACCCCCGCGACCCCAAGTGCGATAAGAGTGCCTCGCCAACCAAGAGTCTCAACCAAGATGCCAGCAAGGATGTAGGAAAATGCGATGCCAATAGGAATGCCTAGCGAGTAGACACCCAAGGCGCTTGCACGTTTCTCTTTTGGGTATAGGTCTGAAATAATAGAGTGCGAGGGAGGCGAGCCGCCTGCTTCGCCAATACCCACACCCGTCCTGGCAATAAGCATGCTTGTAAAACTATTAGCCATACCTGTAAGTGCCGTAAATAAACTCCAGAAAAAGACTGAAATACTGATGATCTTTGTACGGCTATAACGGTCAGCTAACCAAGCTATTGGTATGCCAACTGTGGTGTAGAGTAAAGCGAACCCAAAGCCTTTGAGAAGGCCTAATTGCCAATCTTCAAAGCCAAGGTCGGCCTTGATGCTTGGAGATAAGGCGCCCATGATTTGGCGATCGATAAAACTAAATATATAGGCTAATGTGAGAAGCCATAATACAAACGTGCGGTAGTTTTTTGTCTCGGCCATCTTTGGTTGGCTCATATAATATCCTTAGCTTTTATTTGAATTTATAATTATTTTTGAAGCTTTAATGCGATTTTTGACGCACAACAAGACTAATCGCTATCCCTAATCTACACAATGGACCTGGATGGGGGAAGAGCTAACTTTACGAAACGGACAACGGCTAGTTTGAAAAGGAATGATTAAATGAAACTTTATGATTTAAGTTTGGGAAGTTTAAAGATGTAAGGGGCAAAGTACATGATTGATCATCATCGTTTAAATACGAGATAAAAAATATGTCACTGCCAGCTATTTTATTTTGCAACGTAGCAGAAAGATTGTAAGTCAAAATTTGAATTTTTCTAAAGATAGTCTGTTTTTTGACAGTTTTGAACTTAGGTCCATATCATTTGATTAGTTAAGCTGGTGGTTGGATCGAAATATTAGATTGGAGTTTTAGGGGAATCGATTGAGAAACCATAAGAATGATGAATTCTCAATCGATTTTACAATTGTTACTCGATTAGCTCAAAGGTTAAACCAGCATGATTTTCTAGGCGTGAGATTAATTTAGCGCCAAAAATACTGGCCGGTGTCCAAAATCCACCTGCTACTTTATCTTTGCTTATATCTAAAGCTAAACATGCAGCAGCTTGCCCTAATATTTTAGCGGTTGAGCCATATCCTGGATCTTGATCGCCTGTTACTGTACAGCGAATTTCTTGACCACTATCGGTCTTGCCATAAAAGCGCAAATCGTAAAAACCTTTTTCTTGGGCCTCTGGGCTTGGGCCTTCACCAGGTTTAGGTAATATAAATTTTTCCATTGCCCAGCGGGTAGGCGGGATAACCGCAGCCATAGCAAAGCCTCCTAAGCCAACACCTACACCAGCAGCTATACCACTTCCCATTAACCCTTTTCCGGTCAACATGGCTTCGTTATATTCAAAATGTTGACTGTAGCCATCTTCAACTAACGCATTGCTTCTATGCACAATACGGGTGTTAATGACAGCCATAACAAAAGGTGCCACCCAGCTGTTAAAATCGTTGTCGTATTGGGGGCGATTCATATTGTTTTGGCGAACAGCATTGCCATGATTTGGTGGGCAAATCGCGTAAGGGTTAGCTAAAGTTTTACGCAGGGTAGGGTTACTGGCTACTTCTTTAAATATATTGGTCATGCTTGCCACAGTGCCGCCCGACGCAGCGCCCTTCATTTTTTTGACGCGCATTTTTATACTGCTGCACGTCTGACCAAATTTTTGTCTTGCATGTTGTTGCAAAAAGTACACGCCTAAATCAGAGGGTACAGAATCAAAACCACAACTATTAACAATACGCGCACCGCTTATTTTAGCCACGTCTTCATAACGCTCTAACATTTTGGCTATCCATTGCACTTCGCCCGTTAGATCGCAGTAATCTGTGCCCAAAGCTACACAAGTTTTTACTAATGGTTCACCATAAAGTGCATAGGGACCAACGGTTGAAACAACCACTTTGGTGGATTCACACAATGAGCGCAGGCTGTCTTCATCTGCTGCATCGGCAACAAAAACGTCAAGTGCTTCTCCTGTGGTACCCAAAGACAATTTTAATTCGTTTAGTTTACTCTGTGAACGCCCAGCAATCGCCCATTTTAGATCGCCATCAACGGCAAACTGAGCAATCATATATCGAGTCATTATTTGCCCAACAAAACTGGTGGCGCCAAATATTATAATATCAAATTTAAGGGGAGTATCTTGCATAGTCGTTTTGCCTCTTAGGTAATCATCTTAGTTTATTTCACAGCATTCAAATTTGTGATGCCGTAACAACGATTTAAAATCTTATACTTAATCTATCAGAATAAATTCACTTTAGGGCCAAACATAATGAGCAAAATATATAATGTAACCGAGATTTGGATTGAAAAATCCAATGTGGCCAATACCAAGATTGTTGAAAAGACATTAGACAGTACTCAATTAGGTACCGATGAAGTGTTGCTTAAAACCGACTCTTTTGGTTTCTCAGCAAACAATGTTACTTATTCTATTTTTGGGGATAAAATGGGCTATTGGGGTTTCTTTCCAGCTAATGAAACCTGGGGTATTGTTCCTATGTGGGGCTTTGCCACGGTGCTTGAGTCAAATCATGCTGAGGTAAACGTAGGCGAAAAGGTTTATGGTTATTTGCCTATGGCTTCGCATTTAGTGATCACTGCAGGTAAAACGTCTTCTACTCATTTTTTTGATTTAAGTGAAAAACGTAAAAGTATTTCACCCGTTTATGACAACTATGTGCGGACTGCCACTGATCCCGGTTATCAAGTTGAGAGAGAAGCATGGCAGTTAAATTATCGGCCTCTATTTATGACTTCTTTTGTGTTGGATGATTATGTTGGTGAAGCTTTAGTCGCTTCTGAGCAATCAGTTGCACAAGTGATATTAACCAGTGCCTCCAGTAAAACGGCTTATGGTGCCGCTCACTTGTTGATGAAACACAAAAAGGAGCGAGGGTTAAATTATCAAGTGATTGCTTTAACTTCAGCCAATAACAAAACCTTTACCCAAGATTTAGACTGTTATGACCAAGTACTTAGCTATGATGAAATTTTTAAACTTGGCCAAAATAACACTAGCTGGGTGTTAGATTTTGCAGGTAACAAGAGTTTGCTACTAAATTTACAAAAACAGTTTGCTGACAATCTTGGCAAGTTAGTTTTAATCGGCTCAACCGATGTAGACGCACAGCAAGATAAACCAGAAGGGCATTTAGACAGTGAGTTTTTCTTTGCTCCAAGCCAAGTGAAAAAACGCTCGGGTGAGTGGGGACATGCTGGTTTTGCTGAACGTTATGCAAAGGCTTGGCATAATTTTGCCATTCATATGAATGACAAAGTCTCAGTAGCAGAATACTCAGGAGCCCAGGCGATTGAAGCGCTTTATCACACTGGTCTTAAGAATAAATTGAATAATGTGGAAATTAATGTACTGAAGTTTTAAATTTATTAACATTTCTTATAAGGGCATGCCAAAGATGGTTGTGCCCACTAATATCTATTCTACGGCCTGAAAAGTAGCAGACAATTTTATTAACTGCGTGGAATTTTTATACTATCAGCCACAATTTCATAAACTACACCGGGTTTCAGCATCCCCGTTTCACTTTTTAGGTCGGCTTTAAAATGAGCCACTTGTTCTGAGCGGATGACTTTTTGTACCAATTCACCTGCTAAGGTAACGGTTTTACCACTGCTGCTTGTTGGAATAAAGAATCCGTAATCGCGCATAGAAACCCGTAAAGTATGTTGGTCTTGTTGTACTATGAAGAAACACCCTTTCTTTTGACATACTTTGGCGATCCTAGCTTCTACTTGAAATGACTTTGTTAAGTGTGAAGCTGAGTCAGTAACTAAGCTTGCCATTCTCAGTTTAGGCAGTGAGTGATCAAGTTTTGCGCCAAACGTTTCACTTTGTGAGTCTTGTATGACTGGCTCTGATAGTCTCAATGATTCTGCGTTCACTGCGAATGTGAAGGCAAGGCCAATTAAAATAACGAATCTGTGTTTCATCTATTACCACTCGGGTCCGTTTTATAAATAAAAATTCTAGCAACATAAATCTTAAAATGTTGATGGAACCAGTCGGCCAACACTTGGATAGCAATGAGTTTAGTTTTAAGACTGCAACCATGTTCTACTCCTTTGCAGGGGGCTCCTCGATATTGACCACCAATAATGGCGAAGCCTTTTTCTGCCATGAAAAAAATATAGGACATCATTTTCCCCAATAGGACAGCGCAATAACGACCATTAGCTCCTTTTTTGTATACAAGTATAGGGTCTGTTTGACTTTTACACGTAGATGCATTCTCAGAGTCCACTCATTTATTACGTACTTTGCAGTATTTTTCTAGGTTTATAAATGGTCCCTAAAAGAGACCTTAAAGACTCTTCAAAAAGTCTAATAAGGTCGTTTTATCTGTTTCGGAGAGCGCTTCAAACGCGAGCTTCGAACTTTCGCCTTCTCCACCGTGCCAGCGAATAGCTTCGTCGAGCGTTCGGGCCCGACCATCATGCAGGTAGCCGATACGATCGACGTCACTCGAGTCTTGTGCCTTAGAAATTTCATCATTAGCCTTCGCATCTCCTAACATTACAGCACGGGAATGGCCTAGGCCCCATAACGCTGCGGTGCGCCATTCGGCACCAGTGGCAATGCCTTGCCCCAGATTATCAGCCAATCCCGGTCCCATATCATGGAGCAAAAGGTCTGTGTACGGATAGATGGTTTGGCTGCGCAGTTCTGTCAATGGATGATAGTCACTGGTTGTCATACTTTCCCTGTGACAGTTTCCGCAACCGATATCCGAAAATATCGTGTCGCCGCTGGTATTTTCATAGTCGCGGCGTGCTCCGACACCTAGCAGACTCATATACTTAACCAGGTCGTTGAGTTGCTCGTCTGCCAGCTCCGCACCACTCTCTCCACAGCCGGTTTGCTCGCGGCCACAATCAGGATCCGGAAGTGCGCTGGTCATCACCCCAATATCCGTGTTCAAGGCTGATGCGACCTGGTGCCTGACACTTGCCGTAGCCGCTTTGTAGCCGAAACGACCCAGGCGTACTTTTCCGGTTTCAGGGTCGCTTACAAGAGACGCCCGCCCGGTAATACCATTTCCATTATGGTCGACATTATCCTGCTCGGCCCATGCGAGTATCGTTGACTCATCGATTGCTTCCAGCAGTCCAACACCCACTAATTGGGGTGCAATCCGGGCAGAGAATCGTGCAGGTTCGCCATTACTAAATACATAATTTGGGGAGCGAAGGCCATTGGATAATTCAGTCCATGGGTTGAGCATTACCGTACCTTCTGGTGAAGCTGAGCCAGTCTGGTTAGGTTGCAAGACGCTGCCTATCAGTGGGTCTGGATTGCCATCGACGTCACCGACCTTGAAGACCCACTTAGTCAGGTTATTGCCCACATCTTCGACTAACGCGCGGCCATTTCGAACATGGCAATTTGCGCAGGACTGATTAATATAATGGTTGCCGGCCTTGCCAATTTGCTCGCTCCAGATGGGGTTGTCGTTGCGTTCATCATGGCTGCCATCTTCAAAGTTGGTGTGATGTACTCGACGACCGCGGACGAAAGGCTGGGCATTGCCTGGGCTCAGGTTGGTGGCCATCTCGATGAAACGGCCCGCAGGCTCTTCGCTATAATTGTAACCGAGTGTGGTAGCCCCTCCCGATAATCCCTTGGCAGGGATCGGTGTGCCATCGTTGACACCCAGTTCATCCTGAACACCACGCTGCCATTCGAACGGGGACACGCCCGGTGTTCCGATCTTATAGACATATGACGTGCCGTAATAGTTCTTGCGTACGCCGGCAGGGGGTGCCAACAGGAACTGGCTTATCTCGAATTCCATGTTTACACCTAACTTAAGTGGTGTATTGAAAGTTGCGACTTTTTTCCATTGCTCGGTGATATCCACGGTGTACATGTGCTGATTGCCTGCTTCGCTGACTTTCACAAAGTCATTGTTCCAGGTTCCCTTACCTAAATAGGTTGCCTCAGGGTTCCAGTGGAACTGGCCGGTTGTCGTTAAACCGAAGAACCACACCCTGAATTCCCGAGCTCCAAGTTGAGCCTCAGTGATATAAGTTGCCCTGATCAGGCTTCGCCCGTTTGGCACAAAGTCTTCAAACTGTACGCGTGCGGTGCGGTATTCCCAGTAATGGGCAAGCCAATGATCGTAGTGATCCGAGTTAAAGATATTATTCGGATCATACATGCCAATATCCTTTGCATGACGATCACGTCCCCGGTCACCAAAACGCGTTACCACCACGCCGTCATTTCGCACAAAAGAAACCACGGGTTCAAGCTGCGTGGTTTCGTTGTACAAGGGTTCAATAGCGCTTAGGCTGGCGAAAGGCACTATATGCCAGCCGGTAATGCTGTCGCCATTGGTATCACCGGGATTATTGTCATTAATATAGTGATATAGCGGGCGGTCATTATAAGTGACTTGAACCTCGCCATTATTAAGGTCGATAGTACCCAGCCCGGATATTCCCGATGGAAGTCCATCAGTGACCAGTAATGGCGGCCAGTTATCGGCACAATCACCATTACAGGCACTGGCTCCAGGGACGGAAAGATCACCATCAAATACATAAAGGGCATAACCCGGCTGGGGGGAGGCCGAACCGCCTACGAGAATATCGTTGGCAGATGTTACTTCAATGCCGTCTAGGGCTAACGCACAGCCATTAGCATCAACCTTAACGCCACTTGGTGTGTTCGCACATAGGTCGTTGCTATCGGATACACCGTCATTGTCACCATCGCTGTCCGCTGGGGGTATCACTACCGTACAACCATTTTTATCTACAACGTCGCCATTAGGGGTGTTAGGGCACAAATCACTGTCATCGATTATGCCATCGTTGTCGCCATCAAAAACAGTCTCAATCAATAACCAATTAATATTGAAATCACCCGCAATAGCATTGACTTTTAAGGTGTAGATAGCGGCTGACGAAAGCTTTATTGACCCCAAGGTTTGCGTAATAAACGTTTGCCAACCTCCTGTTGCAGAAACAGAAGCCGTACCCACAACTTGCTCATTAAGGCTCACTGAATACTCACCGCTACTCACTTCAGAGGCGATCCGAGCACTAATAGCATAAATACCTGCGGGTAAATCAAGCGAATATTCTAAAAATTCGTTAGCAACGATAAATCCAACGTTATGTCCGCCGTCATTATCAGTAGTGACTTCTATATCAACATCATCCGATCTGTAGGCGCCACCAGTATTTCCCGGAGTGGTATCATAGTAATTGGTGTAGTCCTCAGCCTGAACAAGAACTGACACATTACCGCCTGTTTGTACTTCACAGCCTTGGGCATCGACCGTTTTGTCAGCCGGTGTATTGGGACAGATGTCAACATCGTCGTTAACACCGTCGTTGTCACTATCAACGGGCAAGGAACAGCCATTTGCATCTACTGTGTCGCCAGCAGGTGTATTGGCGCACTGGTCGAGGTCGTCGTTAACACCGTCGTTGTCACTATCAACGGGCAAGGAGCAGCCATTTGCATCTACAGTGTCGCCAGCAGGCGTATTGGCGCACTGGTCAAGATCGTCGTTAACACCGTCGCTGTCATTATCAACGGGCAGGGAGCAACCATTGGCATCTACTGTGTCACCAGCAGGTGTATTGGCGCACTGGTCTATGTCGTCGTTTACACCGTCGTTGTCACTATCAATGGGTAAGGAGCAACCATTGGCATCTACTGTGTCGCCTGCTGGCGTATTGGCGCAGGTATCTAAGTCATCATTGACGCCATCTCCATCAGAATCCTGCACAACAATGGGTGGACTGGAAGGAACATCTTCTGAACTGACGCCTCCGCCACAAGAAGATAGGCTAAAGCATAAAAAAAGTGATATGGCTAAAGGTGGCTTAATGGTCATTCTGTTTAACTCTCTATAATACCTAAGGTCTTGAAACCTGTGATACACGCACAAGGGGCAATCAAACTTTAACTTAATCAATTACACGCCTATATTTCAAACACAGTGTAATAAAGATGTTAACTTAAGAAACCTATATACGACAAACTAGGCCAAAGTATGAGGTTAGGCGGACAGTTCAGCGCAAGCGCTGAATAACCAATTCCTGCTTTGTTTTATTGTTTTCACCTTCATCTTGTTTTCCACCATCTGTCAGTATGCACATGCAGTTTAGCTTTTTTTAAGTGCTCTAATGTGGCCACCCTATCTGGTTGATTGAGGAATTGGCCTATAACGATTGTCTGGTGTCCATCATCTAAGGTGATTTGAGTTTGTTCGAATTCACTTTGTGCTTCAATGGTTTTTACTGATAACTTGTCTTTACAAAATGAATGAAAACGTTTGGGATAATAGACACCTGCTTGAAATACAACTGTATCTGAGTGGATAGTAATTATTTGTTTTTGATAAGTAAAGTAGGACACGCGATACATTAAAAACGCTAATAAGCCTACTTCAAAACCGGCAAAGGGTAATATTACCCAAACGCCTACTACACTCCACGCAATGGCAATGATCATTACAAATGCTGTCATAACCATAATGATAATTTTATTTTGTCGCCAATTAGCTGAGCGATTTGGTTGAAGTGTTAAAGTAACCGAGTCATGTTTGTGTTTTAGTTTAACCATTTGATGATCTTTTCTTTGTTTCAGTTCTTATAGTCTGGCAGAGTTCGCCTTTTATTTTTCAGTATAGGTCATGCAATTTTTATGTTTTCAAAGATGTCAGCCAAGCATATTCGTGTATTTTTGCTATTTGTATGGTTAACCATATTGTTTTGGCAAACCCAGCCACTCACCCTAATACAAGAATACGCAGGGTTTGCCTTTTTGGGTCTGTTGGGTGCAATTTTTGCTAATGCTACTGGCGCCGGTGGGGGCGTTGTTTTTGTGCCTTTTTTCAATCAACTAGACTTTTCTGTTGCCACTTCAGTCGCTACCAGTTTTGCCATCCAGTGTTGCGGTATGACAGCTGGAGCCCTTACCTGGTCAGCGTTTTACAAACAGCTTAAAGCCAGTAACCAGCCAGAGTCTGCATATTGGCAACCTTTAACTAAGGTTCTATTGTTGACTGTACCCTCTTCTTTTATAGGTCTATGGATGGTGCAAATTAATCCTCAATTTTTTGCACATTTTAGCGATCCTACTAGTTTGCATACCGGTTTTGGCCTATTTTCAATAGGCCTTGCAGTCACTATCTTTGCCACAGTGTTTTTGCTAAGCAATCAAAGCTTTACTACACGACTGTCTTTGCTTGACTATATTGCTTTACCTTTCATTGCTTTAGTAGGCGGTGGTATCACTGCGTGGTTATCAATAGGGGTAGGGGAGTTGGTGGCTGTGTATTTAATTATTTGTCGCTTTAATGTGACTTTTGCTATTGCTGCTGCCGTTATATTGAGTGCATTGACAGTATGGGCTGGGATTGTGTTTCACATACTCATTACTCAAGCCGTATATTGGCCAGTGGTATTATTTGCTGGTGCGGGTGCCATAGTAGGCGGTATTTTAGCTAAACAGTTGGTTTTGTATTTCTCAGTCAAAAATTTAAAGCTGTTTTTTGCAGGATGGATATTTATTTTAGGGATCACATCTTTACCCATCTAATCGCCTAAGGTAGGTTATGTGTCATGACTCTCTATTATAGCCTTTATTCTTGCAATCGATTAAACAGTATTCAGTAGTTAAAATTTCTTATTCTAGTGATCTGGGCGTCACTGCGGAGCGTCTTGATTGCAAGGATGTTATTGTGTCAGAAGAGCCGTTACAAATATGGCTTTCTGCTCACCCCAATTCACCCCCAGAATTATTATTTACCACTATGCGCACTCCTGGAGATGATCATCATTTAGTTCTAGGGTGGTTATATTCAAGTGGCGCAATTCAGGACACTACAAAAATTCTGTCGATTCACCATACAGGAACAGGGCGATTGAAATCTCAGCCCACAAATCGAGTACAAGTCAATTTGGCAGAAGGCGCAAATTTTAACCTTGAAACGTTTCAGCGTATTGACGTAATGAACTCGGCATGTGGGGTATGTGGCCAGCAAAGTATCGAGAATATATTAGACAAATTACCCCAAGATTTAACCAGAGATACCCGAGCACCATTGCTTCCGATTGCCGCTGTCTACACGTTGACAAAACAATTAAGAGATAAACAAGTGATATTTGGTCAAACGGGTGGCAACCATGGTGTGGCGTTATTTGATCAAGGATTACAAATATTGGATGTGCGTGAAGATGTTGGCAGACATAATGCGTTTGATAAACTAATAGGTGCCAACATGAATATCTTGGCAGGTGATATTGATCCGATTAAACAGAATTTAGGTGTGGTGCTGAGTTCAAGAGCCAGTTTTGAACTAGTACAAAAAGCGGCAATGGTAAATATTAGATATATTATAGCTATGAGTGCCCCGTCTAGTTTAGCCATAGACTTAGCCAAAGACTGCGATATTTGCCTGCTCGGTTTTATAAAATCTTCAGAAAATTTGAGCGGATTTACAATCGAATTCAATGTCTATTCAAACCCGCACATGTTGATTTAAATTAGTTGTGGGCTTGAATTATCTTAATGTGCAAGTTCGCATGATGCACATTTATTACTAGCTAGGTTTTACTAAAACACGACTAACTATTATCACTGCCCAAATTACCGAGTAAATTGCAAAGACCACAATCATCCATTGCGGCATACTCATATCCATAAATGACCAGTTAATATCCCCACAGTCACCGGTTGCACTAAAGATAGACGGAAGCCATTCGTGCAAAGGTGCCCAGAAGGGAAAATTAGGTACAAACTCACAAGTAGCAAAGAATGGATTCACAGCGGTTTGAATATCCATATGTTCGATGGCTATCAGTAAGCCCCAAATAGCGGATATGCCCCATCCTACATAACCTATTAGTCGTGTAATAAGGTTGTTAAATAACATCGCCGGTATAGCCGCAAACATAACCCCAAACAAGGCGGTACGTTGGTAAATACACATAATGCACGGACGTAAATCCGTAACATATTGGAAATACAAAGCGCCCATTTCCAAGCTCAGCGCAGAGACAAATAATAGTCCCCACGCGCGCTTATCAGTAGATAATGACGATAGTTTTTTTAACAATAACAAGCTTACGTCCTTATTTAATGAGGTAACGCTTCACTGCCTGGTATCGTCCCAGAGTGACGCTCAATAAATTGTATTTCATACAACCACTGTGTCAAGTCGTACAATCCAAAATAAGTCGCAGCCAAGCCAACGAGTGTTAATACCACTGTGTAAGGCAGTGCCATATACACCATGGTGCCATAGGATAGTCTCAGTAATGGGGCTATGGCTGATGTTAGTAAAAATAAGAACGCGGCCTGACCGTTAGGGGTGGCAACACTAGGTAAGTTGGTACCTGTATTAATGGCAACAGCCAATAAATCAAATTGGTCACGAGTGATGACGCCGTTATTTAGTGCAGCTGTCACTTCGGTGATATATACCGAGCCAACAAACACATTGTCACTGACCATAGATAACAAGCCATTAGCCAAATAAAACATAACTAGTTGAGTGTTACCCTCAAAAGTGAGTACCCAGTTTATTACTGGGCTAAATAAGCCTTGATCGATGATTACCGCTACAATGCCAAAAAACACACACAACAAGGCTGTAAAGGGTAATGCCTCTTCAAACGCTTTACCTATTGAGTGTTCGTCAATTATACCGCCCATTGATGTCGTCAACACAATAATAGACAGTCCAATTAATCCTACTGCAGCTAAATGTCCTGCTAGACCGATGACTAGCCAAACTGCAATCAGTCCTTGTATGACTAATTTTACTTTGTCTTGTGTGGTTAAGTTAGCTTCGATGTTTTTGTCGTAGTCAGTCAATATTTGCCTGACTATTGGCGGTAATTCTGCACCGTAATTAAACAGTTTAAATTTCTCAACAATAAAAGTTGTGGCTAACCCGGCAAAAAACACAGGGATCGTAATAGGAGACATGCGGATAAAGAACTCTATAAAGTCCCACCCGGCTTTATCTGCAATGATTAGGTTTTGTGGCTCACCTACCATAGTCATTACCCCACCCAATGCTGTACCTATACCGGCATGCATCATTAGGTTGCGTAAAAATGCTCTGAAATCTTCTAAATTATCACGATTAAGGTGAGGCACCTCATCGTCGTGTGAATAATCATGTTCAGAATGAAAGTCTTTACCTGATGCAACCTTGTGATATATGGAATAAAAACCCAAACCTACCGTAATAATAACTGCCACAACAGTCAACGCATCTAAGAATGCAGACAAAATCGCGCAAGAAGCAGCAAAGGCTATTGATAAAGCAGTTTTGTTTTTAAGTTTTATCAGTAGTTTAGTGAAAAGGTAAAGCAACAACCCTTTCATAAAGTAAATACCAGCCACCATGAATACTAATAGTAAAATGACCTCAATATTGACCACCATTTCATGTTTCATATGCTCTGGTGTAGTCATACCGATAAACATTGCTTCCATTAATAACAGACCGCCAGGCTGTAACGGATAACATTTTAATGCCATGGCTAAAGTGAAAATAAACTCTAAAACTAAGGCCCAACCTGCGATGTAAGGGTTGAGTATGAATAAAATAGGGTTGAGGATAAGAAAGGCGACAATGGCTTGTTTGTACCAAGTTGGGGCTTTGCCCAAAAAATTGGCGGCTACTGCTTGAGGTACTGACATTTGCATAGGCAAAATTCCTTGCTGAATATTATATTTATTGAATCAACGTTGCGTAGATTGTACATATAAAGTATCGCAAAATCCTATAGACCAACCACAATTATTCAATAATTGTTTGTTTTAATGACAATAGTTTATTGCCAAAGTCTTGTTATGATTAAAATTCATCTGGTACAATCAGTCAATAATGATTATAGAACAATAATAACGAAGTGAGTGGTTGATGATATACAAGGCACAAAGCCCAGCAGGATTTGCTGAAGAATATATAGTGGAATCTATCTGGAGTGGACGCTTCCCCCCTGGCACAATTCTTCCAGCAGAACGCGAATTATCTGAGCTCATTGGTGTAACTCGAACAACTTTACGTGAAGTATTACAACGTTTAGCTCGTGATGGCTGGTTGACTATCAAACATGGTAAGCCTACTAAGGTTAATAATTTTTGGGAAACATCGGGTCTCAATATATTAGAGACCTTAGCTCGACTAGATGAAGATGGTATCCCTGAGCTTGTTGATCATTTACTGGCTGCTAGAACCAATTTAAGTGCGGTATTTATTCTTAAAGCCATTCGCCATCAACAAGATAAGGCTATTGAAATATTGAAGGGGTATAGTGATGTTTCTGATGATGGTAAAACGTTTGCTCAATGTGATTATCAGTTAAATCATGATCTGGCGTTTGCTTCTGGCAATCCAGTGTATGTGTTAATGATGAATGGTTTTAGAGGTATGTACGCACGCATTGGTGGTTATTATTTCTCGAATCAAAAATCTAGGGATTTAACCCGCAGTTATTATAAGCAATTATTAGAGCTGGCCGTGAGCGGCGATTACGAAAGTGTACCGTTGGTGATCAGAACCTATGGCATCGAAAGTGGCAAAATTTGGCAAGAATTACGTGCAGATATGCCAAAAGGAATAGCGGATTAGTCAGTAATATGGCATGGCGCGGCGGGTGTTCCTGTCTGCTGCGTTTTTTCGCACCATAACCTCAACATGAAAATTCTATATATATCAATCGTATATATATTTTTAATAAAATAATTGCTTAATTAGTATGCGGTTTCTAATTCATTTCTCTAGTCTTGTTATCAATCCAGACAAACCCATTTATTTAAACGAGGAAAGGCACATGTCCAAATTAGATTCTATCAAAAGTAAAGTGAACGAAGCGGAAGAGTTTGCACGCAAAATATGGCTTGCAGGTCTAGGTGCCTATGGCAAAAGTTTTGATGAAGCACAAGGTCAATACGAAAAAATCAGTGTTGAAGCAAGCAAAATGTTTGATGAACTAGTGGTTAAAGGTTCTAAAATTGAAACTGAAGCAAAAGACAAATTTCAAGTAAAAGATAAAGTTGAGACTCGAGTTGCGGAAGTACGCAAGAAACTAGGTTTAGACAACGTCAACGCCGATCAGAGAGTTGAAGAATTATCGGCAAAAATTGATGCGCTTACTGACGCTGTAGCAAAGTTAGCGGCTAAGTAATGCGTTAATACCCAACGTAAGCTTAGGACCATAAATTTTAGATGTCGTTGGGTGTTTTGTTTTTATCTTGAATCGCCCTAAGCCCAAATGTTAGGAGAATCAATGTGAATACCGCTAAAAAAACTGAAAGTTTGCTACATAAAACTTGGTTAGCTTGGGTCGGTGCTTGTGACAGTGGACGCGAAAAAGCGGCCAATAAGTTTGACCAACTATTTGTTGATGGTTCGGCACTTGTAAATAACTTACTGGAAAAAGGTGAGTCGGTAGAAACGCAATTACAAGCAAAAATAAAGGCTAGAAACATGTTAAAAGAAAAAATTTCAGCACTAAGAGCAAAACTTAGTTTCGGTAACAATAGCCGTGACCATCAAATTGATAACTTATCGCAACGCGTTGATGGCTTGATTGATGTTGTGGCTAAATTAGCTCAACAAAAAGCAGCTGAGAATAAAGCAATGACGACTGCATCCGCAAAAAAAACACCAGCTAAGACCGCTGCCAAACCAGTAGCAAAAGTATCTGCTATAAAAACATCTGTAAAAACTGCCACAGCTAAACCTGCAGCAGCTAAACCTACAGCAGCTAAATCTGCAGTGGCTAAACCTGCAGTGGCTAAACCTGCAGTGGCTAAACCTGCAGCGGCTAAACCTGCAGCGGCTAAATCTGCAGCGCCTAAACCTGCAGTGGCTAAACCTTCAGTAATATCTGCTACCAATTCACAAGTAGACGATAAAGATTAACTAATGAGATTTTAAAACCCCTTCAATCTCGTTTGTGTTAGGAAAGCCGCTAAATTTAGCGGCTTTTTTATGACCCGTTTTTATTGAAACTGGTTATTTTCACATGCAGTGCAGGTGTCATTTATTTTTAACACGTGGGTAACGGTTTGTTGTGAACAATAATGGCATCTAGTTAGATTTAACAGGGGATGTAAGCTCCTTGATGTTGAGACCGAGGCAGTTATTAGTGTCTCTCTTGTCGGGTTGAAATAGCAATCATAATTGCTATTTCACGGGATAAAATTAAATGGCAAAAGAACCGACAGTTTAATCTGCAATTTATAATATTGTGTAAACCTGAATTAATAGCCTGAATGTTTTTTATTATGGTAGAGATTAAACGACAAACAATTTATTATCAGTGTAGTTTGCGACAAAAATTACAGGTTGCGGATATAAAATGTCAATAATTCATTTCTAAAAATGAAATATGGCCTTCTTCAAGTAAGAAGCCTTTTATAGTGCTAATTTAAGAGCAGCTAATCTCGTACAGTGACTAATGATATCTTTAACGGCTCTGGTCCCGCAGGTTCAGGCGTTATAATGTTGACTGGTTTAAGCAAACTATTGACTAGTGGTCTGAGTGATAGTTATAAATAATAAAAACTTTAGGGAACAACAATATGTACATGATAGTTAAGCATGCTCACCTGTCGATAATTACACTTACATTTATCTTCTTCATCATTAATTTTGTGTTAACCATGAGAGGGTCTGACAAGGTCAATAATAAAATTTTGAAGATTGGCCCCCACATCCTATATACCTTGTTTATCTTATCTTTTATTTACTTGGCTTCCGTTAATCCGCTTAACTTGTATCCCTTTGTGAATGGTTGGGCTTCATCTAAATTAGGTGGTTTCGTACTTTATGTGCTCTCTATTGCTTTAGCGCTTAAATGGGCAAAGTCAACCTTGTGGCGTATCGTGGGTTTCATCAGTGCAATATTTTGGTTTGCCATGAGCGCACGGCTGGGATTTGCGGATCACCTGAAAGTAAAAGGTATAAGCGAAGATGCTAATGCTTATATTGAATTAGGGCAGTCTATGTTGGCATCAATTTGCTAGGGATTTAATGCGCATCATGGGTAAAATTAGCGAACGCTTTTCTTTAGTGATTTGTCTTGTGGAGTCTTAATTCATAAGTTAAAAGTAACTTATAAATTGTTCTGTGACATCAGCTAAGTTTCCCGTTTCAAATGCCTGCAGTTTTTAAAGGTATTAATTTTATTTTTGGTCAGGTTAGCGTTTTAGCTTTGGGCTGATGAAAAATTAAGTGTGATTGGGGGCAGACAGGCCAGGCTTTTTATAATAATTATTAAGCCTACATCGACACTTGTTTTAGAGCGCTGCGGGATCTACATATAACCACTTAACATTAAAGGAATGAGTATTATGAAGTCAGTAAAAATCATCGCTGTTATTTTTGTCTTAGGTTTAACAAGCTGTGTTTCATGGGTGTTTGCTAAAAGTGCTTTTAATGACATGCCAACAGGCGAATATAAAGTAGATTTAAGTCATGCGTCTGTTGTTTGGAAAGTCTCTCATTTAGGTCTGTCTAATTACGTAGCAAGATTTACAGAGTTTGATGCGGCTATCGATTACAATGCAAGTGACATAGAAAAAAGCCAAGTAACCGTTAGTATTGATCCCATGTCCATACAAACTGCTTACCCCAATGCGGCAGAAACAAACTTCAATAATATATTGGCCACTGACAAAGGCTGGTTTAATGCAAAAAGTTTCGCCAGCATTGATTTTGTATCAACCTCTATAGATATGACGAGTGAAAAGACTGCCATGATGAAAGGTAATTTGTCCTTTTTAGGTGTCACCAAAGAGATATCCTTAGATGTGGTGTTTAATGGTGCTATGACTAAGCAGCCATTTACCGGTAAACCTACTATGGGGTTTTCTGCGACAACTCATATCGTGCGTTCTGACTTTGGTATGAAAAAATATGTGCCAAGTATCGGCGACAAAGTAGAGGTGATGATAGAAGGCGAATTTACACATTCTGGTGAGTAGCAAAGCAAAGAATCATAAATATGACAACCTCAACGCAAAGATACCATAGCCTTAGCATTGTGCTGCACTGGGCTATTGCTTTGGCTTTATTGTTTATGTTTGCCAGCGGTCTTTACATGGTCAATGCAGATATTAGTAAGGCTGACCAATACCGGCTTTTTCAAATACACAAAGCCTCAGGTGTGCTGGTTTTGTGGGCTGTGATACTCAGGGTAGGAACCAGGTTAGTTACCCGTTCTCCGGCCTTACCAGACGCGCTTAGCCAACAGCAGTTATATAAAGCTAAGTTAGGGCATATATTTTTATATATAGCATTGGTCACTATGCCTTTGTCTGGGTGGCTAATGGTGTCGGCCAGTCCGTTCGGTTTACCCACTTTTGTGTTTGTTGACTGGATCAACTGGCCACATATCCCGGGTGTGGCCAGAAATAAGTCTATTGAGACGTTAGCCAATAATGTGCACTGGATAACAGCAACTGTGCTCGGCGCTTTGATTGCCGGTCATGTAAGTGCGGTTGTGTGGCACAATAAAAAGCATGATATAAATTTAATTAGCCGAATGTGGTGGTTTAAAAAATGAAGACTCTTATAAACAGTACGTTTTTAAACAGAACGTTTTCGATAGGAATGCTGTTGTCATTTTCTATTACACTATATTTAAGTTTGATTACAACAGTTGTCCAAGCAGAAATTAAAAGTAGTCATCAATCAGGCACTGTGTCTTTTTCTGGTCAGCATGCAGGTATGAATTTCGAAGGAAAATTTGAGCGCTGGCAGGCCACACTCAACCTGCCACCTCAAAGCAAGCCTAATATCATTGCCACTTTTTACATGAGCTCAGCAAAAACAGGAGACAGTATTTACGACAGCACATTACCTGAATTTGACTGGTTTGATGTGGAAAATCA